>JAQVZB010000012.1 GCA_029004695.1 Bacilli bacterium | reverse complement strand
GGTACAGAAAGAATTAGTTTTCCATCTTCGTTTGCAACATTAATTACAATTGTTTCTCCATTATTTTGTGTTAAGGAAATATTATCATTATTTAATATATATGTACCCGGTATTTCATTACTAGCACAAGTATTATTTACAGTATCAAAAGTTATACTAGTAAATAAAAATGTTTTATCTTCATTAATTATTAAAGATACAGGTTTATTTGGGCAAGTACTAGGTTCTGATTCTTTATATAATCCATAATTAATAACAAGTTGCTGAGCAGCTTTAGTGGTCGTAGTTGTGTTTGCTTCTTTAAAAGGCAATTTTATACCGTCAGGTAATTTTATATTATCTGGCATTTTAATTATTCCTTCAGATATAAAATACCAAAACGCAGCTAGAATGGCACCTAAAATAATTAATAAAGCAAAAAAGCCAACTATTGCATTTCCCTTTTCTTTTTCTTTTATTACTGGTTCTTCAATAACTATCTTTTTTTCCAATTTCACTTCTTGTTCATTAGGTTCTTGAATTACAGTTGGTTCAGAAGCAGGAGTAACAAGATTGTTCTGAGATTGTTCAGTTAGCTCAGAGTTAGGAGTAGTATTAATAGGCTGCTCTATAATGGTATTATCAATTATTTGAGGTTGCTGAATTACAACTGGTTCTTCATTAATTCCTGGAACATTAGGTATTGAAACTGGTTCAGGAGTAGGAGTAACAAGATCGCTTTGAGATTGATTAACTATAACCGATTGAGGAGTAGTATTAATAGGTTGCTCTACTATTGTTTTTTCTTCTAAAATGTTAGATATAGGAACGGGAAAGACATCATTATCACTTATTTGAGGCTGTTGAGCTATAAATGGCTCTTCATTAATTCCTGGAATATTAGGTGTTAAAGTTGGTTCAAGAGTAGTTAATGGAGTTGGATTATTTTGTATTTCATTATTTATTTGAAATTCATTTTGATCTGAAAAAGCATTTTGAGTATTAATATTAAGATCAAAAGTTGGTTCTTCTTTTACTGTTAAATTATCAATATTTTCTTGATTTTTTTCTTGTATAATTGGTTGTGTAGGCATAGCATTATTAAATATATTTTCATTATTAGGTACTTGATTATTATTTACCTCATCTATTTTTTTAGGTAATTCATAATTATTTTCTTCATTATTCATTTTTTACACTCCTTTTTATTATAAAAAAATTATATCATAATTATTTTATTTCTTCAATTTCTTTTTTATACCTTTTTTATTAATAAGATATGCTAATATCAATAATATAAATATTACTATTTCTGAATTAGTAATATTTTTTTCAAATATAGCTTTTAATTTAATATCACTTTTAATTCTAGTATCAAAATCAAAAAGTTTATTATTATAATTCCAACCAATAAATTGATAACCTTTTTTATAAGGTTCAAAGTAATTAATTTTATCATTTTCATATACTTCTTTAGTAATTATTTTCTCATCAATATAAAATTCTACTTTATAAATTAGATCATTAGCACTCCAAATGCCTATTTTTTTTTCTTTCGATAAGTCCTCTAACTCAAATAATTCCTCGATATATTTATAATCGCCATAAAGATAATCGAGTTTAGCATATCCTAAATTAATTAGTTCTTCTTGTAGTAAATAATCATCTATCCATACCCAAGCTAAAAATCGATTATACTTATCATATTTAGAACTGGCTTCATCATATTCTAATATTATCTTTTTAGCATTCTTAATTTTATTACATGTATACTCACTAGCTAATACTCCAATAGGATCTTTTTCTTTATTGGGATGAACCGTTTCGGGAGTGTCTATAGCTAAAAATCTTACTTTAATTTCTTCATTATTTAAAGTGAATATTGCAGTATCTCCATCAATACATTTTTTAAATATAACACTATCAATATTTTCAGCATTTACATATACAAAAAAGAGATTAAAACATAATAAGAAAAAAATAGCTTTTTTAAATAATGTTTTCATAATAACCTCTTATTATTTTATCTTATTTTAAATCATTTATATGTCACTTGTAAAGATAGATTTTATTTGAATGTTAAATAATAGTATGGTAAAATTACTTATAGTAAAGAGGTGATCATATTGAAGCCAATCCAAACATTATTAGATGAATTAACAAAAAGAATAACAACAACCACTTCTTTAATCACTGAAGTAGAAAGAAATAAAAATGCCGTTTTAGCTATTGAAAATATTTTGTTTAAATATGATATTACTGATGATAAATTATCCACAGATGATATAATTAAAATAAATGATCAAGATTATAGTAAATTATTAGAAGAAATGGGAGAAGAAGATATATTAACATTAACTGAAAGTTTTTCTAGAAATAAAGAAATAATAAAGTTATATCAAGAAATAACTTATACTCATGGTAATCTTACAGAAGCACCTCAATATAATGAAGCTATGGAAGAAATAAAAAAAATAACATTTCAAATATCAAATTATATAACTCAATATAAAAATGAACAAAAAAATCATATTTCTTCATTGGAAGAAATACTTGAATCTTATAATAAATATATTAGCAAATTTAAAGGTGGAGAATTGAGTAAACCTATTTTTGATATGAATACTTTTAATGATATGCTCAATAAATGCGGATTTGACTTACCAACTAAAATGGCTATTAAAAAAGAAGTAGGAAAATTAAATTATAGTTTAGTTATTAATAAAGGAATATCTAAGGATGAAGATGAAAAAGTACTTGATAAATATCGACTAATTGTTGAAAGAAAAAAACAAAAATATGGAAAAACATTAAAAGAAGTGCAAGAACTATTTTTATCAAAGAATTTAGCAATTAGTATCGATAATGTTTTATTAAGAATTGATGAAACAGCTAAACAAATTGAAATGCCTTATGTAATAATTCAAAACGCTATAGTATGTTTAATGCTGGAAAGAGAAATAATTGCCTATGATAAAATTATCTCAGAACAAAAAGAAATTTCGTTTGAAATAAAAGAACAAGCGATAATTATCTGTGAAAAATTATTAGAAATATCTAGAATGAAAGCCACAAAAGTAACTGTAAAGGAAACCGAAATTAATAAGGCAGAATCAAAATCTATTGAAAATGATAAAAAACTAAAAGATGAAGATACTTTGTTAATAGAAAGAATTCAAGAAATTATTATTGAAGAAATAGAATTATTAAAAAGTTATGGCGAAGATGATACAACAAGGTTAACCGAAATTTCCGTTTTACACGAAAAATACGTTAATGAAGAAGACTCTTATGAAAAAAATAAAATTACCTTAGCTTATATATCAGAAACTTTAAGATTAAACTTGATTTTCTTTAAACAATTATTAAAAAAATATCACGAGAATAAAGGGCTATATGAAATTGAATATAAAAATATGGTTGGAGATTTAAGAGATTATATTGAGACTTATGATATTGTTAAAAAAAGAGTTTTAGAGTATAAAGAAAAAGAACAAAATATATTAAAAAAATAAGTAGAATTAAAAAGGAGGAAGAAATTATGCTGTCAGGAAAAGAACTTTTAATTAGTATTATTAAGCCGGCTTTATCTACATTAGATAATAGTCAAATTCAACAATTGGCATTTGATAATACCGAATTAAATACCTTTTTAAATAATTTTAACCATCCTGAAGATATTATTAATTTAAAAGAAGATATTCTTAATAATTTAGTAAATAATTTAGAACCACTTGAGGCTCGCAATATTTTTTTAGGTAATATTAAATTTATTAAAGGTTTAGCAGAATTAGCTAAACAAAATCAAACTAAATTAACATTAAATAAAAGTCAATTATTAAATTTAGAAGAATTAAAAGAATTAATTAATATAACTATTTCTAAAAATGAATATAACATTAAAAATACAAAAGAAAAAAACCGAAATCAAATGTCAGATTACCACAAAATTCTAGGAATTGTCCAAAATGAGGAGTTATTTTCTGATAAAGATTATGATATATTAGAAAACATTGTTCGTAATGAAACGCCTAAAGATGCTGAAAATAATTTGGATAAAATATTTACTTTTGTTAATGAATTTAATGCTCGAAAATTTAGCGAAATATATACTGGAATAAAAGAAAGTCAGATAGCTAAACCTAATATTACTATAAATTTGACTCCTGTTGAATCTAAAGAAGAACCTGAACAAGTAATAGTTACGGAAAGAATTATTGAAGATTATGATAAAGAAGAAAAAATTGAAGAAATAGAGATTACGCCTTTAAATTTTGAAGATTCTGATCCTTTTCAAGATATATTCAGTTCAGTTAATTTAAAAAAGAAGAAACCGTCCGACAAGTTAGTAGATGCTGAACATATTCAAAAATTAAAAGAAATATTATCTTATTTAGGTTATAATTATGATATTTTAGAAGAAAAATTAAAAACACAATTAGCCAATGAAGATTTAAGTAAAATTGATAAATTTGCAAAGTATTTAAAAGAAGAAAATAAAGTAATACTATCTAAAATTAAAACAAATAATATTTATTCTTTGATTTTTATTTTAACAAAATCATCTAAACAAAGAATTGAATTAATACTTAGCACGCTTTATAATTATTTTGGGATAAAAAGTGCTGGGGGAGAACTATTCAAAATAGTTAATAATGCTACTACGATGTTTAGCGAACAAGGATGCCGAAATTTTGTTGAAAACGCTAAAATATTTAAACAATATAATGTTGCAATCAATAATATTATCGATAAGGATATTAATTTTTTACATATAGATAATGAGAATTTATTATCTAATATCGAATTGCTTATAAATTATGGCGCTGATATTAGTATTTTAATTGATAAATGTAATCTTTCTCTGAATAATCAATATTCTTTTAATAGATATTCAGGATTAATTAAAAAAAATTTAGATATTTTAAGACTATATAGTTTTGATTTAAAATCATTTTTTGAAGAAAAAAATTCTTGTTATACTATCTTAAATAGTATTGATTTAGCATCTAAGATTGATCAATTTATCGAAGTGGGTTTAAATGAGTTTATACATATTAATGATGAAAATTCCGGGAAAATATTAAAGACATTAATAATTAAAAGAATCTATTATGCTCATAAAAATAAAATGCCGGTTTGGGAAAATATTAATATTGAGTATCAAAGATTAATGAATTGTAGCTTTGAAGATGATTCTAAATTATCATTCCAAGAATTTAATCAGTTAAAAGAATATATTAAAAATGATGATAGTATTATTAATGAGCCCGAAATCAATATTATAAAAAGTGATTATCCAATTATGGAATTAATTGATGAAGCGAATAGACCAGCCATTTATTCTAATTCACCACTTGCATTATTAAAAAGAAAATTGGAACTAATATTTGATACGCAGATAATATCTAGGCTAAAAGTTTTCAGAGTTTTTAAACTATTGATGGCAGATGGTTTTAATGAAAAAAAAGCCTTACTATATGCCTTAGTATATAATTCAACTTTAGAAGAAAAAGAATTTATCTTTATTAAAAACTTAGTTGAAAGAACAGGAGTTGAAAAGAACGATGATGAACTATCTAGAGCAGTTTAATATTACTGAAGAAGAAATTAGTTTATTAAAACAAACTTTGCATCCTGATGTAATTGAAAACTTTGAAGTAATGCGAAATAATGTGATCGAAGTTTTAATGTATTTGAAAGAATTAGGTGTTATTAATTTATTAAATGTTATAACTTATCGCCCTGATTTATGTTTTAGAACTGTCCATACTTTAGAACAAAATTTAAGTACAATTGATAAAGAACTCTTATTATTTATCTTTAATAACACAATAGATGACTTAACAAACTTCAATATTTAACCTAAATTAAATTTAGGTTAAAAAATTTGTCGAAATTTAGCACTTGTAGTTGACAAGTGCTAAAAAAATGATATAATAAAATTATGAAAGGAAGTGAATTAATGAATTTAATTCCAAGAAGTTTTTTCTTTAATGATGATTTTGATGACTTTTTTATTACTTCATCAAAAAGGAACGATATGAAATGCGATATTTATGAAAAGGAGAATGTATATCATATAGAAATGGATATTCCCGGATTCGATAAAGAAGATATTAATATTGAATTAAAAAACAATTATTTAACAATTAAAGCATCAAAAATTAAAGAAGAAAAAGATGAAGACAAAAATTACATCAGAAGAGAAAGAAGTTATGGTGAATATTCTAGAACTTTTTCATTAGGAGATGTAGATGAAGAAAAAGTAGATGCAAAATTTGATAATGGTACATTATTAATTACAGTTCCTAAAAAACATGAAGATGAAACAAAGAAAACCATTGAAATTAAATAAAGAAAAAACTTAAAACAACGAATATAATCGTTGTTTTTTGTAGTGAATCTATTTTAAATAAATTTAAATTATGATATATTATTTAATATGAAAGAAGGCATAAAAAATGGACTATAAAAAATTAGCTAATATGTTATATCCAAATATTAATAAAAGTATTAATTATTATGAAGAAAAATATCCTGAAAGAGATTTGCCTTCTAATGCCATAGTAACTAGATTTGCCCCATCTCCGACTGGTTTTGTTCATATGGGCAGTTTAAGAACTGCTTTTATAGCAAAAAAAATAGCTGAAGATACCAAGGGAATATTTTTTTTAAGAATTGAGGATACAGATTTAAAAAGAAGTGTTGATAATGGAATACAAGGTATAATAGATGATTTAACAAATTTTAATATTGAAATTAAAGAAGGAAGAATTAATCAAGCTGAAGATAAGGGAATATATGGGCCTTATTTACAAAGTGAAAGAAAAGAAATATACCAAACATTTGCTAAAAGTTTAATAGAAAAAAATTTAGCTTATCCATGTTTTTGTAGTGAAGATGATTTAAATGAAATTAGATTAAATCAAGAATCAAGAAAAGAAAGATTGGGATATTACGGAAGATATGCTAAATGTAGATACTTATCGTATGAGGAGATAGAACAAAAAATTATAAATGGTATTTCATATACATTAAGATTAAAATCACCGGGAAACTTTAATAAAAAAATTAGCTGTCAAGATTTAATTAAAGGTAAAATAGATTTTCCGGAAAATGATTTAGACATCATATTGCTTAAATCAGATGGAATTCCTCTTTATCATTTTGCCCATGTTATTGATGATCATTTAATGAGAGTAACACATATATTAAGAGGCGATGAATGGTTAAGTTCATTTCCTGTACATAAACAATTATTTGATTTATTAAATTTTGAAATGCCTAAATATTGCCATTTAGCGCCCGTTAACAAAAAAGATGGAGATTCTATTAGAAAGATATCTAAAAGAAAAGATCCTGAAGCTGCTCTTAGTTATTATCATGAAAAAGGAATACCTATTAAAGCTGTTGAACTTTATTTGATGACAACTGCAAACTCTAATTTTGAGGAATGGTTAAATCAAAATTCAGATAAAGGTATAGAAAAATTTAAATTTGATTTTAAAAAAATGTCAGCTAGTGGGTCATTATTTGATTTAGAGAAATTATTAAATATTTCTAAAAATTATATTTCTAGATTAACTGCAAAAGAAGTTTATCTTAATGTTTTAGAATGGTCATCTATTTATGATAAAGAATTATATAATTTATTAAATAAATATCCTGAATATTCCATCAATATACTAAATATTGAAAGAGAGCAAAAAAAACCTCGAAAAGATTTTGCTTCTTGGTCAGAAGTGAAAGAAAATATTTGGTACATGTATGATGAATTATTTAATAATGAAAACATTGATTTTACTAAAGTTAATAATTCAGAAAATTACAAAAGAATTATTAATTTATATATTGAAAAATATTATGATTATAATGATGATAAAGAGAACTGGTTTCTAAAAATTAAACAATTAAGTGATGAAGTCGGATTTGCTTCAGATATGAAGTTATATAAAGAAAATCCAAGTAATTATAAGGGAAGTGTAGCTGATATTAGCAATATTTTAAGATTAGCTATAACTACAAAAGATGTTTCACCAGATCTATTTCAAATAATGAAGTTATTAGGTGCCAAAAAAATTATTCAAAGATTTGAAAAAATATGTAAGTAAAATTAAAAATAAATAGAGGTAACTATGGATAAATTAAAAAAAATAATTAAAATAATAAAAAAACAAAATGCCTTTTCATTAATTACTAAATTATTAATTTCGTTTATCTCTGTATCATTAGTAGAGATATTATTTTCTAAAAATAATTTTAATACTAGTGCATTTTTTAATTCTATTTCATTTTTACCTCATTTCTTAATAATTATATTATTATTTCTTTTATTATGTTTATTTTCTAAAAATAAGTTATATAAAAATTGGGAGTCTTATATATTAATTTGTTCATGCTTATCATTATTTATAGTTACAAATACAATGGTACAAAATTTTTATTATGCTCTTGTCTCATCAATAATTATGGGGGCACTTGTTTTTTATTATAATAATAAACTTAAAAGCTTTTTTATTAAGAAAAACATAACTATAATAATATGTACAAGCTTAGGTATACTTTTTGTGGGGTTTATTTCTTCTTTAACAATTCTTTATTATCTTTCCTATTTAGCGCCAAGTTATGATTTTGGAATTTTTTCGCAAATGTTTCATTATATGAATGAAACATTAATTCCTTACACAACTGTTGAAAGAAGTAATCTATTAAGTCATTTTGCGGTTCATTTTTCACCTATTCTTTATCTTTTTTTACCTTTTTATCTAATTTTTTCTAATCCTGTTACACTTCTTATAATGCAAGCAATTGTAATAGCACTTGGACTTATACCCATTTATAAATTATGTAAACATTATAAGTATAATGATAAAATAATAATTGCCTTATCAATTATTTATATATTAATGCCGGCTCTTATCGGTGGGAATTTTTATTATTTTCATGAAAATAAAATATTAGCCGTTTTATTATTGTATTTATTTTATTTTATAGAAAAAGGCAATTCTAAATTAACCGCTTTATTTGTTTTATTAGTTATGTTAGTTAAAGAAGATGCTGCTGTATATATAGGATTTATTGGTTTATATTTATTATTTTCTAAAAGAAAAAACATAAATGGTTGGCACTTAATAATTGCGTCAGTAATATATTTTTCTTTGGTTACTACTTTAATGCAAATATACGGTGAAGGAATAATGGCTTATCGTTATGAAAATTTCCTTTTTAATGGAGAAAATAATCTTATTTCTGTTATAATTAATATAATTAAAAACCCAGCTTATTTATTTTATCAATTATTAAATGTCGAAAAACTAAACTTTCTAATTTATATGTTTGTACCTATGGCATTGTTACCTCTTGCAATAAAAAAACCATCGGGAATAATTTTATTATTACCGCTTGTATTAATAAATCTAATGACAAATTATGGTTATCAATATAATATTGGCTTTCAATATACATATGGAAGTATTGCTTTTCTATTTTATCTTGCCATAATAAATATAAAAAATTTACCTAAAAAGCTTGTTAAAAAGCTTTTGATTTGTGGAGTATCATCTTCCTTAATATTTTTTTCAGCAACTCATTTTCCGAAAACTACAATAATTAAAACATATATTAATAATATCGAACAAACCAAAATAATAAATGAAGGTTTAAATCTAATTCCGGATAATAAAAGTGTTAAAGCAACAACCTTTTTCGTAGCTAATTTATGGTATGTAGATGAACTATATGATTATGACTACACTAATAAAAAAACTGATTATATAGTTTTAGATCTTCGCTATAATAAAGAAAAATATAATCTAAGTAGTTTTAAAACAAATAAATATAAAGAAATATATTATTTTGATGATATAATTGCAATATATAAGTTTAAAAAGAGTAATTAAATTGTAAAAGTCTTAATTTTTAATAAGTTAAGGTTGACTTTTAATAATTAATTTCATATAATTTAAAGCGGTACATTTTATACTTTTTTCTTTTATGACCTGGGAAATCATAAAGATATTAGTATAGGAAGGAAATATTGAAATGAAAACATTTATGCAAAAAAAAGAAGCTGTTGATCGTAAGTGGTATTTAATAGATGCAAATGGGATTCCTTTAGGTAGAATGGCTACAAAAGCTGCTCACATATTGAGAGGAAAACATAAACCTACATTTACCCCTCATATTGATGGTGGTGATTTTATTATTATTGTTAATGCTAATAAAGTTAAATTAACTGGTGATAAAATCAATAATAAAATGTATTACAATCATTCAGGATACCCTGGAGGATTAAGAGAACGTAATGCGAAAACTATGATAGAAAGTTATCCAGTTGAAATGGTGGAAAGAGCTATTAAAGGTATGCTTCCAAAAGGACGCTTAGGTAGACAAATGTACAAGAAATTATTTGTATATGCTGGGCCAGACCATAAACATCAAGCTCAAATGCCAACTGAATTATCAATTGATTAGGAGATAAAGATGAAAAAAAATGAAATTACTGCTACAGGCAGAAGAAAAGAGTCAATTGCCCAAGTAAAAATGGTTTCAGGAAAAGGAAATATTATAATAAATGGTAAAGATGTTAATGAATATATGCCTTTTGCAACTTTAGTTATGGATTTAAAACAACCATTAGTACTTACAAATACTGAAAAAACATTTGATTTTAGTATTAAAGTAAAAGGTGGAGGATTTAAAGGCCAAGCAGGAGCTATTAGATTAGGAATTACTAAATGTTTACTTGAATATGATAAAGATGCTGATCAAACAAGAGATGATGCTTTTCGTAAAATATTAAAAATTGAAGGTATGATTACTCGTGATCCACGTGTTAAAGAACGTAAAAAGTATGGTCTTAAAAAAGCTCGTAAAGCACCTCAATTTAGTAAAAGATAGGATATTAAAACTCGTAAATAATTATTTGCGAGATTTTTTATATAAGATAATATGATAAAAATAGAAAAAATAAATAATGAAAATAATCCGGATATAATAATATGTGATGGCGTTAATTCTTTTGTTATTGCAAGAAATAATTTACCTGATTTATGTTGGTTTCCCGAGCTTAACTATTACCTTAATAATGAAGATATTATTTTTACTATAAAAGAAGAAGATGGTGAAATATATATATTATTTAAACAATTATATCAAGATATTATAAATGGCAATATTTTTCCTTTAAAAGAAGAAGGTTTAAGAGATATATCACTTAATGATATAATAAAACTTAGAAGGAAAAATGAACAACAAAAATTAAGATTCAGAAAGAAAGCTGAAGCAAACGGTTTAATTAATAATGGTATAATTACTTTACATAGTGATGATTACGATGAATTTGAATATTCTAGTATATTAACTATAAAAAAAATTGATAAAATAATAGAAATTGTTTTTTCGAAAAATAAAAATAATAGCAATGAAAATTTGTTATCTCGTCCGACATATAATATCAGAATTACTGAAAGTGGAGGAAGATATTGGCCCTTTTTTGTTTTATTTGCAAATTTCAGGAGACAATTACAAAATATTGATTGGGAAAAAACTAATAACGAAACTATTAAAGAAAAAATATTAAAATATAAATAATTATCTGTTGAAATAAAAAAGTATTAATTATATACTATTAAATAAGTTGGTGAATCTAATGAAAGCTGCAATTAATTTAATTGAAAATTTAAATATTGATAATAAAGATTATGTTATTTTGGCATGTTCTTTTGGCCCTGATTCAATGGTATTATTAGATTTATTAAAAAAAAATAATTTAAACATCATTGTAGCTCATGTTAATCATAAATTAAGAAAAGAATCAGATAAAGAAGAAATATTGTTAAAAAAATATTGTGAATCAAATAATTTAATATTTGAATTAAAAACAATTAAAAAATATCCGGTTGGCAATCTAGAAATGAATGCACGAATTATTAGATATAATTTTTTTGCTGATTTAATTAAAAAATATAATGCTAAATATTTATTTACTGCCCATCATGGGGATGACCTAATGGAAACAATTTTAATGCGATTAACCAGAGGTACAACTTTTAAAGGCTATGCTGGTTTTAATATTATTGCCAAAAATGGTGATTATTATATTGTGCGTCCATTAATCTTTAATACAAAAGAAGATATAATTAATTATGCTGATTTAAATAAAATATCGTATGCTTTAGATTGTACTAATGAACAAGATAATTATTTACGAAATCGTTACAGACATTATATATTGCCCGAATTAAAAAAAGAGAATCCTAAAGTTCATTTAAAGTTTTTAGAATTTAATCAAATGATAAATAAATATGAAGAATACTTTAATAACGAAACTATTATAATATATAATAAAATATACCAAGATAATATTTTAGATTTACTTGAATTTAATTTGTTAGATGAAATATTTAAAATTAGATTGTTACAAAAAATATTATCAAAAATATATGATAAAAATATTATCAATATTAATAATAATCATGTAGAATTAATTTTTAAATTAATTAATAGTAATAAAAAGAATTCTTATGTGATTTTACCGCGAAAATTAAAGGTATATAAAAATTATAATCAATTAAAATTTATTTTTAATAATGATAAATCAATTTCTTATAATTATATATTTAATGATAATTTGGAACTACCATGTGGATATTTATATTATAATATAAAAAAATGCGAAGAAAAAAGTAATTTTGTTATAAGGTTAAATAGTAAAGAAATAAAATTACCATTATATGTAAGAAATAGAAAAAATGGCGATAAAATTAAAGTTAAAAATCTTAATGGTTCAAAAAAAATAAGTTCTATTTTTATCGATAATAAATTATCAATGCAAGAAAGAAGCTTTCAGCCAATTATAGTAGATAATAATAAAGAAATATTATGGATTCCAGGAATTAAAAAAAGCATTTTTGATAAACAAAAAAATGAAACTTATGATATAATATTAAAGTACGAAAAAAAGGAGAGTATTAATGAAGAATAAAAATTATCAAAGACAAACAATACCATATATTATTTTATTTATGGTAATAATAAGTGTAATGGTATTTTATAATTTATCAAAATATAAGGTTAATGAATTCACTTATAATGAATTTATTACTGAATTATCTAAAGGTACAGTAGAAAAAATTGAAATTACTGAAAAAACTAGAGCTGGGGTATATTTTGTTACCGGTCAATTAAAAGAATATTCGGAAATAGAAAGTTTTAAAGTTAATGTTCCTTTATCTGAACCAGTTTTAGAAAAAATATTAGTTTATATTACTGAAGATGAAATAGAAATGGTGACTACTCCTAATCCAGAAAACAGTAGTTTTGTAACTATTTTTGTCAATATTATACCGACATTATTATTAATAGGGGTTATGATTTGGTTATTTACTAAAATTGGTGGAAGTAATAAAAATAGTATGGATTTTGGCAGAAGTAGAGCTAAACTTAATGAAGAGGGAGGAACTGTAAAGTTCACTGACGTAGCTGGTTTAGTTGAGGAAAAACAAGAGGTTTCTGAATTAATAGACTTTTTAAAACATCCCAAAAAGTTTCAAAAACTAGGTGCTAGAATTCCAAAAGGGGTACTATTAGTAGGGCCACCAGGGACAGGCAAAACATTACTTGCTAAAGCAGTAGCCGGAGAAGCTAATGTACCATTCTATTATATAAGTGGATCTGATTTTGTAGAATTATTTGTGGGTGTTGGGGCATCTCGAGTCAGAGATATGTTTAAACAAGCTAAACAAACAGCTCCATGCTTAATATTTATAGATGAAATAGATGCAGTTGGACGTCAAAGAGGAACTGGTTTAGGTGGCGGACATGATGAAAGAGAACAAACTTTAAATCAACTATTAACTGAAATGGATGGTTTTGGAGTTAACGAAGGAATTATAATAATTGCCGCAACAAATAGACCGGATGTATTAGATCCAGCTTTATTAAGACCAGGAAGATTTGATCGTCAAGTAACAGTAAGTCTTCCAGATCAAAAGGAACGAGAAGCTATTTTAGGAGTTCATGCTCGTGGTAAAATATTTGATAAATCCGTTAATTTAGAAAATTTATCAAAAAGGACTCCTGGATTTAGTGGAGCCGATTTAGAAAATTTACTTAATGAAGCTGCACTTCTTGCAGTAAGAAGAGATTTATCATCAATTTCAATGAATGAAATTGATGAAGCAACCGATAGAGTATTAATGGGACCTGCTAAAGAAAGTAGAAAAATAACTGATAAAGAGAAAAAATTAATTGCAATTCATGAATCAGGCCATGCTATTATAGGGATAAAATTAGAAAATGCAAATGAAGTACATAAAATAACTATAATTCCTCGAGGTCATGCTGGTGGCTATACGATGATGTTACCTAAAGAAGAAAAATTTGCTGTTATGACAAAAGACGAACTATTAGCAAGTATTACCAGTTTATTATCTGGTCGTGTTGCTGAAGAATTATTTTTGGGTCAAATTACAACTGGAGCTTCAGATGATTTTAGAAAAGCAACTTCAATAGCTCGTTCTATGGTTACTGAATATGGTATGAGTGATTTAGGTCCTGTTCAATTTGAACATAAAAGTGAAGGAGTATTTTTAGGAAGAGATTATAATAAGTCAAGGAATTTTTCTGATACTGTAGCTTTAGAAATAGATCAAGAAGTAAGAAAAATAATTGATTCTTGTTACAAAAAAGCAACTAAAATTATTAAAGAAAATGAAGATTTAGTTATGCTACTAACGGATACATTAATTGAAAAAGAAACTTTAACTAGAGAAGAAATTGTTGAATTAGTTAAAACTGGAAAACTTTCTGGTTTAAATAATCCGAATGATTTAAAAGCTCAAGCTAGAAAATATGGCATTAAAGGTTATACTAAAATGACTGAAGAAGAATTAATTAAAGCAATTGATACTGTTAAAAGTAAAAAAGACATCGATTAGAGGAGATGTCTTATAAAAGAGGGAAGTTTTTAATGAAAAGATTACCTGAAAGTCTTACTGGCAAATGGGCGGTAGGAACAACATTGATTTATGTAATATTAATTATTGTGTTTTTCTTATTTATGGCGATTGGAATGATAGATATTGATAAGGGCCATTGGTTGGACATAACACTAGGAATTGCTGTTCCTATAGCATTAATTGCATTTGTGTTAAGCATAATCGCTATTAGGAAAGAAAGAACGATTTTGACCTTGTGTTCATTAGCTCTTGGAATCTTGGTTGTTTTATTTCTTCTAACTCATAGTCTCTATATACATGATTAGAATATTCAACTTAATTGAGAAAAGCATCATTTTATAAGCAAAGAAAGACTGCACGAAAGGGTTTATCCTTTGGTGCAGTTTTTCTTTTAAAACTCCAATTAAAAAATGCTAGTTAAAAATTTATTTGTTTAAACAATTTTCTTTGATGAACGCGCATTAAAGGGGTCTTTTTATTTTATTTCTGAAAGTAATTTAGTGTAATTAGTCATAATATTTTGAATAATATCATTAACAGATAATATTTCATTTATATTGCTGGCAATTTCACCACACATTAATGAACCATTTAAAATATCACCATCTTGAGCTGCTCTTTTTAATGCTCCAATAGCAAGTTTTTTAAATTTATCTAAAGATTGTGGTTTTTTTTCTGATTCAAAATATTTATCAGTAAGATTATTTTTTAAACATCTAACAGGTGTGCCAATATTTTTAAATATAACTACTGTAGAATCTTCTTTAGCGCTAATAATAGCATTCTTATAATTCATATGGGCTGGACATTCATGAGAGGCTAGAAACCTAGTGCCCATTTGAATTCCACTTGCACCAAGGGCATTAAAAGCTAATAATCCATGTTCATCACAAATTCCGCCTGCTGCTATAATAGGAATATTTACATGTTTAGCTATTTCCGGAATTAAAACTATACTTGATGTTTCGCCAATGTGACCTCCAGCTTCACTGCCTTCAACAATTATGGCATCTACTCCTAATTTTTCCATTTTAATGGCATGTTTTAATTTAGAAACAACTGGTATTACAATAATATTGGCTTTTTTAAAAGCTTCTAAATATCGTTCTGGTGAACCAGCTCCTGTTGTTACGACTTTAACCTTTTCATCTAAAATTACTTTTACTAAATCATCACAATTCTTTTCCATTAACATTAAATTAACACCAAAAGGTTTATTAGTTAATTTTTTACATTTTATTATTTCATTTTTAAGTTCTTCTTTTGTCATTCCACCAGATGCTATTATTCCTAATCCCCCAGAATTAGAAACAGCTGACACTAATGGGGCATAAGAAATGTGAGCCATAGCACCTTGTAAAATTGGATATTTAATATTTAATAACTTGGTTATTTTCATAGTTTTTTCTCCTTAATTTAATTATATTATTATATTAACATAAGTATTAATTTATGGTCAAATATTATTATTTTTGTTTTAATAAGCTTTTCACTTTTTTTAGACTTTTACTATCTTATATGATAAAATATTTTTATAAATGGAATTAAGAAGGCAGTGATAAAATGACTAAAACAATATCTTTAGTAAATCAAAAAGGCGGTGTAGGTAAAACTACCACAAGTATAAATTTAGCTGCTTCATTAGGTAAACTAGGTAAAAAGGTTTTATTGATAGATTTAGATCCTCAAGGTAATACTACAACAGGTTTAGGTATTAATAAAGGTGACATTAAACATAGTATATATGATGTTTTAAATGGTAGTACCGATGCTAAAAAAGGGGTTTTTAAAACTAAATTTAAAAACTTATCAATTATACCTGCTACTATTAATTTAGCAGGGCTTGATATTGAATTAGTAGAAAAAGGTTATCAAAATGCCACTTTTAAAAAAAATGAACAGTTAAGAAATGCTTTATTAAATATTAAAGATAATTATGAATTTATTATAATAGATTGTCCTCCTTCTTTAGGTCTTTTAACTACCAATGCATTAGTTGCAAGTGATTCAGTTATTATTCCTGTTCAATGTGAGTTTTTTGCTCTTGAAGGTATTACCCAATTATTAAATACTATAATTATGACGCAAACAAGATTAAATCCTAATTTAAAAATTGAAGGGGTATTGCTAACATTATTAGATTCTCGAACTAATTTAGGATTAGAGGTTGTTGAAGAGGTAAGAAAATTCTTTAAAGAAAAAGTATTTAATACCATAATACCAAGATTAATTAGATTAGTTGAAGCTCCTTCTCATGGAGAACCAATTAATGAATATGATCCAACTAGTAGGGCAGCTGAAGCATATCTTAATTTAGCCAAGGAGGTTATAGATCGAAATGGAAACTAAAAGAAAGGCATTAGGAAAAGGGCTAGAACAATTATTTAATAATGAACCTATGGATTTTAATACTATGAAGGAAGAAATTATTAATACATCTAAAGAGACAGATATTGTTTTAATTCCGATAAATGAAATTAGAAGTAATCCATATCAACCAAGAAAGTATTTTGATCAAAATACTTTAGAAGAATTAGCTGCATCTATTAAAGAATATGGCATATTAGAACCTATTATAGTTAAAAAAAGTATTAAAGGCTATGAATTAGTAGCAGGTGAAAGAAGAACTAAAGCCGCAACAATTGCGGGGCTTAATGTTGTTCCTGCTATTGTTAAAGATTTTAGTGATGAACAAATGATGGATATTGCATTACTTGAAAATATTCAAAGAGATGATTTAACTCCAGTTGAAATAGCTAAAGCTTTTAAAAACTATTTAGATAAATCTGGTATTACTCAAGAAGATTTAGCTAAAAAATTTAGTAAAAGTAGAAGTTATATTACTAATCTTTTAGGGTTGTTAACATTACCTAAAAATATATTAAGATATATAAATGAAGGTAAGATATCTCAAAGTCATGCAAGAGTTTTATCAAAACTTGAAGACGAATCATTAATTGAAAATCTTGCTAATAAAATTATAAATGAAAATATTTCAGTTCGAGAATTAGAACAATTGGTTGTAAATAGTCAAAAGAAAAAACCTATTTCAAGAATAGATATTAAGACGACAAAACAAACAATGCTAGAAAATGTTCTAAGAGATTTAATTGGTAGTAAAGTAATGATTTCTAAAAATAAAATAATTATACCTTATGATAGTGAACCAGATTTAATGAGAATTTTAGAAATATTAAAAATTGATGTAGAAGGAGAATAAATATGAGCGAAAAAATTATCGCATTCTTTTTATCAGCAAAATTTATTGTTCCCATCGTTGTTATTATTGCGGGAATAATTCTTTATAAAATAATTGAAAAAATACTTAATAAAGCTAATAATAAAGGTAAAAATGAGCTTTATAAAAAACGTCGAAATACGGTTATTATTTTATTATTAAATATTATTAAATATACTATTATCATTATCGGCTTGATTATAATTCTCGATGTTTATGGAGTTGATACTACCTCAATAATAGCTGGACTTGGAGTAGTAGGTGTAGTAATTGGGTTAGCATTTCAAGAAGCCTTAAAAGATATAATAAACGGTATAAATATAATAATGGATGATTATTATGTTGTAGGTGATGTTATAATATATAATAATTTTGAAGGTACTGTTATTTCATTTGGATTAAAAACGACTAAAATTAAGTCTGATAAAGGAGAAGTTTTAACTGTTGCAAATCGTAATATAAGCACAATAACCAATTTAAGTCAAAAAAAAGCAGTGTTATATATCGAAATACCAACATCAATTGAGTCTGATCAAAAAGTAGTTACTAAAACAATCGAAAAAATTATCGATGAAATCTCAAAATACAATTATGTTGAAGCTAAAGAAAGTGAATTTTTGGGAATTGAAAAAATCAATTCAACAACGATAAATTATTTGCTAAAAATAAAATGTATTCAGGGTAAAGAAAAAGAATTAAGAAGAGATATTAATAAAAAAATTATTGAATATTATCAAAAAAATAATATTATATTAAAAGATTGAGGTCTTATGAAAAACAAATATGATTTAAATAGTATTGTAATTATGAAAAAAAATCATGCTTGCCAAACTAATAAATGGTTAATAACTAGAGTCGGTGTCGATATAAAAATTAAATGTCTAAATTGTAATAGAGAAATAATGATGGATAGATTAGAATTTGAAAAAAAACTTAAGAAGGTGGAACAGTGAAAAGATTAAGACGGGTAAGAGATCGCATAGTACTACATCCTATTATGAGTTTTTTAGTAATGATTTTAATTACTATTGTTCTTAGTGGAGTTTTAAATTTATTTAATGTTAGCACTACATACAATAAAGTTACTGCTAATGGTAGTTATGAAAATGTATTAGTATCAGTAGAATCTTTATTTAATTTAAGTGGAATAAAATATATTTTTAGTAATACCGTTTCTAATTTTTCTTCATTTATGCCCTTATCGATGTTTCTAATAACTTTAATCGGTATAGGTATTATGGATAAAAGTGGTTTTTTAGACTCATTTTTTTATGTTTTAACAAAAAAAATGAGTAAAAGAACAGTTACATTTTCTTTGTCATTAATTTGTATCATAGCATCAATTATGGGCGATATTAGTTTTATTATTTTAATACCACTAGCTGCTTTATTATTTAAATATGGTAAAAGAAATCCAAGAGCAGGAATTATTTGTGCTTTTGCTTCACTTTCATGTGGTATAGGGATTAATATTTTTATAAATGCTGTTGATTCAACTTTGTTAGGCTATACTGCTATTGCTGCAAATATGATTACGACTGACTATGTAATAAACACGACAAGCAATATGCTAATTATGTCAGTAGCAGCAATTTCTCTTGCTATGATTATAACCTCAATTACCGAAAAAATTACGGTTCCAGATGTAGGAACATATCAATTAGAAGATGAAAAAGAAGATTATTTAACTAAAAGAGAAAAAAAAGGTTTAATAATATCATGTTTTTGCGGTATTATTTATACTTTAATATTTGTATATAATATTATTCCTAATATACCTTTTGGAGGTAACTTACTTGATTATTCTCAAACGTTATATATCGATAAATTATTTGGTTATAATTCGTTCTTTAATCAAGGATTCGTATTTGTCGTAACATTTTTATTTATAATATTAGGGTTAAGTTATGGTATTGTTAATAAAACGATTAAAAATCATCGTGATTTATGCACTGGACTAAGCCATTCTCTTGATGGAGTAGGAAAAGTATTGGTTTTAATATTTATAGCATCAATGTTTATATTCATTTTTAAGAAAACAAATATAGGACCGGTTATAGTAGCTAGTTTTGCTAATTTAATAGCTAGTTCTGATTTTTCAGGAATACCTTTAATTATATTAGTATTATTAATTAGCGCTTTAAGTACTCTTTTAGTTCCTGGTTCAGCTAATAAATGGGTAATATTAAGTGGCGTATTAGTACCTGTTTTTATGAATTCTGGAATGAGTCCTGAATTTGCTTCAATTATATTTAGAGCAGGTGAATGTATTACATATGGATTAACTCCATTAATGGCATATTTTATTATTTATATTGCTTTTATGGAATTATATAGTCAAGGCGAAACTGATTCTATTACTAGTAATATAAAATATATTATTCCTTATTCGAAATATACTACTTTACTATGGATAATTATATTAATAGCGTTTTATATTATCAATATACCTTTAGGAATTAATGCTTTTCCAACATTATAGGTGAGTTATGATAATAAAAGGATATATATTAACTTATTTATATTTATTTTTAATTATTTATATATCTAAAATATTAAATGAAAAATTTAAGATAGATAAAAAATATACTAGGAAATTTGTTCATATATTTGTGTCATTTGTATGGATAATAATGTATTGTTATTTCGAGGATTCTTATCATATAATAATTCCGCCTTTAACTTTTATATTAATTAATTATATTTCTTATAAAAAAGATATCTTTAAAGGGATGGAAGAAAAAGGATCTCTAGGAACGATATATTATCCCATTAGTATATTTATTATGGCTTTATTAACTTATTTAAATAATGAATATTATCCATATTATGCTATTGCTATCTTTTGTATGGCTTTAGGTGATGGAATAGCACCTATTATTGCATCTAATTTTAAAAGTAAAGTTATTTATAATAATAAAACAATTTTCGGAACGCTTACTGTCTTTATTATTTCTTCTATTATCATTATAATATTTAGTCTTTGTTTTGATCTTAATTTTAATATATTAAAAATACTTTTAATTGGATTATGTGCATCTATTTTAGAATTAATTGGTACTAAAGGTTTAGATAACTTAACTTTGCCTTTAGGCTTATTTATTACTTTAATATTTATAGGAGGATTATAGTATGTATTTGAGTATTCTTTTTCCATCAATTTTAGCTTTATATGCCTTATATAAAAATAAAATTACTATTAGCGGTATTATATTAGCATGGTTACTTGGAATAATAATATGTTATTTAGGTGGATATATTGCTTTCTTAGCTCTTACAATAGTGTTTTTATTAACAATTCTTTCTGATAAAATAAAATCAAATAAGGAAGATAAAACTAGAAATATTATGCAAATTATTAGTAATGTTTTAACAGCGACAATGTGTATAGTATTATTTTATGTTACTAATAATAATATTTTCTATATTATGTATTATTGTGTGATAGCTGGTAGTTTATCTGATACTTTAGCTAGTAGTATTGGAACTTTATCAAAAAGTAAACCCATTAATATATTTACTTTAAAAAAACTTAAGATTGGTGAATCAGGTGGTGTTTCTTTATTAGGTTTATTTATATCCTTAATTGGGGGAATGATAATAGGTTCGATCTATTTAATAGTTGAATTCAATTTAATGAATTTTATTATAATATCATTTATGGGTTTCCTTGGATCTTTTTTTGATAGTATCGTTGGAACTTTATTAGAAGCTAAATACAGATGTTTAAAATGCCATAAAAAAACTAATGATAAAATTCACTGCAAGAAAAAAACTAAACTAATAAAAGGTTATTCTTTAATAGATAATAATGTGGTTAATTTATTAAGTAATATATTCGTCTTTTTAATTAGTTATCTTATTTTAAAATAAAAAACAATCAAATGATTGTTTTT
>JAQVZB010000011.1 GCA_029004695.1 Bacilli bacterium | reverse complement strand
TGATTTTTTTGCCTTTTTACTTTCAATAGTTTATAATAAATGCTAGGTGATAAGCATGGTTTATTTAGATTATTCAGCTACTACTCCAGTACTGCCAGAAATACTAGATAGTTATAATAAAGTAACCAAAGATTATTTTGGAAATCCAAATAGTTTACATAGTTTAGGAACAAAGTCGAAAGAATTGCTAAATGAGGCTTTAAAACAAATATGTGAAATTTTTAAAATTAACAATAAAGAATTAATAATAACAAGTGGTGCTACAGAGTCAAATAATATAGCTTTAATAGGAACCGCTCTTTCTTGTGGTAAAAAAGGTAGCAGAATAATTGTTTCAAAATTAGAACATGAATCTATATATGGTATATGCAAATATTTAGAGAAAAATGGTTTTATAATTGATTATGTAAATAATGACTCCGATGGAGTTATTGATTTTGAAGATTTAAAAAAACTACTTACTAAAGATACTATTTTAGTAAGTATATGTGCTGTTAATAGTGAATTAGGAATAAGACAACCACTCAAAACTATTAAACAAATTATTAATAAAGAAAATCCTAATATTATCTTCCATAGTGATATGACTCAAGCCATAGGAAAAGTTCCCGTTATTTTAAATGATGTTGATTTAGCTTCTTTTAGTGCTCATAAAATATATGGGCCTAGAGGAATAGGGGCTTTATATAAAAAAAATAGTATTAATTTAAAACCTATAATGTATGGATCAAATGAAATTTTAAGACCAGGAACTCCACCATTAAATCTTATTGTAACTTTATCTAAAGCTTTAAGAATTGCGATAAGTGATTTAAGCAAAAAAGAAGCTAAAGTAATGAAAATGAATGATAAGATATGTTTAACTTTACAAAAATATCCCAAAATATTAACTAATAAAACTAAATATTCTATTCCTCATATTTTGAATATTAGTTTGATGGATATTAAACCCGAAACTTTTATTCATGCTTTAGAAAAGCATGAAATATATGTTAGTTCTAATACGGCTTGTTCAAGTGGTAAAATAAGCGCTGCAGTATTAAATATTTATAAAGATAAAACAAGAGCTTTAACAACCTTAAGAATTAGTTTATCTCATTTAACAAGTAATGAAGAAATTAGTGTTTTTTTAAATGCTTTTGAAGGTATTTATAATAAATTAAGTAATCTTAATTAGGTGATAAAATGAGAAAAATAATAATTATTAAATATGGAGAATTAACTACTAAAAAAGATAATATTTCTTTTTTTATTAATATTTTAAAAGATAATATCAAAAAGACCTTAATAAATATTAATCATGAAATTATTTTTGATAAAGGTAGAATGTTTATTTATACTGAAAATTATGAAGAAGTTATAGAAGTGCTTTCTAATACTTTTGGAATTCATGAAATAAATATCGCTTATGAATTAGGTAATAATAATTTAGAATTAATAAGTGATAATTTAATAAAAATACTTAAAGATAAAGAATTTAAAACTTTTAAAGTAAATGCTAAAAGAAGTGATAAAAATTATCCTATTAATAGTATGGATATAAATAAAAAATTAGGATCGCTTATTTTAAATAAATTTAAAGATAAAAAAGTCGATGTCCATAATCCTGAGCTTAATATAAATATCGAAATAAGATTTAATAAAAGTTATCTTTATTTTGAAAAAGTAAAAGGTATTGGGGGATACCCAGTAGGTACTTTAGGCAAAGGTTTATTAATGTTAAGTGGTGGTATAGATTCACCAGTTGCGGGCTATTATGCTTTAAAAAGAGGTATAAGAATCGAAGCTGTTTATTTTGAAAGTCCTCCTCATACTAGTTTAAATGCTAAAAATAAAGTCTTATCTTTAGCCAGAGAATTGTCTAAATATAGTGGCTATGTAAAAGTTCACATTGTCAATTTTACTAATATTCAAGAAGCTATTTATAAAAATTGTCCTCATGAATATATGATTACTATAATGAGAAGAATGATGTATCGAATTAGTGAAAGATTAAGTTATAAAATAAATGCTAAAGTTTTAATAAATGGTGAATCAGTAGGTCAAGTAGCTAGTCAAACTTTAACAAGCATGAATGTTATTAATGAAGTAGTTAAAATACCAGTATTAAGACCTCTAGCTTGTTTTGATAAAATAGAAATAATAGATATAGCTAAAAAGATTAAAACTTATGATATATCAATTCTACCTTATGAAGATTGTTGTACGATATTTGTACCTAAGCATCCTATTATTAATCCTATTTCAAAATTAGTTGAAGAATATGAAAATTTAATTCCTTATGAAGAATTAATTAATGAAGCTTTAAAAAATATTGAAATAATAAAAATATTACAAGAAAATAATAAATTTGATAATATTTTATAAAATTTAACCCATAATATTAATAAGGTGATACTTATGATATTAAAAGGTTATAATCATAATACATTAAATAATCAAAAAAGATCTTTACATGAATATTTAAATGAATATGGAGTTAATTTGAATCACAAAGATAAAATTGATGTCTTTAAACAGGCTCATAAACCTAAAAATTGTATCAAGTTTAAAGAAAAAAAGTAAAAAGGATAGTAAAACTATCTTTTTTTTTGTATAATTACTATGGGTGAAGAAATGAAAATATTAAGTGTAAATGCTGGATCATCATCTTTAAAATTTACTTTATTTGAGATGCCAGAAGAAAAAGAATTAATAAGTGGCGTATTTGAAAGAATCGGTTTGAAAAATTCTTTTTATACAATCAAATTAAAAGGTGATAAATTTAAAAGTGAAATGGATCTTAAAAATCATAAAGATGCTTTTGAAATATTAATAAAAGAATTAATGAATAATAAAATTATTAATAATTTAAATGAAGTTGAAGGAATAGGGCATAGAACAGTTCAAGGCGGGCCATATTTTAATAAGACCGTTATTGCTACTAATGAAAATATTAAAATAGTCGAAGATTTATCATGCTTAGCGCCGCTTCATAATCCTCCTATTATAGTAGCTATTAAAGCAGCTATGGAAGTATTTAAAAATGCTACGCAAACATTAGTGTTCGATACGGCATTTCATCAAACAATTGCCAAAGAAAATTATATTTATCCTGTACCTTATGAATGGTATACTAAATATAACATTAGAAGATATGGCTTTCATGGCACTAGTCATAAATATATAACTTTAAGAGCTAGTGAAATTATGAAAAGAAATGATTTAAAATTAATTACATGTCACATTGGTAATGGAGGTAGTATTTCAGCTGTCAAAAATGGCGAATGTATTAACACTTCAATGGGATTTACTCCTAATGCGGGACTAATGATGGGTACGCGTTCTGGTGATATTGATGCAACAATCGTTACTTATATTATGAAGCAAACAGGTATAAGTGCTGAAATGATAGATGATATTTTGAATAAAGAAAGTGGCTTATTAGGATTAAGTGGAGTATCATCAGATTCAAGAGATGTCGAAGCTGGTATTGAAAAAGGCGATGAAAGATGTCTTTTAGCGCAAAATATATATGTAAATAGAGTAGTTGAATATATTGCGAAATATTATGTTGAATTAGAAGGAGCAGATGCTATTATATTTACAGCTGGTCTTGGTGAAAATGGAATAGCTGTCCGCAAACAAATAATTGATAAATTAAACATTTTAGGCATAAAAATCGATGAAAATAGAAATAATATTCGTGGTGAAGAAAAATTAATATCGGCAGATGATTCTAAAGTACCAGTATATGTAATACCTACTAACGAAGAATTAATGATTGCATTAGATACTTATACTCTAATAAAATAAGAAGGAGGCCTGATTTAAATCGGAGCTAAAGAAATATTTAAAAAAATCTATAAAGAAATAAAACAACATGAAACGATAATCATAGCTCGTCATATCGGACCAGATCCTGATGCGGTTGGAAGCCAAATTGCCTTAAGAGATGCTATTAAATTAACTTTTCCTAAAAAGAAAGTATATGCCGTAGGAACTCCGGTAGCTAGATTTAAGTATTTTGGTATTTTAGATAAAATAGATGATAATTTACTCGAAGATTCATTACTAATAATTGTTGATTTACCTAATAAGTCTAGATTAGATGGAGTAAAATATGAAAATTATAAAAAAGTTATTAAAATTGATCATCATCCCGTTGAAGAACAATTTAGTGAAATAGAATATGTTAGAGAAAATGCTAGTTCAACTTGTGAATTGATTATTGAATTAATTGAAAATACGAATTTGAAAATGAATAAAGAAATAGCATCTAATTTATTTTTAGGTGTAATTGCTGATAGTGATCGTTTTCTAGTTCCAACAACAACTTATAAATCTTTAGAATTAGTTAGTAAATTAATTGCAAAATATAATTTAGATTTAATGGAATTATATAATAAATTATATGAAAGACCATTAAATGAAGTGAAATTTCAATCTTATATAACATTAAATATGAGCATTACGGAAAATGGTTTTGGTTATATAAAATTAACTGATGAGGTTATTAAAGAATATAAAGTAGATTCTTCATCAGCTTCAAATATGGTTAATAATTTCAATTATATAAAAGAATTATATGCTTGGGCATTCGTTTCATATGACGAAAGACAAGAGTTACATAAAGTAAATATTAGGAGTAGAGGACCTATTATAAATGAAATAGCGATGAAATATAATGGTGGGGGCCATAAATATGCATCAGGTGCAAGAATAAAAAAAATTGCCGACATCGATCTTTTATTTAAAGAATTAGATGAAGCATGTAAAGAATATAAAGAAAATCTATAAAATATAATATAGGTTTTTTTATTTAATTGTTGTATACTTATTAAGTAGGTGATGCTATGAAAAAACTTAAAGTAATATTTATGGGAACGCCGCAATTTAGTGTTCCGATTTTAAAATCATTAATTGAAAATACTGAAGTGATTTTGGTAGTTACTAGTCCTGATGCTTATAAAGGAAGAAAAAAAATATTAACACCTTGCCCAGTAAAAGAATTAGCTTTAAAAGAAAAGATTCCGGTTTATAGTCCAGCAAATATCAAAAAAGATTATCAAGAAATTATTGATAAAAAGCCTGATATAATTATTACTTGTGCTTATGGGCAAATAATACCTAAAGAATTAATTGAATATCCTCGTTTAGGATGCATAAATATTCATGCATCGCTGTTACCAAAGTATCGAGGTGGAGCTCCAATTCATCATGCTATCTTAAATGATGAAAAAGAAACTGGTATTACTATTATGTATATGGATGAAGGAATGGATAGTGGGGATATTATATCTAAACAATCGATAAAAATAGAAGAAGCTGATAATTTAGAATGTTTATCTAATAAACTTTCTTTATTAGGAAGAGATATGATTATTAAAGAATTGCCTTTAATAATAAATCACAAAAATAATAGAGAACAACAAAATCCTGTTTTAGTAACTTATGCTCCAATTATCAAAAGAGAACATGAAAAAATTGATTTTAATAAAACGGCTCGACAAATCTATAATTTAGTAAGAGCCTTATCACCCGAACCACTTGCCTATTTTATAGTTGATAATATTGATTATAAAGTGGTTGATTGTAATATTGTTGAAAGCAAAGGTAAGATAGGCAAGATCATTAATGTTGATAAAGATAGTTTTACTATTATGGCAAGTGATAAAGGTATAAGGATAACTAAGATAAAACCTAAAGGTAAAAATATAATGAAAGTAAATGATTTCTTTAATGGTTATAATAAAAATAATTTTATTAATAAGGAAGTGAGATAAATGAAAAAAAACTTTACGACTATTAAAGAATTGTGGAATCATCCTATTTATAAAAACTTAATGAAGTTAGGAGGATATGCTTTATTTTTTATAATCTTCTTTATTGTAGCTGCATCAGGTAGAAATAATGTTGAAAATTATCAAAATAAAACATTAGATAACAATTTTTCTTATAATGAAATGAAAACTAATTTAGTTAATCATAATTTAAAAATAAAATATTATATTATTTCTAATGATGAATATTACCTAGAAGGGACAATAATAAATAAAGTATTTAATGGTACTCTAGAACAAAATGACATAATAAAAAAGATAAAAATTGATCAAGAAAATATTTATTCAATTGAAAAAAATATTGAAAAAATCGACAAATCTATCTTGCGCGATATTAATTTATTATATATATTTCCTTCTAATATCGTAAATATCATAAATGAAAATGAATCAATAATGAAACAAAATAAAAATCAAAAAATATATAGTTATACGATAGATAAAAAAGCTTATTCAATCTTTACTCAAAATAATGCGATAAATAAAATAATTATTTTAGATAATTCTATAACATATGAATTAGAAATCGAAATAATAAGTTAAAAATATAGTAATATTATATATATTGCGCGCCTTAAGTAAAAATGATAAAATAAAATAAGAGGTATTATATGGAAAATAAGCTATCTAAAATTATCGTTAATTCAATAACCATGATAAGAGTAATTGGAACATTTTTACTTCCAGTTGCTAGTGTTATCTTATCAACGTGGGGTTTAATTATTTATTTAATATGTCTATTATTAACTGATGCAATAGATGGTTTTTTAGCTAGAAAATTGAATTCATCAACTCTTTTTGGAAGTTTATTAGATACAATAGCTGATAAATTATTAGGAATAGCAGCCCTTGCGGTATTAACAAAATACTATTATATTATGTTATTGCCTATTATTATTGAAACTCTTATTATGATAATTAATACAAGAGGGGCATTAAGAGGAGCAATAACGGAAAGCAGTGCAATAGGTAAAATAAAAACTTGGATTTTAGGTATCGCAATCGTATTAGGATTTTTAACAATAAGTAGCCCAGAATTAATTAATAATTTAAATAACAATCTTTTATCAACTATATTAAATTATATTAATGATAATAATTATTCTATCATGAATATCTTGGCATCTATTACAGCTGGAGCTGGTTTAATAGTAGCATATGATTATAATAACCAAATCCGTAAAGATACTATAAAAGCTAAAGAAAAAGGATTTGAAATAAAAAATATTAAATTTAAAAAGAAAAAAGAATTATTATTTGCACTTTTCGATACCGAATTTTATATTAATACTAGAAATGAACCATTAATAAATAAAATAGGGGAGATTAATTATGAAAAAATTAAAAGAAAATAAATATTTTAATATTGGGCTAACCGTGTTTTTAATTATTGCT
This sequence comes from Bacilli bacterium, assembly GCA_029004695.1. Taxonomy (GTDB): domain Bacteria; phylum Bacillota_I; class Bacilli_A; order RF39; family UBA660; genus DUUS01. Next base: position 14,861 of record JAQVZB010000011.1, on the reverse strand, counting down.
GCCTGTATAATATTTTTCTTTTTAATATTTAAAATAAAATTTATACTAGATAGTATTTCTTGGATAATCAAATTATTCATTCCCTTTATAATTGGATTTGTGTTTGCATATTTATTAAATCCAATAGTTGATTTTTTTCAAAATAAATTATTTTTAAAAAGTATAAAAAAAATAAAAATTAAAGATGATAAAAAGATAATAATATCAAGATACTCATCAATTTTTTTAACTTTTATTATTGTTATTATAATATTAGGACTATCTTTTGATTTTATCATTCCAGAATTATTAAAAAGTCTAGAAATACTAATAGTTAATATACCTATTTATTTAGAACAAATAAAAAATCATTTATTAGGATTAATAGATAATCATAAAGATTTAGAAAAAATTATCCTTAATAACTATGATGCTATAAATACATCTTTAGTAAATGCCATTAATAATAATTTCTTACCCAAAATTGAAGAATGGGTTGTCTTATTTTCTAATGGACTTTTTGATTTAATAAAAGTATTATATAATACGATATTAGGGTTTATTATATCAGTATATTTTTTACTTGATAAAGATAATTTTAAAGCTCAATTAAAAAAAGTGTTATATGCTTTATTTAGCGTAAAAAAAGCTAATAGTATTATTGATAGTGCTAGATATACAGATAAAATATTTGGTAGCTTTATAATGAGCAAACTAATGATATGTTTAATTTTAGCTTTGGTAACATTTATATTTTTAACAATATTTAATTTCCCATATGCTATTATAATTGCTTTATTAGTAGGTATTACAAATATAATTCCTTATTTTGGACCATTTATTGGTGGAATACCTAGTGCTTTAATAATATTACTTCAAGATCCAAGTAAATTTTGGTTATTAATAATATATTTAATAGCAATTCAACAAATAGAAGGTTATTATTTAGAACCGAAAATAATGGGTATAAAGACTGGGATAAAGAGTTTTTGGGTATTATTTGCAATTATAATATTCGGTGGAGCTTTTGGTCTTGTTGGAATGATAGTAGGGGTTCCAATATTTGCTATAATTTATGCTTATACTGAGAAAAAAATAGATAAAATATTAAAAAAGAAAAAAATGCTATTCGAAATATCAGAATATGTAAACATTAATAAATTAAATTCTAAAAAATGATAATTAAGACATTAAAGTCTTTTTTATTTTGCAATAAATTATCTTAATTTAAGGATAATATTTATTGACAAGAATAATTGAGTTTTACTTTGACTTTTGATATACTTATCTTGGTGATATATGAAAAATATTTTTAGTTATCCATATAATGATTTAGAAGATTTTTTAATAAAAATAAATGAAAAAAAGTATCGAGCTAAGCAGATTTATGAGTGGCTTTATATTCATAAAATTGATAACTTTACAGAAATGTCTAATATAAGTAAAGATTCAATTAGTATTTTTAAAAAAAATTTTAGTAATAATTTTATCAAAATTAAAAATGTTCAAAAAAGTAAAGATACTTCAAAGTATTTATTTGAGCTTAGTGATGGTAATTTAATCGAAGCAGTATTAATGATCCATAATTATGGTATTAGTATTTGTATTTCATCTCAAGTGGGATGTAACATAGGTTGTTCTTTTTGTGAAAGTGGTAGATTAAAAAAAGTAAGAGACTTAGAAGTTTATGAAATGGTGCAGCAAATTTTATTAATTGAAAAAGATATTAATAAAAGAATTGATAGCGTTGTAATAATGGGAATTGGTGAGCCATTTGATAATTATACTAATGTAATTAACTTTATTAAAATAATAAATAATCCGTTTGGACTTTCAATTGGAGCTAGACATATAACTGTATCTACTTCAGGAATAATACCTGGTATTAAAAAATTTAGTAATGAAAATATGCAAGTAAATTTAGCGGTGAGTCTTCATGCTCCAAATGATGAGTTAAGAAGTAAAATAATGAAAATAAATGAGGTTTACAATATTAATAATTTAATTAACACAATTAAAGAATACATTAAAAAAACTAATAGACGAGTTACTATAGAATATGTTATGCTAGATTATATAAACGATGAGAAAAAACATGCTTTCGAGCTTGTTAATTTAGTTAAAGGTATGAACGTTTATATAAATTTAATTCCTTATAATGAAACAAATCATAATTTATATAAAAAAAGTAGTAAAGATAGAATATTAGTGTTTTATGATATTTTAAAAAAGCATAATATTAATGTAACTATAAGAAAAGAGTTTGGTTCAGGAATAGATGCAGCTTGTGGACAATTAAGAGCTAAAGAAGGTGAGTAAATGAAATCATTTTATATAACAGATCCTGGGAGAGTAAGAGATCATAATGAAGATTCAGTAACAATAGTTAAAAATAAATCTGATGAACATTTAATGATTGTAGCTGATGGTATGGGTGGTCATAGAGCAGGTGAAGTTGCTTCTTCCATGGTTGTTACTCATATTGGTTCTCGGTTCTCTGCTTTAAGTACAATTGGTTCAAAATTAGATGCTGTAAACTGGTTAAATGAAAATATTAATGAAATAAATCGAAATATAATTAAATATGCCGAAGATAATGTTGACTCAACTGGATTAGGTACTACGGTAGTAATGGCTTTATTAACAAATGAGTTTTTAATGTTTTGTAATATCGGAGATTCAAGCGGATATGTTTTAAAAGATGAAAAATTACACAAAATAACTAAAGATCATACATTAGTAAATTTATTAGTAGATTCAGGAGAATTATTACCTGAAGAAGCTGAACATCATCCTAAAAAGAATGTTTTAATGAAAGCATTAGGATCAGCAGATAAACAAGAGTTAGATATTTTTGATGTCGATATTAATGTTAATGCTATTTTATTATGTAGTGATGGACTTACAAATATGCTTAGTAAAGATCAAGTAGAAAAAGTGTTAAATGAAGAAAATGTTAGCGTTGAAGCAAAATTAATTAAATTAATTAAGAAATGTAATGCTAGAGGAGGAACTGATAACATTTCCATAGCATATTTGGTTAAAAAAGGCGGTGACTCCAATTGATAACAAAGGGGCAAAAAATTAATGATCGTTATCAAATTGTTAAAACAATTGGCGAAGGTGGAATGGCTAATGTATATTTAGCTTATGATGTAATTTTAGAAAGAAATGTTGCGGTTAAAGTTTTAAGAGGAGATTTATCAACGGATGAAAAATTTGTCCGTAGGTTTCAAAGAGAGGCTTTATCGGCATCATCTTTATCTCATCCTAATATTGTTGAAGTGTATGATGTAGGTGAAGATAATGGTCTTTATTATATTGTAATGGAGTATATTGAGGGTAAACATTTAAAACAACTTCTTAAAAAAAGAGGTAATTTAACTCTTAGAGAAGTAATTGATATAATGTTACAAATTACCGATGGAATGGCTGCTGCTCATGATTCTTATATCATCCATCGTGATATAAAACCACAAAATATTATGATTCTTGAAAATGGTTTAGTTAAAATAACCGATTTTGGGATTGCTATGGCTCTAAATGGTACTCAATTAACGCAAACTAATTCAGTGATGGGCTCGGTTCATTATTTACCTCCTGAACAAGCATCAGGAAAAGGTTCGACAATTCAAAGTGATGTTTATTCAATTGGAATATTAATGTATGAACTACTGTCAGGTACTCTTCCTTATAAAGGAGATAATGCTGTTGAGATCGCACTTAAACACTTAAAAGAACCTTTACCTAGTATAAGAAAATTAGTTCCTGATCTTCCTCAAGCAGTTGAAAATATTATCTTTAAAAGTGTGGCTAAAAATCCCAAAAATAGATATGCTGATGCTAGAGAAATGCATGAAGATTTAAAAACTTGTTTAAGCGAATCAAGAGAAAACGAAGTTCCGTTTGTATATAATTTTCAAGATGAAGAAGATTTAATAAAAAATCCTAAACTTAAAGAAGAAAAGCTAGAAAATAAAAATAATAAAGTAATAAATGAAGGTGAAATTATAGCTAAAAAAATAACAGAAAAAGATTTAAAATATAAAGAAAATAAAACTTTATTAATTCTTGGAGCTATTTTTACAGGTTTAATATTAATTACAACATGTATTGTCTTATTATTACCAAAATTAACTGAATCAAGAAATGTAGTAGTTCCTGATGTATCAGGTTTAAGCTTAAAAGAAGCTGAAAATTTATTAATAAAAAATAAACTTAAAATAAATGCAACTATTAAAGATACTACTAGCGATACAATTGAAAAAGATAAAATCGTTAAAACTGATCCAGCATTTGGGCGTACTGTTAAGGAAGGTTCAAGTGTGACTTTATATCAAAGTATTGGTGAAGGAACTTATGAAGTTGAAGATTTTACTGGTGAAAATTATCATGAAGTGAAAGCAGTACTAGAAAAAGTTAATAATTTATTTGTCGTTATTGAAGAAATAGAAGTTGAAGATGTTTCTAAATATAATTCTGGAGAAATAATAAAACAAGAACCTGAAGTTGGTACTAAAGTTACTCCAGGATCAACTATTACTTTATATATTCCTGATATGTCAGCTACATATCCAGATTTTACAAGTGGTGAATTTTCATTAACTGATATTCAAGCTTTTGCTGAAAAATATAATTTAAATTTAAAAGTTGAATATAAAGCCACTACTTTATTCGAAGTTGGTTCAATCATAGAACAATTACCAAAACAAGGCGCAACTATCGTTTCGGGTATGTCACTTAAAATTGTAATTGCTGAAGAAGAATTGCCAGCAGAAATATTTGATTAAGGAGTTTATGTGAAAGGAACAATAGTAAAACAAATAAGTAATTTATACACGGTAAATGTTAAAGATGTTTTATATGAATGTCGAGCAAGAGGTAAATTTTATTATGCTAAAATAGCCCCTTTAGTTGGAGATCATGTAATTATAGATCCTGAAAAAAAATATATTTTAGATATTCTACCGAGAAATAATTATTTGAATCGACCTAGTATTGCTAATATTGATATATGTATTATAGTAACTAGTGTTAAAGAACCTAATTTGGATTTAAATCTTTTAGACAAATTATTGTGTATAATTATTCATAATAAAATAAAACCGATTATATGTTTTACTAAAGTTGATTTATTAAACTTACAAGAAAAAAATGAATTACAAATAATTATTAATTATTATACTAAAATCGATATTAAAACTTTTATTAATACCGAGACAAACAAAATAATCAAAGAAATATCTAATAATATTGTGGTTTTAACTGGTCAAACTGGCGCAGGTAAAAGTACTTTCTTAAATAAAATTGACCAAAATTTAAATTTAGATACTAATCCAATTAGTAAATCTTTAGGCAGGGGAGTACACACTACAAGACATGTTGAATTATTTAAATATAAAACATCTTTTATCGCAGATACTCCAGGATTTAGTGCTTTAGATATTAATGAACTTACCAAAGAAGAAATCAAAAATACTTATCCGGAGTTTAAAGTAGGTTGTAAATTTAAAGATTGCAATCATATAAAGGAAAATAATTGTAAAGTAAAAGAATTAGTTGAAAAAGGTATAATATTGGAAAGTAGATATTATAATTATTTAAAATTTATGAGGTAAATATGAAAATATCAGTGACAATAACAAAATCTAACTTTAATATTATTGAGACATTAAATAAATTAAATAATACTAATGCCGACTTTTTGCATTTAGATGTTATGGATGGATTGTTTGTTTCTAATAAATTATTTCCTTATGATGAAGTTAAAGAATTTATTATCCATAATAAAAAGCCATTAGATATTCATTTAATGGTTATAGATGTAAAAAAACATGTTGATGAGTTTGTTAATATTTGCCCTGAATATATTACTTTTCATTTAGAAGTTAATGATGATATTAATGAGTTAATCAAATATATCCATAGTTATAATATTAAAGTAGGAATAAGTATTAAACCTAATACCAAAATTGAAGAAATAAATAAATACTTGCCATATATTGAACAAGTATTAGTAATGAGTGTTGAACCGGGATTAGGGGGACAAAAGTTTATTGAAGAGGTATTACCTAAAATAACCCTTCTAAAAGAAATAAAACAACAAAATAATTATCATTACTTAATATCAGTTGATGGTGGTATTAATGAAGAGACCGCTAAATTATTAAATAATGTTGATATATTATCAGTAGGTTCTTATGTATGTATGAATGATAATTATCAAGACCAAATAAATAAATTAAGACCAGAGTAAAATCTGGTCTTATAATTTTCTGTATAATCCAATTGCTTTACCAATTATTATTACATTATCTAGGATAATTGGTTTTAAGTAATCGTTTTCAGGTTGTAATCTAATATGATCTTTTTCTTTATAAAAAGTTTTTAATGTTACTTCATTTTCTTTATTCATTGCTACTACTATATCGCCATTGTGAGCTTCTTTTTGTTTTTGAACAATTACTATATCGCCATCATAGATTCCAACATTAATCATACTATCACCTGATACTTTTAAAGTAAAGATTGATTCTTTTCGAGGAATTAAACTAGCTGGTAATGAGAATAATTCATCAGGATTTTCAATAGCTTCAATTGGATTTCCCGCAGTTACTTTACCTAATAATGGTACCTTTACGATTTCTTCATCTTTTGAAGCATATTCATTTTCACCCATAACTTCGATTGTTCTAAATTTAGAAGCGGTTTTTTTAATAGCACCTTTTATTTCTAATTGAGTTAAGTGAGTATGGACTGTAGCAGGGCTACTTAATCCGAGCCCGGAACATATTTCTCTTACTGAAGGAGGGTAGCCATATTTGACAATATATTTTTTTATATAAGTTAATACTTCTTCTTGTTTTTTAGTTATTTTTGGTTTCATTTATTCACTTCCTAATATAAATATTAACATATTGTTGACAGTATGTCAAACATTTGTTTTCTTTTTGCATTGACACGAACCAACGTTCGTGATATAGCTGATTTATAAGTAGAAGGGAGTGGAAATATGTTAGTAAAAATTAATGAGTATAGAGGTGTGATAATATTCTATCTCCTTTTACTTTTAATGTTATTTGCCATGAATTATCAAGCAAATATAACTGATATGCAAAGTAATAATATTATGATAAAAACCAATAATTAAGATTGGTTTTTAATTTGCTATAAATCTTATAATATATTATAATTAAAACAGAAAGGACGTAAAATGAAAAATTTTAAATTTAAAAAAGAACTAAGTTCAATTATATTAACTATTATTTTTGGATTAATATATTATTTCTTTATGTTACCCCCAATTAACTTAACTTCACCTGTATTTTGGTTTAGTGTTATTGTAACAATTATATTTTATATTTTAGTTAGTGGAATTGGAAATATAACTAGTTATGGAAGCTTTGATCAAAAAGGGAATTTTTATCGAAATCCTAGTTATCGAGTTAATAATAAATTAGGTTATATTTTAGGTTTTACGGGAGTATTAATTGTAGGATTATTTTTAATTAATCTTATTTACTCACCATTATTTAATTCTAAAGCTTACGCAAATAGAATTGCAGTAACTGAAGGAGGAGTTTTTACTGATGATGTAAAACCAGTTGATTTTAAAAAGTTAGCTTTATTAGATAAAAATTCATCTGAAAAATTAGGTGATCGAGTTATGGGACAACTTCCTGAATTAGTATCTCAATTTGATGTATCTAATATTTATACCCAAATAAATTATAAAGAAAAGATTGAAAGAGTAACTCCTCTTGAATATGCAGATATATTTAAATACTTTACTAATCGCAAAGAAGGAATAAAAGGATATATTAAAGTTGATTCGGTAACTGGAGAATCATCACTACAAAAATTTAATAAAGGGATGAAATATGTTCCTAGTGCTATCTTACATGAAGATTTACTTCGTAAGTTAAGATTTAATTATCCGAAAGATATATTTGGAGATATTACTTTTGAAGTAAATGATGAAGGAAATCCTTATTGGATAGTACCAGTATTAAAATATAAAGGAATTGGTTTAAGAAAAGAAGTTAGTCATTTAATTATCTTTAATCCTATAGATGGAACTAGTAAAAAATATAAAACTAGTAAAGTTCCTGATTGGGTAGATCATGTTTATAGTTCAGAACTAATAATTGAACAAATTAATGACTGGGGAAAATATAAAAATGGTTTTATAAATTCTATTTTTGGTCAAAAAGGTGTTGTAGCAACCACAGATGGATATAACTATCTAGTAATGAATAATGATGTCTATATGACAACTGGTATTACATCAGCAGTAAGTGATGAATCTAATGTTGGATTTATCTTAACCAATTTAAGAACTAAAGAAACTAATTTTTATGAAGTACCGGGAGCAGAAGAATATTCAGCTATGGAATCAGCTAAAGGTCAAGTTCAACAAATGAATTATACAGCTACATTTCCAATCTTAATTAATTTAAATAACAAACCTACCTATATAATTTCTTTAAAAGATAAAGCTGGTTTAGTTAAAATGTATGCTTTTGTTGATTTAGTAGATTACCAAAAAGTAACGGTAACTGATTCTTCAAAAGGCATTGAATTTGCAGCTAAAAATTATTTAGGAAATGCTATTGATCAAACTAAAGAAAAAAATAGTAAAACCATTGAAATAAAAAGTATTACTAATTTAATACTTGACGGGGATACTTATTTTTATATAATTGATAAAGATAATAATAAGTATAAAGTAAGTTTAAAAATTAATGAAAATATCTTACCTTTTATAAAAGTTAATGATAAATTAAAAATAACTTTTTCGAAACATGAAGTTAATGAAATAATAAGTATTGAGAATCCATAAGGGTTCTCTTTTTATATTAAAATATGATATAATTGCATCTGGAGTTGATGTAAATGAAATTACCTAATATGCTTAATGCTGCTCAAAGAAAAGCAAAAGCTAATTATATATATGAAAATAGAATTAATCAAAAAATATTTAGTGGCAAAAAATATTATATCAGAACTTATGGCTGTCAGATGAATGTTCATGATACTGAAGAAATAAAAGGCCTTTTAGAATCAGTAGGTTTTACTGAAAGTAAAAATATAAATAAAAATGATTTAATTATTTTAAATACTTGTGCAATTAGAGAAAATGCTCATAATAAAGTATTTGGATTTTTAGGCCATCTTAAACACCTAAAAAAGAATAATCCTAGCCTTATTATTGGTTTATGTGGTTGTATGGCTCAAGAAGAAAGTATAGCTAAATATATAAAAGAAAAGCATCCTTATATTGACATTGTTTTTGGTACTCATAATATCAGTGAGCTACCTAAAATGTTAGAAGAATACGATGGGAAACAAAATATTAATGTAGATAGTAAAGAAGGCGATGTTATTGAATTTGACAATTTATATAAAAGAGATTCAAATATAACAGCTTGGGTAAATATTATGTATGGTTGCGATAAATTTTGTACTTATTGTATTGTCCCTTATACAAGAGGTAAACAAAGAAGTCGTAAGTTAAAAGATATCTTAAAAGAAGTAACAGAATTAAAAAATGCTGGTTATAAAGAAATAACTTTATTAGGTCAAAATGTTAATGCTTATGGAAAAGATTTAGAAGAAAAACTAGGATTTAGTAATTTACTTGAAGAAGTAAGTAAAACCGGAATGGAAAGAATCAGATTTGTAACGAGTCATCCTTGGGATTTTACTGATGAAATGATTGAAGTTATATCTAAATATGAAAATATAATGCCTTATATTCATTTACCGGTCCAATCAGGATCAAATAGAATCTTAAAATTAATGAATCGTAAATATACTAACGAAGAATATTTTACTTTATTTAATAAAATAAAAACTAAAATAAAAAATGTATCAATTACAACCGATATTATTGTTGGTTTTCCTGGTGAAACAGAAGCCGATTTTGAAAAAACATTAAATTTAGTCAAAAAATGTGAGTTTGATGGAGCGTTTACTTTTATTTTTTCGGCTAGAGAAAATACGCCGGCTTCCAAAATGAAAGATAACCTTTCTTTAGAAGAAAAGAATAATCGTCTGCAAAAACTTAATAAATTAATTAATACTTATAGTAAAGAATATAATCTAAAAATATTAGGAACAATTCAAAAAGTTTTAGTTACTTCGATAAGTGAAAAAGATAATAATAAAGTGGCTGGTTATACTGAAAATATGAAATTGGTAAATATTGATGCTCCAATTACTACAATTGGTAAAATAATAAATGTTGAAATTAATGATGCTAAAAGTTTTAGTTTAGACGGAGTGATTAAAAAATAATTATAAATAAATTGTGATTTTGATTTTGATATTCAAACTTATAAAACACGAAATATTCTTTACAATATTTTATATTTACAAGAATTATTATCGTCAATTAGATATTGCATGCTGCAATACCTAATGCTATAATTAAATTAGAGTGATATAGTATGAATAAAATAAGAATTATCAATAAAATATTAAAAATGATAATATCCATTTCAATACTGTTATTAATAATAGGATTGAGTTTCGCCTTTTTTACGGCCAATATAAGTGGTTCAGAGTCAACAACAACCTTAAGTGTTAGTGGTGGTACTTTAGCTATTAATATGGATGGTGGAAGCGCAATAACAGTAAATTCTATGAAACCAGAAAGTAATGCTTTTGCATCTAAAACCATAACAATAATAGGCACAAATACAACTGATCTGCCGATGCCATATACTTTAAATTTAGTAATTGATTCTAATAGTTTTGCATCTGATTCAATTACTTACACCCTAACCAGTACTAATACTGGACAAAACGGCGTAATAATTCCTAGTTTATCTACACCAAAAAATATACCTACAAGTAGTAGCAACATAACTTTAGGAATAGGATATTTTATTAATGCTATTAACAAAGTACATACCTATGTTTTAAATATGTATTTTCTAGATTCAGGAGCAAATCAAAATAGTGAAAAAGGAAAAACGATAGAAGCTCATGTTGAAGTAAGTGCTGGAATTGCTGGAGAACCAACTGGATGGAGCGATGCAGGGGAAGGCACGTTACTAAAAGCAATAAAAGATACTAATATATTAAGTAAACCACAAACAATACCAGGTCAACAAATAAATGATGCCAGTGAAGCAGTAATGGCAAGCACAGTAGATGACTATGGAACAACTTATTACTTTAGGGGTACTGTTGAAAATAATTATGTTGTCTTTGCAAATATGTGCTGGCGAATAGTGCGAGTTACTGGTAATGGAGCAATAAAGTTAACGTTATATAATTACAATCCGAATTTAGTAGCAAATCCCTGTGATACTTCTCAAAATGGAGACACTTATGCTTTTGCAAGATACAATGGGGAAACATATACTACAGTATTTAACGCTAATTATTCCTATAATGCATATATAGGATTTATGTATGGAATGCCTAATAGTGTTAGTTATTCCTTAGAACATGCAAATATAAATAAAAGTGCTATTCTAATTAATTTAGAAACATGGTATACAAGTAAATTAGCATCATATTCATCATACTTAGCTGATACTATTTGGTGTAATGATAAAAGTACAACTTCAGGAACAGGTTATGGAAATACAAATTCAGAATATGGTGCATACAATAGAATATTTTCTTCTTATTCACCTTCTTTAATTTGTCCAAATGACGCTAATGGAGGAAAAATATCAAAATTTACAGCAGATGATACATATGGTAACAATGAATTAGATTATAAAATAGGTTTATTAACTGCTGATGAAGTGTCATATGCAGGTGGAGCAGGATTTTTGACCTATAATTCAACTTTTTATTTATATAGAAATGCTAGTGGTGATAATTGGTGGTTATTATCTCCAGGCATGCTTTCAAGCGGTGAGACTGATGAGTTTAATGTGTGGGATAAGGGGTCTATGTTCTTCAATAGAGTAAGTTATTCTCGTGGCTTACGTCCTACGATATCTCTCTTACCTCTTAATACCATATCTGGTGGGTTAGGGACAGCTTCATCTCCTTTTATAGTTTCTTAATACTTTTTATTAAATTATGATAAAATTAGAGTAATATTTATATATAGACAATCATTATATTAGATTTATCATGCTTTTATATCAATTATACTTTATAAAAAAAATAGATTTATTAATTTTTTGAAATTTTATCTTTTTTATAGATTTAATTAAATTGTTATCATTTAAAGATTGGCGAGTTTTAATTAAAATAAAACTACTAAATACTAGCTTTTATTTTTTCATGATTTTTGTTATAATTACATTAAGAATTGAGGCTAAAATATATGGAAGAAAATAATAATTCAAATGATCCTATAATTTTAGGTACTTTAAGAAAAGAAAAATCTAGTAAGCCTATTTTTGTTTTTATTGTTTTTTTATTAATTTTAGGTACTACCTTTGGGCTTCCATATATTCAAAAATATGCTAAAAATCCTGATACTATTATGGGAGCTATTTATGGTATGTTTTTTGGAGTAGATAAATCTAATACAAAATACCCTTTAAATGAAAATACCAGCATCGTTTTTAATAATATAATCTTATCAAATGTAAAAATAAATAATAATATAATAACTTATGATTTAGTTAATAAATCTAATAATCCTATTATCTTAGATACAACAGATTATTATTTTAATATTTATGATGATAAAAGCAAGTTACTTAAAAGCATTAAATTAATTGGTAGTATTACTAATGAAAAAATAAATAATGAATTTACTTTTACTGATTTCAAATTTGAAAATATTATTTATTATGGAAATATTGTAATATTTACTAATTATCAAGATATAGAATTAAAAGAAAATGATTTAGGAATTGCTAATTTAACATGCTCTATTAATAATAATATTTATAATTATAATTTTAATAATTTATCTTTAAAAAGTATTACTCATAATTATAAATATGAGAACGTAAAAGATATTAAACTATATTTAGAAAAATATGATTTTTATGGAAATAAAAGTAAAAAAATTAATGAGTTAGCACCTGCAACATCAAATATTGGAGAAAAAGATATCGGTTTTGAATTTATAGCATCAATTGATTTAGCTAAAGTTAATATTACTGACTTAGGAGATTATATTGATTATAATTATTATGTTTTAGATACGCCAGCTAAAATAGTAAAATATGAGATGGAAGCTAAAGGATATGCGTGCGTATGACATTTACGATAAATGATTTTGAAGGACCACTTGATTTATTGCTTCATTTAATTAAAGCTAATAAAATGGATATTTATAATATTGATATATCATTAATAACGAAAGAATATTTAAATTTTATTCAAAATAATGAATTATCAATTGATGCTTATAGTGAATATTTGGTTATGGCTAGTGAGCTTATTCATCTAAAAAGCAAATTATTATTAAATAAAAATGAAGAAGATGAGGAAGAGTATGAATTTAATAATAATGATGATTTAACTAATCGATTACTTGAATATGAAAAAATCAAAAAAGTGGCCGAAGATTTTAAAAAATTAGAGGAAAAAAGAAGTGAAGTATACACTAAAATCCCTAGTAGCTTAGATGAATATCGAGATAATTCCAACCTTTATAATAGTAATGTTGATTTACAAGATTTACTAAATGCTTTTGAATTGTTTTTAAAAAGACAAAAATTAAGTCAACCTATTAATACTAAAATAACTAAAAAAGAAATAAATGTTGAAGAAAGATGTAACGATATTCGCAATAAACTTAAAATTAAAAAAGGAAAGATAAAATTTTTAGAATTATTTGATAATGTTTCCAAACCATATGTAGTGGTAACATTTTTATCTATCCTAAATATGGCCAAAAATGGCGAAATAAAAATAATTCAAAAAAATAATTTTAATGACATATTTATAGAGAGCAGTGATTTAAAATGAAATTGTTAGGTATATTAGAAGGTATTTTATTTGTGGTAGGAGATGAAGGCATTACTTTAAAAACTTTATGTGAAACGATGAAAATAAATGAAGAAGAAGCTAAAAATTTATTAAGTGAATTAAAAAAATCTTATGAAGAAGAAGATAGAGGTTTAAGAGTAAGTTTTTTAGGTGATGCTTTTAAATTAACAACAAAAAAAGAACATAAAGAATATTTTAAAATTTTAGTCGATAATCCAGAAACTAATACTTTAAGCCCAGCGGCACTTGAAACTTTAGCTGTTATAGCTTATAATGAACCGGTAACAAGATTAGAAGTAGATCAATTAAGAGGCGTTAATACTTCATATTTAATCCGCAAATTAGTAGCTAAAGGATTAATTAAAGAAGAAGGTAAGAGTACTTTACCAGGAAAGCCAAATTTGTATGTTACAACTAAAGAATTTTTAGATTATTTTGGTCTTGCGACTAAAAATGATTTACCTAAATTAGAAAATAATTTTGATTTAGAAGATGATGTTGAGTTATTTACATCAATCTATAAAGAAGAAAAAATATAATATTTATATTTTTAATGCCCGTGTGGTGAAATGGTAGACGCGCTGGACTCAAAATCCAGTGATAGCAATATCGTGCCAGTTCAAGTCTGGCCACGGGCACCAAATTTTTAATAATAAATATAAAGAGGTATTTATGAAAATATATAATAAATTAGTTAGAGATAACATTCCGGAAATAATGATTAATAATGGGGTAAAACCCCAAATTAGGATCCTTTCAGATGATGAATACATCACCGAATTAAATAGAAAATTACAAGAAGAATTAAATGAATATTTAGAAACTGGCAACATAGAAGAATTAGCAGATTTAGAAGAAGTTTTACTAGCAATATTAAAATATAATAAAATTAATGAAGAAGAATTTACCGAAATAAGATTATCTAAAGTTAAAAAAAGAGGAGCTTTTAATAAAAAAAT
>JAQVZB010000010.1 GCA_029004695.1 Bacilli bacterium | reverse complement strand
CAAGCGAAAGTAAAGAAACAATAAGATTGACGATGAACTTTTATTTATTATATAATAATTTTTAGAAAGGATTGATTATATGTTGAATTCAAAAAAACAAATTAAAAATATTTTATTTATTATCGTTTTTGCAATTACTTTTTTAGTAATACTTCAAAACTTAAATGTAGTTATAAATGCTGTTTTATATATTATAAAATTATTTACCCCATTTATTTTAGGACTTTTTTTAGCTTTCATTTTGAATGTTTTTATGAAAAAAATCGAGCAAAAATGGTTTGGTCGATTTAAAAATAATCAAAAATGGTCCAAAATAAAAAGACCAATAGCGCTTATATTAACTTTGTTTATCGTTTTTGGATTAGTTATTTTATTATTATTTTTAGTTATTCCTGAACTAAAAAATACGATTGAAATATTTATAAGTAATATTCCTATTTATGAAGCAAAATCGCTTGAATTAGCAAATAAATTAAATTTATCTCCTGATACGATAGAATATATTAAAACAAGTTGGGCTAATTTATGGTCTAATGTTACTGGATATTTTACTAATAATTCTAAAGATATTATTGAAGTAACTTTAGGTTTAACATCTTCTATTTTTACAAGTATAACAAATGCTATACTAAGTATTGTCTTTGCTATTTATATGTTATCTAATAAAGAAAGCCTAATTAAGCAAACTAAAAAATTATTAATTGCTTTTATACCAAAAAATAAAATTAATAAAGTATTAGAAGTAGGTACTATTTCTAATCGAGTCTTTTCTAATTTTATTACTGGTCAAGTTCTTGAAGCGTTAATAATTGGATTTTTATGTTTTATAGGAATGCTTGTTATTGGGCTACCATATGCTTTAACCATTTCAGTATTAGTTGGTTTTACTGCTTTAATTCCGGTATTTGGAGCTTTTATTGGAACTGCTATAGGAGCAATATTAATTTTTGTTATTAGTCCAATTGATGCTCTGATATTTATTATTTTTATTATCGTATTACAACAATTTGAAGGTAATTTAATCTATCCAAAAGTAGTAGGTACTTCTGTAGGATTGCCAGCTATTTGGGTTTTACTTGCAATTATTATTGGTGGAGCAATATATGGGGTACTTGGGATGCTAATAAGTGTTCCTTTATGTTCAATTATTTATATATTATTATCAAAATCAATTAATAAAAGATTAAATAAGAAAATAGCTAAATAACTCTATAATTTATAGAGTTATTTTTAGAAAAAATATGTTCCAATGGTTAAATTATTTGTCATATACATGACGGTTTTTATGTTATAGTTCTCTATAATTGATAAATTAATTGAATAAATTACACTTTCGATTAAATTACTACTATTTAAATCATGATATAATTCATCACTTAATTTAATTAATAAATATTCATCCGTTATTTCATAGCTAATTTGTTTAGCATCATTTAAATAACTGATTAAATTCGTTTGATACATTGCTTTACTTGTTAATTCATTTATAATAATTTCTATTTTATCTTTATTTTGATTATTAACCATTGTTACTGGTACATAATAATAATAATCTTTATATTTATTTAAATAATAGATAGTTGTGCTTACGGTACCTTTAAAATTAGTTACATCATAATATTTATTTATTCCATATCCTCGGTCTAAAGTAGGTGGAAGTTTGATTTTAGAATGCGGTAGTTCATTTAATATTACATCTTCGACATAAATACTTACTTTATTTATATTTGGTAACCCGGTTAAAGAATAAACTATAGCGCTAATCATTTTATCTTCTTTTTCTTTACTTATATTATAAAACTCTTTACTAAAATTCAATTTTACTAAATTGTTATCTATGTCTATGGATAATAATTTAGTTCCTTCAGGAATAATTGGGGTAAATCCTTCTTTTATATGAGAAGAAATTTTACTATTTATAGTTAAATAAGCAATAATTTCTCTTATTTTTTCAGTTGTTTCTTTTTTGTTAATAGCAACATTTACTCTTGATACATAATCATTATTATCCATTAAATAGATTGAAACTTGAGGAATTTGATTTTCTTTTTCATTTTTAATTTTATTGGCATCTTTTTTAGGAAATAAATATAAAATAAATAAAATAAATAAACATGATAAAATTAAAAATATTTTTTTTGATAAATTTTTTTTAAGCATTATTCAAACACCTCTATTCAAATTATATGATTCAATAATTAAAAAAAGTCGCTTAAAGCAACTTTTAAAGTGTTAATTCACCTATTTTTAATAATTCTATTATTGCGCCAGCTCTGCCACTAACATTTAATTTTTGCATAACATTAGAAATGTGATTACGGACTGTTTTTTCGCTAATTCCTAATAATTCACTTATTTCTCTAGTCGTTTTATTTAATATTAAAAGATCAAACACTTCTTTTTCTCTAAGGGTTAGTATACTATTTTTCAATTATGTTCCCTCACTTTCATAGTACCTTCATAATATTTTATGAAAAAAGCTATTTAAAGTGAGTTATTAAGCCTATTATTGATATTTAACTGTAATATACATTTTTTCATCAAATTCTTTTTGAATCGTGCGAATTATATTATTAGCACTTTCATAAGAATTATCTTTTGCTGAAATGATAACATTAATTTTATCATCTTTTATTTTAATAAAACTTTTTAAATTATAGGTTTTAAGAATTAAGGATTCTAATGCACTTTCTTTTCCTTTATTTAAATTAATATTAAGTAATTTTTCATAAGCATTATTTTTATCTTCAGCACTAGCTTTAGCATCAAGTAAAGTTGATTGTAAATCTTCCATTTCACTTAAAACAGCTTCATCATTTTCAACTCTTAAAGTTGCTAAAATATCATTTTCGGTTATATTGGTGCTTACTTTATCACTTTTAGATTGTTTAGTGTCGATGAGCGAAGAAAGATTTTCTCCTGGTAAAGCAACATAGTATACTGATAATACTAAAATAATACTAAACAAAGTTAAAAACCATAAATTTTGTTTATTAATCATCCTTTATTAATCCTCCAATTAATAAAGTATATTTATATTTTAAAAAAATAGTACAAATTAAAGGAATAAACTAATCGCATAGATAAGTATTTTTAATAAAATTTTAAATGACAATTTATACCTCCTTTTAATTATGCCTCATTTGAAGGTATCCCTTCAATTGTATTTGTTATATAAAAAAATTGATTTCCTTTTTTAGATTTAAAAAATAACTTAAAGGAAAATTAAATAAATCTTACAACAAATAAAATTGAAAGGAAGATTATGAATAAGTATTTTATTAAACAGCAAGATGAAAGTGACTGTGGGGCATGTTCGTTACAAAGTATAATTTTATTTTATAAAGGATACGTACCTTTAGAAATAATTAAAATCGATACGCTTACTAATGCAAATGGAACCAATTTTTTATATATCAAAAAAGCTAGCGAAAAATATGGTTTTGATGTAACCGGCAAATCAACTCATGATTTAAATAATATTAAATTACCTTGTATTGCTCACTTAAATATTAAAGGTTATAATCATTTTGTGGTAATTTATAAAATAGATAATAAAATAACTTATATGGATCCTAGTACGGGAAAAGTTATAGTGGATAAAAAAGATTTTCTTAATCTTTTTACGGGCAATATTTTAGAATTTATCCCAAGAGGTAAAATTATAAAATATGAAAAAAATAAAAGATTTAAAAATATTTTAAAAAACATTTATTTAAATAATCTAAAAAGTATTATATTATTATTAATGCTTTTAATATTATTAATTATTTTTTCCTTAGGAGCTAATTTTAATTTAATTTTAATAAAAAATTACAAATTAATATATTTAGTTTTTATAATATTAATTAGTAAAGTAATAATAAATTATTTAAAAAATATTATTATGTCTCATTTAAATAAAAATATAAATAAAAGTTTACTAGAAAATTATATTAACCATATTTTAAATCTTCCTTTAAAATATTTGCAATTAAAAAAATCTGGCGATTTAATTAATAGAATTAATGACTTAAACAATATAAAAGATTTCTTTTCAAATATCGTCATCGAATTATTTATAAATATAATCTTTTTTATTGGTTCGTTAATTTTATTATTATTTTTAAATAGTACTTTAACTTTAATTTTATTATCTTTAGTTTTTATTTATTTATTAGTAATAATATATTTAAATAAAAATTTATATCAAAAAATTATTAATGTAATTGATTCAGATAATAAATTTATGGATTTAATAGTAGAATATTTAAATAAAATTCGGACAATTAAAGTATTAAAAAGTAATTATTTTATAAGTAATATAAATAAAAGTATTGATAATAATTTAAATAATAAATTAAATCTTGATCTTAAAATAAATAAGATTAATTTAGTTAAAAACGCTTTAGAAGAAATAATGTTAGTTTTAATATTAATAATTCACTATCAATTAAATCATGATTATATGATGATGATTATCTATATAAGTGTATATAATTATTTCATTCAAAGTGTAAAATTTTTTGATAATATTATACCTAATTATTTTTATTTTAAAGATATTTACAAAAGAATAAAAGGTATTTTTGATTTAGATAGTTTTAAAAATAATTTTAATAAAGATAAAGAAGGTGAAATAATCGTCAATAATTTAAGTTATTCTTATAATAATATTAATAAAATATTTAATAATTTTAATTTAAAAATTAATAAAGGGGATAAAGTATTACTTCAAGGTCCAAATGGAAGTGGAAAAAGCACTTTATTAAATCTTTTTATGGGTTTAGATAATGACTATACCGGTAATATAATAATTAGCTCAAATATATGTTACATAGAGCAAAATAGTCAGATATTTAGTGATTCAATCTTAAATAATATTATTTTAAATAAAAAGTATGATAAATTAAAATTTAATCAAATAGCTAAAATTACTTTACTTAGGGATACTATAAAAAATAAACCTAATGGATATAATACTAATTTAAATTCGATCATTAATTTAAGTGGTGGTGAAAAACAAAAAATTATTTTAGCAAGGGCTTTATATAATGATTTTAATATTTTAATTATGGATGAATCACTTAGTGAAATATCTAAAAAAAATCGAAAAAAAATATTATTTAATATTTTCAAATCCTATCAAAATAAAACCATAATTTATGTTAGTCATCAAGATGAAAAAATTAATTTTAATCAAAAGATTTATTTAATTGCTAGAAAGGATAAATATGTTAACAGATAATGAAATGTTAAATATTGAAGGGGGAAAATTATCCTGGGGTCTAGCTGGTGCAATTGGGGCATTTCTTACTTTATTGGCTGGAATAGTAGATGGATATTTAAGACCCTTAAAGTGTAATTAATGAAACTAAAAAATGTCGAAATGTTAAAAATAGTTGGAGGTATAAATATATCTGGAACATTATTAAATTCAATTGCAAAACTACTTAGTACTTTATTTGATGTTGGTAGGGCAATTGGTTCTGCTATAAGTATGTCTAAATCTAGGCGAAGATGTTAAAGAAAAAATTTATGAATATATTTTTACCATATATAATAATTTAATGATATAATATTCTTTGGGTGAGTATGTGAATTCTAAAATTAAAAAAGTATTAGAAACATTAGAAGAAAATGGTTTTGAAGCTTATGTAGTAGGGGGTTATGTAAGAGATAGTTTACTAAATATTCATACTACTGATGTTGATATATGCACTAATGCTTTACCTAAAGATATTATTAAAATTTTTAATAAAAATGGAAGTAATATTAATTATGGTTCAATTACTTTAAATGATGGAAAATATAATTTTGATATTACTACCTTCCGAAGTGAATCAAATTATGATCGAAGAAAACCATTAAATATTGAATATATTAATGATTTAATTATTGATTTACAAAGAAGAGATTTTACAATTAATTCTTTATGTATGAATAAAGAAGGAAATATTATTGATCTACTGGGTGGATTAAATGATTTAAATAATAAATTTATTAGAATTATAGGTAATACTAGTAAAAAATTAACTGAAGATCCCTTAAGAATATTAAGAGCGATTAGATTTTCCATTACTTTAGGTTTTAAATTAGATCATGAAATAATAACATTTATTAATAATAATAAGTCATTAATTAAAACTTTAAGTTATACAAGAAAACAAGAAGAACTTAATCGGATCTTTGCTTCTAAAAATGCTGATTTAGGATTAAAAATATTAAAAGACTTAAATCTTTTAGAAGAACTTGAAATAAAATATGATAATATTAAAGTAGTTAATGATATTTTAGGTATTTGGGCTCAAATAGATTATAGTGATAATTATGTTTTTACTAAAAGTAGTTCCGAAGTTATAAAAAATATTCGGGAAATTATTTCAAAAGGAATAATTGATAATAATGTTCTTTTTAAATATGATTTATATATATCAATGGTTGCTGGGCAAATTTTAGGAATTGATTATAAAATTATTTCTAAAATGCATGCTGATTTAAAGGTTAAATCAGCTAAAGATTTAGATATTAATTCAAAAAACATTTTTGATATCTTAAATATTAAGCCATCTTCACAAATAAAAGAAATAATTAATGATTTATTAAATCAAGTATTAAATAATAATTTAGAAAATAATTATGATAATTTAAAAAAATATATATTAAATAAATGGAAGTGATATTATGAGTAACACTATATTAGAAGGCATTGTAAAACAAAAAGATTACATTTTTAAGACTCAAATCTTTAAAATAGCTAATAAATTTAATTTCAATACCTCTGAGTTGCTCTTAATTATATATTTTTTAAATCAAGATAATCCTAGTTTTAATATTCCGGAAATTAAAAATATCACTTATTTAGAAGATAAACAAATAATGGATGCATTTTCATCATTATCAGGAAAAGGTATTATATCAATTAATATAAATAAAAACGAAAACGGAATTATTTGTGAAGATATTGATTTATCTAATTTATATAAGCAAATTGTTAGTGATATTAATACCAATGTTAAAACCCAAATTAATAACAATATATTTAATATTTTTGAAAAAGAATTTGGAAGAACTTTAAGTCCAATTGAATTTGAAATTATTAATGCTTGGTTGAAATCGGGTATAAGTGAAGAATTAATTATTGGCGCTTTAAAAGAAGCTACATTTAATGGTGTAAGTAATTTAAGATATATTGATAAAATTATTTATGAATGGAATAAAAAAGGTTTTAAAAAAATGGAAGATTTACATGATCATTTTAAAAAGAAAGAACCAAATGAAAATAAAGTATTATTCGATTATAATTGGTTAGAAGATGACGAATAATATAAGGAATTTAATAATAATGTAAAAAGTCAGTTATCTAAATAACTGACTTTTTTAACAACTTGGATTAATATTTAAAGTAATATTATTTGGTATAATTGCGCCATTATATTTTATAGTTGGTTTTAACGTATAAATATTTTCATTAGTCATACTATCACAACTTATTTTGTTATTATTAAAGTAACATTCATTAGTTACAGAAATATTTTTGGTAATATCAATTCCTGATTCAAGTACTTTAATATATGGTTGATTTAAATTCATTATTGATTGATAACTAGATAAATTAATACAATTCCCGATTGATAATTGAGCATTTATAATCTTACTAACATCAACACTTTTAGATATTCCTTCACTCATATTACTTTTAAATATGGCATAACTAGATTTTACTGTAAATGTAGCATTAATATTTAAGTATTCATTATAAGTAAATGTAGTTGCTGAAGTCCATCCTAAATCTCTTAATCCGGTTCCTGTATTAATATATATTTGATATCCAATATTTCCAATATTACTTGCATTATAATTAATTCTTTGATTCAAATATTTATTAGCCCATTTACCATAACCTTCATTAAAATATTCGGTTAAATATTCATTATTAATAGCACCAGGAATAGAAATTGCATCCCATGAAAGAGTAGTTTTACTATTTTCATACTTAACAGATAAATTAGTAGGGTTATTCAATTTACTAAATCTAGTTGATGTTTCACTTGGTGCAGTTCCTTTTTTAAATAGTTCAACACTTTTTAAATTACTTGGAGTATATTCACTTGCTAATAAAACGGGATTAGTTTCTAGTTCAATTGTTGCTGATACGGCACTAGCTGGTTTCTTAAATCGAGAATTTTTTTCTAAAATTCCGGCATTTAATTTTCTCGCAATAGCATTACGAGCAGTAGATCCTACACCATTAGTTAAATAATATTCTTTGGATATTTTTTCATAGCCGACCCATGTTGCTATTGCATAGTCTGGAGAATATCCTATTACCCATGAATCACCAATTACATCTCCTCGTAAATTTAATTCTTTTTTTACCGCACTATCAATTGTCGATGTACCGGTCTTACCACAAAGGTCAGTACCGCTTACACTACCACCAGGAACATGTCCATTTGTTATTGCAAACCTTAAAATATTATTAATCATGTAAGCAGTTGAATCTTTCATAACGGTTCTTTTCTCTGGAGTAACTGTGTAAGTATCACCAGTTTTAACAAATTCTATCTTAGTAAATGAATGAGGCTCAATATATATACCACCTCGGGCAAAAGTTGCATAAGCTGCTGCTAATTGAACGGGATTACTTCCTGTATATCCCCCTATACTATGGGCTTCATTAATAAAACCCGTTGAATCATATTCTGGTGTTAAACCTAAACCCGTAACAAACTCATTTATATAAATTTGTGGTACTGCTTGAAATGTTTGTAAAGCAGGAATATTTCTTGAAGCAGCTAAAGCAGTTTTAGCTGTCATTATTCCTTTATAAGAATTATCAAAGTTCTTAATTTTAATACCATTACTATATGAATGAATATCATCGATAATCATTTGACCGGTACCCCAATTTAAATATTCAATCGCTGGACCATAATCAAATAATGGTTTTGCAGTTGAACCAGGATGTCTATTAATCATCGTTGCAAAATTGAATCCTGATTTTCTGACTTTATTACGTCCAGCACCAATAGCAGTAATTCCACCGGTTTTAACATCGATAACAGCGATACCTGCTTGTAATACATCATTTGGCCATTTATAACTAGTACCATTATAGATGTTATTTATTACTTCTTGTTTTTTAGGATTAAAGGTTGAATATATTTTCATAGATACTAAATAAGGATTTTGACCAGTTCTTTTTTCAACTTCTTCAACTACGGTATCAATAATACCTTGATCTTGATTTATGGTTGTTGCATCATTGACAAGAAGAGTATTAATTGGAATAGCTTTAGCTAATTCACATTCTTCATCAGTTATATAATTGTGACGCTTCATTAAATTTAAAACTTGATTTCGTCTGGCTTCTGCTTTTTCTGGATATATATATGGATCGTATGCCCCAGGTGCTTGAAATAATCCTGCTAAAGTGGCAGCTTCAGTTAGAGTAACTTCACCAATTGATTTATTGAAATAGATTTGGCTAGCTTGTTCTATACCATGTGAACCTCCACCTAAATAAGGAATATTTACGTAAAATTCTAAAATCTGTTCTTTAGTATATTTTTTTTCAATTTTAAATACTGCCATATATACATCCGTAAATTTTCTAATTATACCTTTAATACCTGTTGCGGTATTATCAGTAAATCTTTGTTTTACGATTTGCATTGTAATTGTCGAAGCTCCCCCGGCATCACTATTACCAAGAATTTGGCCAAAAGATGCTTTTAAAAATCTTGCTAAATCAACACCAATATGTTGCATAAATCTTGAATCTTCGGTTGCTACTATTGCATCAATAAATACTTCGGGAAGATCATCATAAGAAACGATTTTTCTATTCTCACTACCAAGTCTTGCATATTCAATTCCTTCAATATCATATATTATTGAAGATTCTTTTGAATATAATGCTTCTTCGGAGAAATCAGGGGAACCAATAATAACAATAAGCATAAAAGCAACAACGTTTAAGGTAATTGCAATTAAACCAATCATAAATATCGTTAATATTTTCTCACTGATATTTTTATTTTTAAATTTCCTTATTTTAGGTAGCTTTTTATTAATATTAGGAATTTTAATTTTATTTTTGATAGTTTTTTTCTTTTTCATAATGACCTCCTATAAGATAATCGCTAATAATTTTTATATAATCTAATGTAGGATTATATTTTAATTTGATATTAAGTCCTTTTTCTTTAATATAATTAAAAGGAATACTTTTCCGATTATTGTTTTTGATATATAATAATAAATCGGTTCCTTTTAATAAAAAAATATCCTTATTTATTTCAATTATTAAAAAAGCTATCCCACCATGTTTAATTATACTCTCAATATGTTTAATTTGATGATTATGAATATTATTTAATGGCAGTGATGTTTTATTTGTCGTACTTTTAGCATCAAAATCAAGATAATATCCTTTATATAATCCAACATAATCTAAGGTTGATTTATTTTTAAAAAAACCTTTGGTTAATATTTTTTTATCACTTTCATAATTTATTTTACTGATTGTGATTGGAGTTGGTTTTTTATAAATAATTGCGATATCATTTACTTTGTAATATTCATTTGCTTCATTGATTAAGGCTTCTAATTTCATCCCTCGGTTAGCATAATTAATATTTTTTTGATAAATTTTTTTATTATTGTTAGGGTATAGCAAATTAATCACCAATTCAATTATATATTAATTTCTAAGTATTTGCTATATATTCTCTTTTAATTTGCATTTTTTTACACATTTTATTATAATGCTAATGTGAGGAGAAAATATGAAAATAGATAATAGTGTTTTAAGTGTTATTGCAGTTAGAACAAGTCAATATCCCGAACCTTCTAAACCGGAATTCCTTTTAGTGGGAAGAAGTAATGTTGGTAAAAGTAGCTTTATTAATTCATTATTAGGTAGAAAAAACTATGCTAAAACAAGTAGCAAACCTGGTAAAACTCAAACTTTAAATTTTTATTTATGTAATGAAGATTTTTATTTAGTTGATGTTCCTGGTTATGGATATGCAGCTGTAAATAAAGCTATTCAAAAAAAGTTCGGCTTAATGATTGAAGAATATTTAACTCATCGGGAAAATTTAAAAAGAGTATTTATGATAATAGATAGTCGGATGAAACCAACTGAAAATGATCATATTATGTATAAATATTTAAAACATTTTAATATTCCTGTAACAATAGTTGCTACTAAATATGATAAAATAAAACCTAAAGATCGGGACAAAATTATGAAATCAATAGCATCTTCTATTAATATAGTTGAAAACGATCAATTAGTATATTTTTCTAGTATTACTAAAAAAGGTAGGGACGAAATATATGATATTATTGATAATGAATTACAAAAAGAAGTTTAAAATTCTTTTTTTTTATTGTATAATGATTAAGATAGGTGGTATATTTTAATGAATAAAAAAGGTTTTACTCTGATAGAAGTTTTAGCAGTAATAACAATCATTGGTTTACTAACAGCAATAGCAATTCCATCATCTCAAGGTATTGCTAAAAAGATTAATGAAAAATCTTATCAAACTAAAATTAAATTAGCAACTGAAGGAGCTAAAATTTGGGGTGAAGATAATGCTACGTGTTTTACTTGTGTGGAAGGGTCTTGCCCTGTAGCTTGTGAAAATTTAGAATGTATATATAAGTCAAATGATGAAAAAATATGTCAAATAACCATTGGCACTTTAGCTAAAAACAACTATTTTAAATATGATAAAATTGTTGAAGGAGAAAAAATAGTTTTAAATCCCAAGAATAAAAGCCAAACTTTAAATAATGAAAAAGTAACAATTATTTATTATGTAAAGAATAAAGTAGTAAATATCTATATGGGAAATTATTTATATACCTTATCATTTGATGGTAATGGGGCAACTGGTGCAATGGATTCTATAAAATGTGTAAATAACCACCAATGTTCAATACCTGATAATATATTTGAAAGAATTAATTATGATTTTGCCGGTTGGGCTTTAGCTCCTAGTGATAGTGTTAAGTATAATAATTTGGATTCTCTTAAATTAACTGCAGATACCACTCTTTATGCTAAATGGAATTTGAAAAAATATATTTTATCATTTAATGGTAATGGTTCGACTAGTGGGACAATGGCTCCTATAAAATGTGAACATGATGTAGCTTGCACAATATCTAATAATGGGTTTGTTAAAACTGGTTTTAAATTTATTGGCTGGAGTACTACTCCAGGAGGGCAAGTTTTATATAATAATTTAAGTTCAATATCATTAACTAAAAATACTACTCTATATGCGATTTGGCAAGATGCAACTCCGCCGACTATTCTAATTACTAATACAAAACCTTTATTGCCAGGAACTGATATTTATTCTAGTCCAGTATCTATTAAAATAAGTGCAAACGATAACTCTGGAGTAAAATCAATTAAATATTGTACTACTACCTCTTCTACATGCACCCCAACTTATAGTATATCTAATGGAGGTAATATTTCTGTTACCGGTCGAACCACAACGACATTAGGTAATACAGTATGTTCTATTGCCACTGATAATTTAAATAATACTACGGCTACTCCAATATGCAAAACTTATAAGATTGATAATCGTAATCCTAATATCACATGTTCAAGTACTGGAACTTGGAGTAAGACATCATCAACGATAAATTGTACTGGAACAGATTATTTTGGGATTAGAAAATTAGAATGGAGTATAGATAATAATAATTGGAATACATTTAGTAACATAAATGGAAGTGGCCCATTTTCTACCCCATACAATGCTAATTTTAATACCTCTAAATATAATAATTATGTAAGGGTAACTGATACTGCTGGCCGAACATATACAACAAATACTTATAGTAAAATAGATAATTTAATTCCTTTTCCGCCAGCATTTGATATTTATGGAACAATTAATGATACTAATAGTAATATTAGGGCCGTTAATTGTACTAATAATAAATATTTAGCAGATGGAAGTAGTAACCCTGATTATAATAAAAATATTAATACGATATGTCGATTAACATATATATATTATCGACAAGGTTATACATGGAGTTGGTATTGGGAAGATGACTGGAATGCTGATAATGGATATTCTGGAGTTCAGTACCTGACTTATAACGGGTCATGTTCTTCGACTTATTATACTGGTGGTAATGTACCTTGTTTGAGTATTGGAACTGGTCGTTATGTCGATTTTTATGCCGTTGATGCTGCTGGTAATAAATCTTCAACCTTTTTAAGAATATATGCACCATAAAGGAGAATAAATGAAAATTATTAAAATATTAAATAAATTATTAATTGTTATTGTTATCTTACTAGTTATTGGATTAATAACACTTCCTTTTATTTCTAAACAAGATAAAAAACCAGAAAATTCAAAAATAAATAATACCCAGCCAACAACAACTAAAAAAGCTAAAGAAGAATTATTAACTAATAAAGAAGTGCTTGATTTACTAATTATATATAAAGATGATAATCATGCTTTTATAATAAAAGATAAAACAAATAATAAATATATGATAGAAAGAAAGAATCTAGATACGGGAAATATTGATATGATTTTTGAAGTAAATCCTCTAACTGGTAATTTTATAATTGTTGAAATAAAACCAAATTTAGGAGCTAATGGTGGTGGAAGTGGAGAATAAAGGATTTACTTTAGTAGAAATTTTAGCGGTAATCACAATAATGAGTATGTTAGTTGTTATTGCGATACCGGCAACACAAAGTATAGCTCGAAAAGCCAATGAAAAGATGTATAATTCTAAAATTGATATTGCGATCCAAAGTGCTAAATTATGGGCTATTGATAATATTGATTGTTTTAAAAAACCGGTTTGTGAAAAAATTATTTCAGCTGAATGTAAAGTTATTAAAGCAAATGTTGAATGTTATAGTATTATTTTAGATACTTTAGTTAATGAAGGTTATTATGATTATGATGATGAAGTAAATGAAAGAATAATAGATCCAAGAAATAAAAGCCAAGAAAATGATTTAAATGAAACTCCTTTATTAATTAATTATAATACGAGTACTAAAAAAATTGATTCAATAATTATTCAAAATGAATTGAATAAATAAACCCTTTATAAAAAAATCCTTAAGTTGAGGATTTTCTTTGCTTTATTTTTAATAATTTAGTATGCTAATAATAAGAAATTAAGGAATGATATAGATGAGAAAAACAGTATGTTTAATCGGAAGACCCAATACAGGAAAATCAACGCTTTTTAATCGATTAATAAAAGAAAAGAAAGCTATTATTGATGATTTACCTGGTGTTACTAGAGATCGAATTTACGGAATTGTTAATTTTGAAAATAAAAGTTTTCATTTAATTGATACAGGCGGGATAGATTTAGGAGAAGAAAAATTTAATAAAAGTATTAAAATGCAAGCCGAATTGGCAATAGATGAATCAGATGTAATCGTATTTGTTATTGATGGTAAAGCGGAAATTACCAGTAATGATTTACTGATAGCAAGTATGCTAAAGAAAACTAATAAAAAAATTATTGTTGCAGTTAATAAAATTGATGATGATAAACATGATAATAATATTTATAACTATTATGAATTGGGTTTTGATACTTATATTCCAGTAAGTGGCGAACATAATCGCGGTATAAATGAATTACTTTTAGAAATAACTAAAGATTTCAATCCTTATACAACTGAAGAAGATGAAAGCATTTTAAAATTTAGTATCATTGGAAGACCTAATACTGGTAAAAGTTCATTAATTAATGCTTTACTGAATGAAGAAAGAGTTATCGTCTCAAATGAAGCAGGAACAACTAGAGATGCTATTGATACAAGGTTTACTTATGAAAAAAAGGATTATATTGTTATCGATACAGCAGGAATGAGAAAAAAAGGTAAGATATATGAACAAGTAGAAAAATATAGCTTAATCAGAAGTTTAAAAGCTATTGATAGATCTGATGTTTGTGTTTTAATTATTGATGCTGGAGATGGTATAATTGAACATGATAAACATATTGCTTCTTATGCTCTTCATGCTGGAAAAGCAATTGTATTAGTAGTAAATAAATGGGATTTAATAAAAGATAAAGATTTAGAAATGAAAAAATGGATTAAAGCTATTAGAAATAATTTTCAATTTATTCCATATGCTAACATTGTATTTTTATCTTCATTAACAAAGGCGAGAATTCATACTTTAATGCCGGAAATATTAAAAGCTTATGAAAGTGCGACTAAGGAAATAAAAACTTCTGTTCTTAATGATATTATAAGAGATGCCTATGCTTTACATCCAGCACCAAGTTATAAAGGCAAAAGATTGAAAATATATTTTGTTCATCAGGAAGGAATTAAACCTCCTAAATTTAACTTTTCGGTTAATAATAAAAGATTAGTTCATTTTAGTTATGAAAGATATTTAGAAAATAAAATAAGGGAATCTTTTGACTTTGTTGGAACTCCGATTATAATCAAATTTACTAATCGAGGTGATAAAAATGAATAAAAAAACGCTATTATTATTTATTTTTTCCTTTTTAATAATCTTTGTCGCAATCTTTATATTATGGAATATTGAGAATAAAAATGCCAAAATCGAATTTTATGCTGTTATAATTAATGTTAATAAGCAAAGTTATTTAATAAAACCATTTTCAAGTAATAAATTAATTAGTGGTTATCAAGAAATATCAATTACCTTAAATGAAGGACTTAAAGTAGGGGACATTTTAAAAATTCAGGCTGAAAATAAAATTTTAGAGACTTATCCACCAATGGTGAATGTAATTTCATATGAAGTCATATATTCTTTAAATAATAATCCTCCAGATTCTACTATTCCATTAGTCCCTCAAGATACTCCTCCAGTAGTTACTCAATAGGTTTATGAATAAAAAATTTGAAAATAAAATTATTCTTAATAATAAAGAATATATTTATATAATAGAGCGCAAAAAAATTAAAAATATTTATTTTCGGGTTAAAGATGATTTGAAAATATATGTTAGTGCTAGTAGATTAATATCTGTTAATTATATTTCAAGATTATTAAAAGAAAACTCAGTTAGTATAATTAAGATGTATGAAAAAAAGTTAGAAAAGAAAAATGAAGATTTAAAATACTTAGGTAATAATTTAATATTAATTATTACAGATACTAAAGCCTATATAGATAACAATTATATTTATGCTAAAAATAAAGAAGAGGCTCAAAAATGTATTTATCGTAATGCTAAAGATATTTTTAATAACCGTATAAAAAGAATTAAACCATTGTTTTCTGATATTCCAGAATTTACTCTTAAAGTAAGAAAAATGACATCTAGATGGGGAGTATGTAATAAAAAAAGTATGAGTATAACTTTAAATATCGAATTAATTACTAAAGATATTAATTTAATTGATTATGTTATCATTCATGAATTATGTCATTTTGAATATATGAATCATTCTAAGGATTATTGGAATTATGTAGCTCAATTTTATCCTTATTATAAGCAAGCTAGAAAATTATTAAAATAAATATACTATAGAGAGGAAACTAATTTATGATTGAATCTATTCATAATTCAAAAATTAAGTTATTAATAAAATTAAAAGATAAAAAATATATTGAAAGTCATAGTTTGTTTATTGTTGAAGGAAAACATTTAGTAGATGAAGCAATAAAAAATAATTATATTAAAGAAATATATTTACTTGATAAAGAAGAAAATATGTATGGAGAAGTAATTTATGTTAGTGAAAAAGTTTTGAAAAAAATAACTAATTTAACTAATCCTCCTAAAGTTATTGGGCTTTGTTATGCCTTGAAAGAAAAAGAAATTAAAGGTAATGTTTTACTTCTAGATGATATCAAAGACCCAGGAAATTTAGGAACTATTATAAGATCAGCAGTAGCTTTTAATTATGATACGATAATTATAAGTAAAGAAAGTGTTTCATTATATAATCCTAAAGTAGTAAGAGCTACAGAAGGAATGTTATTTAATATAAATATTATTATTAATGATATAATTCCTTATCTTGAAAAGTTAAAAAAAGCTAATTATTTAATATATGGAACCGATGTTAAGGGAGGAGTTTTACCAAATTTTGAATCTAAAGCTAAACATGCTTTAATAATTGGTAGTGAAGCTAAAGGAATAAATAAAAATATCATAAAATTATGCGATAAGAAATTATATATTAAGATGAATGCTAAATGTGAAAGCCTAAATGCTAGTATATCAGCAAGTATTTTAATGTATGAATTAAATAAATAGACTTTTAAAGTCTTTTTTTATATAATAAAAGTAGGTGAGGTCATGAAGGACTTGGAGTTTTTAAAAATTAACTATATTTCTAATAAAGGAATTTATGATAATATAAATATCTTTGAAAATACTCTTGAATCATTTAATGAAGCATTAAAAAATAATTTAATTTTAAATTTAAAAATTAGATTAACAAAAGATAATGTTTTGGTAGTATATAATGATAGTGATTTAACTAGATTAATGCATTTAAAAGATAAAATAAGTATGACTACTTATGAAGAATTATTATATTTAAATAAATATTATATTCCTACCTTAGAAGAGATATTAAGACTGGTTAATGGTAAAGTACCAATAATAATCCATCCTAAAACCTTAGAGTGTAGAAATCATTTACAAAAAGAATTAGTTAAATTATTAGACAATTACTCAGGAGAGTTTGCTATAATAAGTAGTAATTCTTTAATTATCAGATGGTATAATAAAAATCGGCCTAATTATATAATTGGCGAAATAATGTCTAAAAGTAATAAATTGAAAAAAATTAATTTATTAAATTATTTTGCAAATTTTACGATTACTTCAGATTTTATTAGTATTGATATAGAATATTATAATATTATTAAAATGAAAAATATAAAAGAAAAAACCTTATTATTAGGTTATATTGCTGATACGAAAGAAAAGTTTAATAAATATAAAGATGTAACTGATAATTTATATATTGAAAAAATATTTTATGAATAAAAAACCACTTAGTTAGTGGTAATTTTTTTACATATAATGCCGTCGGTTTTTATTGGCCCTTTATTTGAAGAAGTAATTTCAAAACCATTTTCACTTATGATGGCTGTTTCTTTAATAAAATATTCATCTTGGTTATCTGGACACTCAATATTATAGGTATAATAGATTAAATTTAAATTATCATAACTTTCCGGTTTATAAATATTCATATCAAGAAGATCTAGTTTATTAAATTTATCATCATATAAAGTTAAAATATGACTTTCTTTTTTATCTTTTTCCAATGATTTAATAATAAAAAATTTATTATCAATTATTCTTAAGCTAATAAATTGTTCAAGTTCAATATTTTTTTCGATTAAACCAGTAAGAATTATTTTATGCTTATTTTCATTACTTTCTAATCTTATAATTAAATCATCAATAGTTGTTATTTCTTTTGAACATGGTAAGACATCATCACAAATATTATTATAAGTATATTCTCGGCTAATCGGAGTAGTTTTTAAATTTGTCGTCGTTGTTTCTACTTTCGTAGTAATTAAATCTTTTTTCTTATTTTTATCTAGTCCTTTGTTATAGGCAATATAACTTATTAATACCATAATAATTATTAAAAGAATTGCTATAACTAAACCATAACCACTTTCTTTTTCTCTTATTATTATCATTTCCTTTCTATATTACTACTTATTAATACTTATTTATTAAATATCAAAAATATGCTAAAATTTACTTATGGAAACAATATTGATTGGTAAAATAGTTAATACTTTTGGAATTAAAGGAATGTTAAAGGTTAATTCCACTTTTGAAATGAAAGAAAAAGCATTTGTTAAAAATAATAAAATAATTATTAATGATAATTTTTATTTAATAACTGAATCTAAATTCCATAAAAATAATTATTTAATTGAAATAAATAATATTAAAGATATTAATTTAGTCTTAAATTTTGTAAATCAAGATGTATATATAAATCGAAAGGAATTAAAATTATCAGATAATGAATATTTAAATAATGATTTACTTGATTTAGAAGTTTATGATAAAGATAATTTAATTGGGAAAGTAACTGATTTTATATCAGGTATAAACCCATTAATTAAAGTAAATAATCAATTTTATATTCCGCTTAAGAGTGATTTTATAATAAACATTAATTTTAAAAATAAAATAATAAAATGCCATAACTTGAAAGGATTGATGTTATGAAAATAAGTATTTTATCATTATTTCCTAGGATGTTTGATGGTATATTAAATGAATCAATTATTAAAAGAGCTCTTGATAAGAAAAAGCTGGAAATAGAAATAATCAATTTTAGAGATTATTCACCTCTTAATAATAATCAAGTTGATGATACTCCTTATGGCGGTGGAGCTGGAATGGTATTAAGATGCGAACCAATTTTTAATGCTATAGATGCTATTAAAACTCAAGATTCTTATATTATCTTAATGTGTCCGACGGGAAAAGTATATAAGCAAACAAAAGCTAAAGAATTAATCTTAAAAAAGCATTTAATAATAATATGTGGTCATTATGAAGGCTTTGATGAAAGAATTAAAACCTTAGCTGATGAAATAATTAGTATTGGTGATTATATCTTAACTGGTGGTGAAATACCAGCTATGGTAATATTAGATAGTGTAGCAAGATTGCTTGATGGAGTAATAAATGAAGATAGTTTAGATAGTGAATCATTTAATAATAATTTATTAGATTATCCGGTATATACAAAACCAGCTGAATTTAGGGGATTAAGAGTACCTGAAATATTATTATCTGGAGATCATCAAAAAATAAATAAATACCGTGAAGAAGAAAGAATAAGAATAACGAAAGAAAAAAGAGCGGATTTAATTAATTAAGGTGGGGGATTATGTATTATTTAATTAAAAAGAAAGAAAAAAACAAATTAATAAATAGAGAGTTAAGTAAAAATTATTTAAAATTAGAAATTAATAAAAAAACGATTATTCTAAATAATCAAAAATTAATTGATGAATTATATTTAAATAAAATTATGCCCAAAATTGATCAATTAGCTAATAGAATATTAATATATTTAAATAATGAAGATGATAATCAAGACCAAACAAGTTTATTATATGATGATTTAGCTAAATTAAGAAGTTTAATCTTAAAAAAATATGAAAAATTTTTATCTGAAGAAACTATTATTTTATATATGAAAAAGATTAGATTTTTAGCTTCAGAATTAAAAAAGCGACTTAAAACTTATAATTATGAAAAAGTAAGTAATAGAAGAAGATAATTACTTGAAAAGCTTAAAGTACTATGTTATAATCTATTTGTTTTTGAAAGAAAACTTCTATAATCCGCTTTAAATTTATAAATGATTCTAGAATATATATTATAGAAAGGAAATGTAAAATGAATCCTTTAATTGAAAAAATTAATGCCAAACAAATTAAAAAAGACACTCCGGAATTTAGAGTTGGAGATACTGTTAAAGTTGATGTTTGGATTAAAGAAGGAAAAAAAGAAAGAATTCAAGCCTTTGAAGGCCTGGTAATATCTAAAAAGGGTGGTTCGGTTTCAGAAATGTTTACCGTAAGAAAGAAAAGTGGCAGTGTTGTTATTAAAAGATGCTTTCCTATTAACAGTCCTTTAATCGATAAAATTACCGTTATTAAAAAAGGCTATGTTCGTAGAGCCAAATTAAACTTCTTAGATAAAATGTCTAAAGAATATAAAGTAAAAGAAAGAGGAAGATAATCTCTTTTTTTTATTGCCGGTAAGGTTGTTTATTTATTAAATTTATAGTATAATACAAAAAGAATAAGAGGATAAGTATGAGCATTATAGACATTATAACTAAAAAGAAAAACAAAAAGGAATTAACATATGAAGAACTTTTTATGGCTTTTAATGGTTATCATAAAAGTGAAATAAAAGATTATCAAATGAGTTCTCTTTTAATGGCGATAACGATTAATGGCATGACTTTAAATGAAACTTTATCATTAACAGATATTTTTATCAAAAGTGGTAAAGTATATAATTTTAATAAAAAAGTATCAGATAAACATTCAACGGGAGGAGTCGGAGATTCGACAACTTTTATCGTTGCGCCAATTGTTGCTAGTATGAATATTCCGATGGCTAAAATGAGTGGTAGAAGTTTAGGCTATACTGGTGGTACCATTGATAAATTAGAAAGTATTCCGGGATATAAAACCCAAATTTCTGAAGAAGAATTTTATAATCAAATTGATAAAATAGGTCTAGCGGTATGTTCTCAAAGTGAAATGCTAGTTCCTTTAGATAAAATTATCTATGCTCTTAGAGATGTAAGTGGTACGACAGAATCTATCCCTTTAATAGCATGCTCTATTATGAGTAAAAAAATAGCTAGTGGAGCAAGTTATATTGTAATAGATGTTAAAGTAGGTAGTGGAGCTTTAATTAAAACTAAAGAAGAAGCTGAAATATTTTCTTCGTGGGTAATTAGTATTGGCAATCATTATAATAAAAAAGTAAAAACCATTATTACACCGATGGATGAACCATTATCATCTTCGATTGGTAACGCTCTTGAAGTACTTGAAGCAATTGAAGTTTTAAAGGGAAAAAATAATAAATTAAAAGAAGTAAGTGTCGAAATTGCATCTCACATTGTAAGTATGGCTAAAGGGATTTCTGTTCAAGATGCTAAAATATTATCTAATAATGCTCTAAAAAAAGGCAGTGCTTATAAAATGTTTGAAAAATGGATTACGACCCAAGGCGGGGATTTAAAAGGTATTAAAGTTAGTGATAAAGTATTATTATTAAAAAGTAATATTGCTGGAACCATAAATACAATTAGCGCTCTTAATTGTGCTAAATTATCATTAAAACTAGGAGCGGGTAAAACTACTAAAGAAGATATTATTGATCATTCCGTCGGAATTAAACTTCTTCATCAAATAGGAGATAAAGTAAATACAGGAGATGTTATAGCAGAAATTTATGTTAAAGATTATGATATTGAACTTACCGAAGAAGATTTAAAATTATTTATTATTAAATAAATATTAAAATTAATATGCTATAATTAAATCAAATAGTGTAAAGAAAGGTATTTATGAATAAATTAAAAAAAATAAATAAATCATTAAAAATCATAATAATTTTTTATTTATTTTTATTAGTAGTAGCATTAAGTTATGCTTATTTTACTGCTAATATTACTGGTTCAGAATCAGGAACTACCATAACAGTTGGTGGTGGAACTATGACTATTACTTATTCTGGGGGAAGTAATATAACCATGAGCGATATGTTTCCAAGAGAAGCTTTATGGGGAACTAAAACATTTACGGTAACAGGAAATAGTACAACTGACTTAACGATGTATTATAATTTAACTTTAGAAGTAACAACAA
>JAQVZB010000009.1 GCA_029004695.1 Bacilli bacterium | reverse complement strand
AAAAGTTGTTAAAAACAACTTTTATTTTACAAATGGTATTAAAGCCATTAAACGAGATCTTTTTATTTGATTAGCAATATATCTTTGATGTTTAGCACATGCCCCAGTCATTCTTCGGGGCATTATTTTTCCTTTTTCGTTGATATATTTATTCATAATCATTACATCTTTATAATCTACGCTTTTACCAGCACACATTTGACAAATCTTTTTCTTTTTACGATAAAATTCAGCCATTTATTTTCCTCCTTAAAACGGTAGGTCATCATCACTTAATACTACTTCTGATCCAAAATCTTTAAAAGGATCTTCAGTTAAATCAGAAGTTGGCATTTCGTTATTATTTTGACCTTGAGTATTATATGTATTAGAAGTTCCATCATTTTTACTACTTAAAAAAGTTACAGATTCTGCTAATACTTCAGTAACATATCTTTTAGTTCCATCACTATGATCATAGCTTCTTGTTTGAATTCTTCCAGTAACAGCTACTTGTGATCCTTTAGAACAATATTTTGCTAAATTTTCAGCTTGTCGATTCCAAACTACAACCGGAATAAAATCAGCTTCTCTTTCGCCATTTGCATTAGTAAAAGTTCTATTTATGGCAATATTTACATTAACAACTGCTCGTCCATCTGATACACTTCTTAATTCTGGATCTTTAGTTAATCTTCCAACTAAACTAACATTATTCATATTTTACTCCTTATCTAAATTTATAATTAAATGTCTTAAAATATTTTCATCTATTCTTGCTTTACGTTCAAATTCTAAGATAGTTTCGGCATTTGAATTACAAACAATAAGATAATAAAAACCTGTTATTTCTTTTTTGATCGGATATGCAAGTTGTTTTCGGCCCATTTCTTTAAACTCAATTATTTCACCTTTCATATCAGTGATAATTGATTTTAGATTAGTAGCACTTTTCTTTGTTTCTTGTTCATCAATTGTTGTTTTTACAATAAACATAATTTCATATTTATTCATCGTTTTTCTTCCCTCCTTTTGGTCTATTCGGCTTGCCATTATGCAAACAAGGAGCTTTAAAGCTCTGCCGGTATTATAGCATACCACTATTTAATATGCAAACGCATTTTAAATTTTTGATTTATCATTTTTTAATAATATTTTCGATTGTATTATTACTTTTTTTAGTTTGTTCTAGTTCTTTAAATGCCAAAATAAATTCTTCTGTTGATAGCTTTATTTTTTTATTAGTCAGATTATTTTCCACTTCAATAAATCCTTGGTCTAAGGTATTTCCAAAAACAACTACATATGGAGTTCCAACAATTTTACTATCTTTTATTTTAGCTCCAATTCCCATATCTTCACGATCATCATAAAGCACTTTTACACCAAAATTATTTAATTCGTTATAAACTGCTAAAGCTTTATCGGTCTTATCTTTTTCATCTAACTTTGGAATTATATATACTAAATACGGAGTAATATTTATTGGTAAAACAACCCCTTCAAATTTACCTTTATTACTTTTAATAATATTATTTTCATAAACAAGTGCTAAAGTTCTACTAACACCTATCCCATAACAGCCCATTACAAAATGTTGTTGTTGATCTTTTTCATCTATATAATTAGCATTCATAGATTGACCATAAACATCTCCTAATTGAAATATATGACCAAGCTCAACTGCTTTTTTTGTAACTAAAGAATTAATATCTTCAATTCCATAATTATCTTTTAAAAATTTATGATAATCTGGCTTTTCTAATAATTCTGAATTAAATGCTCGGCCAGTTTTTTCATCAACTAAAATTTTATCTTCGCCAATTGAAGATAAACACATAAATTCTTCTGAACGTTTTCCACCCATATCGCCATTATCAGCTATTACAGCTTGAGTATCTAAACCTAAAGTATCAAATATTTCAAAATAAGCTTCTTTAATTCTGTCATATTCATAATCTAAATCTTGCTGATTTCTACCAAAACTATAAGCATCCATCATTTCAAAAACTTTTCCTCTTAATAAATATCCTCTGGTTCTAATTTCATTTCGAAATTTTTCTCCAATTTGAAAGTAAGTAACTGGTAAATGTTTATAAGATGTTAAAATTGGTTTTGCATAACTGACTACTGCTTCTTCAGCTGTTGGTGCTAAACAGTAATTTCCTTTATTCGTTAAAGAACGAAACATTACATCATTTGCAACATATTTATCTAACCTTCCGGATTCTTGCCATAAACTTTCAGGTTGTAATAAAGGTAATGATATTTCAGAGCACCCATATTTAGTTAAAACATCACTTATTATTTGATTAATATTTTTTTTAACTAAAAAAGGAATATGACCATAACCATATATGCCACTAGAAAATTGAGTAACTTGACCAGTTTGAATTAACATATCTTGAATGGGATATTGTGAATCTAAACTTTCTAATTTTCTTGATATTAAACCTATTTGAGATACTTTCATTAAATCACTCCTTTTTGTTAAATAATTATATCACTATCTCATTAATTTATAAAGTTTATTACTAACATTCTACCTATTATTAATATATAAATTATATGCATTATAAATTGTGTTTTTTATTAAAATTGTCGTAGTTATAGTACCAATTCCTCCTGGAACTGGCGTAATCATTTTTATTTTATCTTTAACTGAATCAAAATTTACATCTCCACATATTTTTCCGTCAAGATAATTTATTCCGATGTCAATTATAATTTGATCTTTATTTATATACTTATCAGTTATTATATTAGCTTTACCTACCGAGCTAATTAAAATATCAGCTTTTTTACACTCCTCAATTAAATTTACTGTTTTTGAATGACATATAGTAACAGTTGCATTTTTATTAAGCAGCATTATTGATAAAGGTTTCCCAACTATTTCACTTCTTCCGATTATCGTAATTATTTTACCTTCTACATCAATATTATAAAAATTAAGTAATTCAATAACTGCTTCAACAGTACATGGTATAAAGTCTGGCTCTTTACCAATAAAAAGCTTAGCAATATTATTATAAGAAATACAATCAATATCTTTTTCTGCTTTAATAATTTTTTTTATTTTTGATTCATCAATATTTATTGGTAAAGAATTAAAAATAAGAATACCATGAATTGATTTATCATTATTTAATTTTATTATTAATTCTTCTAAAGTTTTATGTTCAGTATTTAAAGGTAATACATTAATATCAGTTTGCATTCCAATACTATTAGCATTTTTAATTATCGATTTTTCATATAAAATATCATCATTATTCTCGCCTAATCTTACAATAGCCAGTTTGGGAATTATATTATTTTTGGATAAATAATTTAATTTATTGTTAATATCTTTTAGCATTTTATCAACTACTGGAGTGCCATATAATTTAATCATAATAAATCCTTTTTAATATTATTTAATATATTATTAGTTCTTTTAATAATATCAGTTGCTATCTTTTCTGCTTCTTTATTAATTTTTTGTGCTTTTTTGATATTTTTCATTGATTTTGTATTTATATATACATTCATTAAAGAACATTCAGTAGCAGATTTAAATATTGAAGCTGCTATTGCAACATCACTTATTAATAATTTATTGCCTTTTATCATTAATGTTTCGATAATGTAAATAATATTATTTATATTAGTTAAAACTTCTTTAGGTACTAAAGCTGCGTTAATTAAAGATTCTTCGATCTTTTTATCTCTATCAAGATTATCTTTAGATATTTTATATGATTTTAAAACTTCTAAATAAGCTTTTTCATCTTTTTTTACTAAGTCATAAAATATTTTTTGATATTTTTCGGCTTCTTTAATTATTGAAATAATTTCTTTTTCATCTTTTTGATCTTTTTCTTTTCCTAAAGTTAAATTAGCTACCATTAAAGATAAAGAAATTGCCATTGATGATATTAATGAAGTTACTGCGCCACCTCCAGGGGTTGGACTACTAGATGATAATTTTTCATTAAATTCTTTGATAGTCATTTTTATTTCCTTTCTTTAAACATTAAATCTAAAATAGCAAATGTCTCCGTCTTGCATTAAATATTCTTTTCCTTCTAAACGCATCTTACCTGCTTCTTTTACTTTCAATTCAGATCCATATTTTTGAAGATCATCAAAAGACATAATTTCCGCTTTAATAAAGCCTCTTTCAAAATCGGAATGAATAATACCGGCACATTCTGGAGCTTTCATTCCTTTTTTAAAAGTCCATGCTCGACATTCATCTTTACCACTAGTGAAAAAGGTTTCTAAACCTAATAAATTATATGTTGCATAAATTAATTTATCTAAGCCACTATTTGCTATGCCAATATCTAATAAAAATTGTTTTTTATCAGATTCATTTAATTCGGATAGCTCACTTTCAATTTTAGCACTCATTACAATAACTGATGAATTTTCCTTTCCCGCATATGCTTTAAATTGGGTATACTTATTATCTCCTATAATTGCATCTTCTTCACTTACATTAGCCATATATATAATTGGTTTTAAGGTTATTAAAGAAAAATTTTTTAAAATCAATAATTCATCTTTGTCAAATTCTATTTTTCTTAAAGATTCTCCTTTTATCAAGGCTTCTTCACATTTTTTTAAGGTGAAATATTCTTTTTTTTCTAAAACATCTTTAGTACTTTCGATCTTTTTTGATATTTTATTTACTCTATTTTGAATTATTTCTAAATCTGAAATAATTAATTCGGTATTAATTATTTCAATATCTCGCAAAGGATCAACTTCTCCTTCAACATGAATAATATCAGTTCCTTCGAAACATCTAACTACTTCTACAATGGCATCTACTTCTCTAATATGAGATAAAAATTTATTACCAAGACCTTCTCCTTTAGAAGCTCCTTTTACTAATCCTGCTATATCTGTAAATTCATAAGTAGTAGGTATTACTCTTTCGGGAAGATATAAACTTTCTAAATATTCAAGTCGATAATCGGGGACAGTAACAACTCCAATATTAGGATCAATAGTAGCAAAAGGATAATTTGATGCTAAGATATTTTTTTTAGTTATGGCATTAAATAAAGTACTTTTACCAACATTAGGCAAACCAACTATACCTGCTTTTAACATTTTATCAACTACTTTCAATTGCTTTTTAACAGTAATAGTATATCATAAAAAAGCAAATTATCACTAACTTGCTTTTTGATTTAAATCGATAGTTACACTTTCGGTTTTTTTACCTCGAATAT
Source organism: Bacilli bacterium (assembly GCA_029004695.1). GTDB lineage: Bacteria > Bacillota_I > Bacilli_A > RF39 > UBA660 > DUUS01. The sequence continues at coordinate 17,750 of JAQVZB010000009.1, read as the reverse complement.
AAGATAATAAAACTTTATCGCCAATTTTATATTTATATAAATAGTATTTCAATTTAGCAGAAGATGATACTTTATAATCGCCAAAATTAGTAATTACATCTCCTTTTTCAAGACCTGCTTCAGCAGCTGGACTTCCACTTTGAACAAAACCAATGACGGCTCCAAAAGTAATTGAATCATCTAATTTAATACCATATTGATATTGTAATGCTTCTGTATCAGTAACATCTAAAGTTCCCACACCTAGAACTGGTCTAACTATATCTTTATTTTCGATTAATTGATTAGATATATTTATTGCATCTTCAATCGGTATGGCAAATCCCATACCTTCAACACCACCACTTATTAGTTTCATATTAGTAATTCCGATTACTTCCCCATTTGCATTAGCTAATGGTCCTCCACTATTTCCTGAATTTATAGCCGCATCGGTTTGCAATACTGACATTACTAAATTACCAGTTTCAGAATTGATTGCGCTTACTTCAATTAAGCGATCTTTACCGCTTAAAATACCTCTTGTCACTGTCCATGAATACTCAGTATTTAAAGGAGCTCCAATTGTAAATACAGTATCACCTAAACGAGCTTTTTCACTGCTTCCCAGCTGAGCTTTTTTAATAATTTTAGCTTTATCAATTGTTAAAACCGCAATATCAGAGTATTCGTCATTACCAGCAATTTTTACATCATAAGTATTTCCATCAGTAAATTGAACTTTCACTTTTTTAGCACCATTAACAACATGAGAATTAGTTAAAATATAAGCATTATTACCTACTTCTTTATATACAAAACCAGTCCCACTACTTGCTAATTTGTCTTCTTTATATGCTGAAACTACAACAACAGCATCATATAATTTTTCAACCGCATCTGCAATACCTTTATCATTAATAGTAACTTCTTTTTCTGATTTATTAATAATTGTGTGACTAAACCATCCTAATTCGTTAATTGCATAATAAACTCCTAGCGAGCCTAAAATAAGCCCTATTATTGCAACTGTTATTATAATTATAATATTTTTTTTCATGCTATCACTCCTATAAATTTGATAATTCTTTAAAATTTAATGGGAATCCCATTGCATCTAATACTTTGCTAATTTCGATTGAATGTAATTTTCCAGTTAAGATATCTACTTCATAACTTAATTCACTCATTAATAATCGAAATTCTTCATCACGTAATAATTGTTTTAAAATTATTATTAAAGCAAATAAATCATTTTTTCCATATATATATTCTCCATCCATAATGGGAATATTTAATATACTATGATATTTTGTATCAGATATTAATCTTTGATTTCTATGATTATATAAAATATCTTCATGAGCACATAAATTTCGATAATTAGCAAGAACCGGCATATAAATAGTTAAATTTTCAACACTAATATTATATATACTGGAAATAGCTTCTTGATCCGATTTTTTCATTATTAGATAAAGCTCACTTATAATCCCAAAAGACAAAACTTTTACAACTACCCACATAGGTATATATCCATAATTATTTGCATAATGGCTTGTTGCTGCATGTTGGCTACCATTTACTCTAATTTGTCTTTTCATTTTTTTTAATAAATCATTGAGTTGTCGACTTTTTTCAGAATTATTTGTGAAATTAGATGCCTTTAAGTAATCTGATTCCCGATACCCATATTCTTTAGATAATTGATAAGAAAAAATACTTTTCATATTATTCTCAATAATTAATAAATTTTTAAAAATAATATTACGTACTTGACGATCAAAATTAAAGACTGAATATAACTCTTTAAAAGTAGTCCCGTCTAAATAATATCTATCATTAGGACTTTTTAAAAATAAATGCCGATATCCATTTAAAAAAAAATAATTTTCTCTAATTAATATATCTTTGGCATAATCAATGTTATCTATAATTAAACCTTTATTTTGCATGATTACTATTTGTTCATCTATTGTTTTAAATACCTTTTTTTCCATGCTCTCACCTATCATGAAATTATACCATAATTTATTTTAAAATAATACTAATCCTTTATAAAAAAATATAATCTTACAATCATTTTTATTGATAATAATTAATAATTCCTTTTGTAATTGTTAAGGATACTTTTTTTTGATATTCTTTTTTTTGTAAATTATTACGATCATTATAATTAGATATGAAACCACATTCAATTAAAACTCCAGGAACATTTAATTTTCCATACATATAATTTGAATTATTAACCTTTTTAATTTTTCTTTTAGTTTTTAAACTTTTATTTAATTCTTCTTGTAATACTTTAGCAAAATTTTTATTAGATTTTATTACTTCTGTATAAAATACTTGAGGTCCATAATAAGCCCTTTGACTAAAATAATTTAAATGAATGCTTAAATACATATTAGCATTACTATTATTAATAATCATAATCCGATTATCAAAATCACTTTTTTTTCGGTACAAAGCATTTGGCTTACTTAAATCATAATCACCTTCTCTTATTAAAATAACAGCAGCACCATTATTTTCTAGCTCTTCTTTTAAATATAAACTGATAGCTAAATTAATATTATCTTCTTTTACATTTAAATAACTGGCGCCATTATCAACACCACCATGACCTGGATCAATTACAATTATTTTTCCTATTAAAGGAAAAGTTACTTTGCTAGCATCAACTTTAAATACCGTAATTATTAAAAAACAAATAAAAAGTAACAATATTATTTTTTTCATAATTAATTATATTCTTTATTTTATAAAGTAGACAATTAAGTGAATTGAAATAATATCCAATTTATTTTAATTTTTGTTTTATCGAGCTAAAATCGTTTATAACTTCATAGCCATCTGTTATTGAAATAAAAGCATTAGGATCTATCAATAAGATACCTTGTTTTAATTCATAATATTTATTATTATTAATTGAAACCATTAATATTTTACTTTTATTATGGCTATAGCCACCTTTAGTATTAAATTCGGTTAAATCATGATTAAGTTCTTCTAAAATATATTTTTTAACTTCAGCTTCTTTGTTCGTAATAATGAAGAAAGTTTTAGTTGAACTAACTCCGATTTTTGATTTTGAACTAAGATATCTTATTATATAAATAACAATTAAAGAATAAAGCATCGTTTCTAAATTTATTATTATCAAAGTTAGTATTAATATAATAACTTCGATGACAAAAGAAATATACTTATTTTTATAATCAGTTATAATATTAAAAATATCTTGAATTATATCTATTCCACCAACTCTATGTCCTACTTTATATATTAAACTATATCCTAACCCAGTTAAAAAACCACCTGCTATTACTACCATAATTTTTTCTAAATTGTCAAAAGAAATATAATTGATAAAAAAGTTAATAATAAACATAAAGATAGGAACTAATAATCCCGCCCATACATAATCTTTCGATTTTTCAGGTCCCAATGTTAATAAAGCAATAATTATAAGTGAAAAGTTTACTATCAATACGAATAATGCTGGGTCATAGCCATTTATATAATTTAATAGTGCTGCCATTCCGAATATTCCATTTGGTACTATTTCATAAGATAAGAAAAAGACATCGAATGAAACGGCGATTAATAATGATCCAATTATAATATTAATTATTTTTTTCATATTTACCTCTTTATTCTTAAATATTCTTCCATAAAAGGAAGGATATCTCCATCTAATATTTTATCAACATTTGAACTTTCATAATTAGTTCTAACATCTTTAACTAATTTATAAGGTTCAAGGGTATAATTTCTAATTTGATTTCCAAAATCAATATTAGTATTACCTTTCATACTATTGATAGACTCATCTTGCTCTCTTAATTTTATTTGTTCAAGTTTGCTTATTAATATTTTCATAGCTGTTTCTTTATTTTGAATTTGGCTTCTTTCATTCTGACATGTTAATACAATTCCACTTGGAAAATGAGTTATTCTTACAGCTGAATCAGTAGTGTTAACTCCTTGACCACCTTTACCACTACTTCGGTAAACATCAATTCTTATCTCTTCTGGTTTTATTTCAATATTATTATCTTTTTCAATTTCAGGTATAACTGAGACCGCTGCAAATGATGTATGTCTTCTAGCTCCTGAATCAAAAGGACTTATTCTAACTAACCGGTGTACTCCTTGTTCACTTTGAAAATACCCATAAGGATAATAACCACTAATTTTTACTAAAGCACTTTTTATTCCAGCTTCATCTCCATTTTGTAAATCGATAACTTCAAAAGAATATTTATTTTTACTACAAAACATTTGATACATTCTAAATAACATTCCGGCCCAATCACAAGCTTCAGTTCCTCCTGCTCCCGGGTGGATTTCTAAATAGCAATTACAATTATCATATTTTCTATTTAATAAAGTCGCGATTTCAAGTTCTTTAATATCTTTGTTAATAAAACTAATTTTTCGTTCTATTTCATTAACTAAATCTTGATCATTGCTAATATCTAATATTTCTTTATACTGATTAAGATCATTTAATATTTTATTATAACTTGAAAGATCTTTTTTTAAATTAATTAACTCACTATTAACTTGATTGGCATAATTCGGATTATCCCAAATGTTAGATTCGTTGATTTCTTTTTCTAAATCTCTTATTCTACTTTCTTTATTAGCAAGGTCAAAGCGACCTCCCAATTGCTAATAAATTTATCAAGGAATTATCAAGATTTTTAATTAAAATATCTTTTTCCATAAATATCACCTATTTTATGTAATAATTATATCATGAGTTTTTAAAAAAATAAATTATGTATAGTACAACATTCAAAATTATTTTTTTGTTTATTAAAATACTGCGCCAAGAGACAATAAAAAGACTACATTATTTGTAATCTTATTCATAATTTATCTTATAATCCCGTATTTTCATTATATTCATATATTTCATCTTGAAGCTTGGTGTTATCTTCTTGGCAAGTTTCTATTTCTTCTAAAAGTTCGTTGATTTCTTTTTCATAATTTTCATTTTCTTGATTTTTATAATGTTCATCTAAATTTGCCGTTATCTTATTTAGATTCGTTTTGTTAGAATAAACTTTAATATCAAAATTATCATATAAGACAATTTTTTTATTATTAATATCATTAATAATATCTCTTAATGTATCTAGAATATCTGTTTCTTTATAATTAACATAAAATGAATAAACATTATCATTTATATCATATTTAATTTCATTATATTTTGTACTTCTTATGATTACTCTTACATCATTATCTTCAGATTCAATATATTCTATGTTTCCATAATGGTTTGTTAATATTAAATTATCACTCATTTTTATTATTTTTTCTTCAGTTTTAATATTTTCACCAAAAGAAACAATATTAAATTTAGTAATTCCAATTGATACTAATCCAATACCTATTCCGCATATTATTAATGATAAGAAAAAACATAATGCTAATCTTAGCTTTTTAGATTTATGTTCAAATATAAAATCATATAAAATCTTTAAAATCACATAATTAACTATAATACATGAAATCAAGATTATTAATGTGCCCACAAATAATATACCGGTTTTTATAAACAAAAACGAAAGCACAATGCCAAAGACAAAACCTATTAATAATAAACAAAATATTACACCTATAAAAAGCCCGAAAGATTTAACTATAAACAAAAAAATTTTAAATAAAGTATTTATAAAACGATATTCGGAATGTTTAGGGTCACGAATAATTATTTTTTCTTTTTTCTTATCTAAATAAATCTTATCTTTTTTATAATTTGTTTCTTTTTCTGATGTTGTTTCATCGAAAATATTATCTGCTGTATCTTCTTTTATAATTTCATAATAATCTAAATATCTTGTTTTAAAAATATGAAGAACTAATATTACTCCCAAAATCATGCATATAACTCCATATAATGATTTAAATATGCTCATAATAACATAATATATTTTATCTGGTGCAAAAGAAAACAAAGGTCCTAATATATATTCAATGATTTCACCTATTATTAAAAATAAAATTGTCAATATACTAATAATTATACATTGTTCAAAAATAAATTTTAATTTGTTTTTGAACTTCATACTACTAAACATATCAATTGTATTTGTCGCATAGTTTAAAAAATCATCAATAAATTTATTTATATTATTTTTAGCTTGTTTAGTATTATTTACTTCTTCAATATCTTGATTTAATAAATCATCAATATTTAATTTAAATAAATTACAAAGTTGGACCATTTTATCCATTTCTGGGTATGCTTGCCCAGACTCCCATTTAGAAACTGATTGTCTAGATACCCCGATTTTTTCTGCCAAATCTTCTTGCGATAAATTATTTTCTTTTCTAATCTTTTTCAAGTTAGCTGATAAATTCATAAAATTCTCCTTTCATGACTAAATTGTATTATTTAAACTGGTTGCGCTCTACCAATTTTTAGTTGTTTCTTGTCAAATTTTAGTTGCATTTGCTATTATAGTAAGAAAAAAGACTTTTTTCTATTTGCGTCCCACCTAGAATTATCTAGATTTTGCCATTATATTTATAAAGTTTTTTTACTATCGGGGAGTAATTAACTTTCGATAAATCTTTTTGTTTTTGATTTGCTATAAATTTGGTTAAATACATGGCTTTAATTAGCATTTGATAATCATCTAATAAATCATCTTTAAACTTTGAATCAATTACTAAAATAAGTTTATGATATTGAAGAAGTTCATCTATTAATAATTTATCTAAATCAGTATCTCTATTTAAATAAATAACATTACTTTTACAATTTATTGCGGTAGTAGATCTGCCATGACAATAAGAATATTTATCATGAATAATCGGAATTCCTATCCCACTTTCTACCATTGTTGATTCTAAATATTTTGAAGTCATACTTGTATCATAACCAGTAAATATTTCATATATATCAGTTTGAATATCGATATTATTATCAATTTTAACACTTTGAATTTGTTCTAATAAAAATTTTTTTTGACCATTTAAATAATAATCCATAACAATTGTTATTGGGATTAAAGTTGCCCCTAAAGATATAAAACTTCTTTCTTTTTCTATTGAGGTATTATAGGTTAAATAGGTAGTATTTAAATCATTAAAAGCGTTATTTGATAATAAATAATGTTTTAAATTATTATTAAAGGCTAAATCAACTCCATAATTATTGCCGCTATAACTACAAGATAATACATTTTTATATCCTTTTAAATTATCATAATTAAAATCTCTAGGTTCCATATTTTTAGTAATTATTTCATTCTTTTTTCTTATTACTTTAGAAACAATTTCACTTACAACACTAGAACCACCAACTCCACTAACAATTGTTGGTTCTTTTAATTGCAGCAATTCATTTCTAATATACTCTAAATCTGTTTTATCAAGCGCATCTAATACTCTACCTTTTAAACAAGCAAAATTTATATTCATATTTTTTTCCATTAAAAACTCCTTAATTTAATATGATTTATTGTAATCTTTCTAAAATTATTATAATGCCTTATTTTTTATCATCATTTTTTTTATTTATCGTTTGTTTCGGTGATTTATTATTCATATTTTTTTCTTCTTTATTATTAAATAATTGATTTTCTTTTTCATTATAAACCAATTCTAATCCTAAAGCACTAAGTTTAGATTTAAGTGCTTCGCCTGCTAAATTATCTTTTAATGTAACTCTAATTGCCATATTAATTATCTTCTTTCTTTTAGGTGATATCCCCCAAAAAATTTCTTCATTATTATAACACAAAAATAATTGGTTTTTATTATTATTCATATTTATTTTTTCTTAAATTACTAACCTCAGTATTTTTATTTAATTATAGTAATAATTAAAATCATAAAAAAACTGTAAATAAAATATTTATAATTTGTTTGAATTTATTTACCACAACATTGTTTATATTTTCTACCATCGCAACATAAATTTGTCTTTTATTAAATTCAATTCTTTTTTGAGCATTTTACTTTCAGTTTTTTCTATTAATGCAGTTACTCACTTCTATTTTGGTTAAGTTCCATAGTTTATCTAAAAGCTTATATAATTTTTTCGTTTATTATCTAAATCCTTTTATAAAAATTATATTTTATTTTTCACTAAGTGTTTTTATATTTTCTTTTCTCTTCAATATTTCTAATATAAAGTCTATAATAATATATCCAATTATATAAGCTAATACTATTACATTTATACCGTTTGGATAATTAACTATTATACTAAAGAATCCTGTTGAAATAATTAGTGTAATTATTAATAATATAAATTCAACTAAACAAAAAATCACGCTTACTATAAAAAATATAATAACAAAAATCCAATGAAGTTCAATTTGTTTTTTCAAATCTTTCTTTAAAAATTTTGTATAAAAAATCGAAAATAATAACAAAAATAGTATCCAAGAAAATATAACAAAAAATATATTAACTTCATATTTTGTAAGAGCAATAAAACTATTTCCACTTACTTTTCCAGTAGGTTTTATTCCTATGTTTGACAACCAAAATACAATAAATGATATAATATTAAAAATACTCATGTGCCATATCGATATTAATTGATTTTTTAAACCTTGTTTTATGAGCTCCTTATTTAACATCATATAATATTCTCCTTTATTTCTCGTTCTTCAATATAATTATTTAATAAACGAATCAAATTTCATATACTTTACTCTAAAATATTTTTAAAATTGTTAAAAAGCTTATGTAAAACTTGTCTAATTAATTTTCTTCACCTTTTTATTTTTAGATGTAAACATAATTCCATATAATTATATTTACTTTCCACAGCATTGTTTGTATTTTTTACCACTGCCACATGGACAAGGTTCATTACGACCTATTTTTTGACTCTTTTTTGGGGCAGCTTTAACAGTTTCTTTGCCATCATTTGTATGAATTACAGTTTTCTTTTTAGGTTCAATATTTTGTTTGATTTCAACTTTTAATAAAAAGTTAGCTATATTTGAATCAATAGTATCTAACATTTGATCAAATATTTGGAAACCTTCTAATGCATAGGCTTGTAAAGGATTGGTTTGACCATAACCACGTAGTCCAATACCTTCTCTTAAATGTTCCATTGAATTGATATGTCCTACCCAAGCTTCATCAATTACTCTAAGAGAAATATATCTTTCAAAATCATTACTAATTTCTCTAGGAATATTAGATAATTTTTCTTCATAATCTTTAATTAATAAATTAGATAAATAATCTACTATTTCACCATTTTTAAATTTTTTAAGATCTTTAATATTTATTTTATTATTGCGTAATAAAGTATTATTAAAATGGTTTATTATTGAATTATAATCTTCTTCTTTAATTCCTTCTTTAGGTGATATAAATGGTTCTAAATATTCTTCAACATAATCAGATAAAGTTTCATTAGAAATATCTTTCATATCTTGTGCATCTAAGATAGCATTTCTTTTATTGTAAATTAGTTTTCTTTGTTCACTTACAATATTATCATAATCTAATAAATTTTTACGATTATCATAGTTATTTCCTTCGACTTTCTTTTGAGCACTTTCAATACTTCTTGAAAACATTTTTGATCTTAAAGGTTGATTTTCATCATAACCTAAATTTTGAATCATATTTTTCACTTTTTCAGTACCGAATCTGATCATTAATTCATCTTCAAACGAAATAAAAAATTGGGAATATCCAGGATCTCCTTGACGTCCTGCACGACCTCTTAACTGATTATCAATTCTTCGTGATTCATGTCTTTCTGTTCCGATAACACATAAACCACCTAGTTCAGTAACACCTTTTCCTAGTTTAATATCAGTACCACGACCAGCCATATTTGTTGCAATAGTTATAGAACCTTTTTCACCAGCTTTAGCAATTATTTCGGCTTCACGTGCATGATTTTTTGCATTTAATACTTCATGAGGAAGTTTTGCTTTTGTTAATAATCTCGATAAATATTCATTGGAATCAACTGAAATTGTTCCCACTAAGATAGGTTGTCCTTTTTGATATAATTCTTTGATAAAATTAATTATGGCTCTATATTTTCCATCTGCTGTTGCAAACATTAAGTCAGCCATATCTTCTCTAATACAGGATTTATTAGTTGGAATTTCAATTACGTACATATTATAAATATCTCTAAATTCTTCTTCTTCAGTTTTAGCAGTACCAGTCATACCAGATAATTTATTATACATTCTAAATAAATTTTGGAAAGTTATCGTTGCTAAAGTTCTAGTTTCTTCATTTATTGTTACGCCTTCTTTAGCTTCAATTGCTTGATGTAATCCTTCACTAAATTGACGACCATGCATTAAACGACCAGTAAACTGATCTACTATTACGATAGTTCCTTCTTCACTTACTACATAATCAACATCATTTTTCATGCCATAATTAGCTTTTAAAGCTTGATTTATATGATGGACTAAAGCTGTATTTTCAGCATCATATAAATTTTTTAGTTTAAAATAGCTTTCGATTTTTTCGCCACCAGCTTCAGTTAAAAGAACTGATTTGGTTTTTTCATCAATTGTATAATCTTCTTCAAATTTTAATCTTTTTGCGGCTCTATCAGTATCAATATATAAATTTTTAGCATCCATTTTACCGCCAGAAATAATAAGTGGCGTTCTAGCTTCATCAATTAGGATAGAGTCTACTTCATCGATAATAACATAATTTAAAGGTCTTAAAACTCGATCTTCTTTACGGCTAACCATATTATCTCTTAGATAATCAAAACCTATTTCATTATTAGTTGAATAAGTAATATCACAATTATATACATCTTGTTTTTCTTTTGGTGATAATTCTCTTAAATTAATTCCTACAGTAAGACCTAAAAAATTATATATTGGTCCCATCCATTCAGCGTTTCTTGATGATAGATATTCGTTAGCTGTAACAACATGAACACCTTTACCAGATAAAGCATTTAAATAAGCTGGTAAAGTTGTGGTAAGGGTTTTTCCTTCACCGGTTTTCATTTCGGCGATATTACCATAATGAATAGCTAATCCACCGATTAATTGAACTTTATAAGGTTTTTCACCTAATTGCCTATAAGCTACTTCTCTAACCGTGGCAAAAGCTTCAATGATTATATCTTCTAAATCGACTCCATTTGCTAATTTTGATTTTAAATATTCAGTCATTCCAGCTAATTCTTTATCTGACTTTTTAGAATATTCTTCATCTAAAGCCATAATTTCATCAGCTATTTTATTAAATCTTCTTAATTCTTTATATTCAGTATCAACTAATTTTCTTAATAAACTCATTTTTGCACCTCACTTAGTTATTATATCAAAAAAAAAAGACTTTTACATCTTTATTTTGTATTAATAATTCCATAATTTCCATCTTTTCTTTTATAAACTACCGAAATACAATCTTCATCAATATTATTAAAAATAAAGAAATCATGACCTATTAATTCCATTTGTAAAATTGCTTCTTCTTCATCCATAGGTTTAAAATCAATATTTTTTCTTTTAACAATATTACTTTTATTTTCTTTTTCTTTCAAAATATCAAAATCAAATATAAAATCTTTTAAATTGTTTGGTTCTTTTTTATATTTATCTTTTAATCTTGTTTTATGTTTTCTTAATTGACTTTCCAATTTGTCTAAAACTAAATCTACCGCCGCATACAAATCAGCATGAGATTCTTCTGCTCTTAAGGTAAACTTTTGAGTAAGTACTGTAACTTCAATCATTTGTTCATTATTTCGGATTCTAATAATTACGGTTGCTTCAACATTTTCTGGATCTTTTAAATACCTATCAAGTTTTCCTATTTTCTCTGTTATGTGATTTTTAATTGCTGGTGTTATCTCTACTTTAACACCACGAATTATCATTTTCAAATTATCAACTCCTACTAAAATTATAACATATGGGCAATAAAAAAACTACAAAATTGTAGTCATAACAACAGCACAAACATCAATCGCTTGTAAGCCTTTTGTTGTTTCTATTAAATTGAATTCTACTAAGTCACCTTCTTTTAAAGTTTTGTATCCTTCTTTATTAATAGCTGAATAATGAACGAAAATATCTTCAAGATCTTCATATTCTATGAAACCATAGCCTTTTTCATTATTAAACCACTTAACTTTACCTCTCATGCTAAACACCTACCCTTCTTTATTATTTTTAACGCTCTAAATACCACCAAAACACATTTACTTCATAGCATTTAGTAATATAGAAAGTATAACAAGGTTTATTTTAAAATAGAAAAACATATAACAAAATCATATATAGTTTGTTTGAAATATTATCCATTTAATTAATAAATATTTAATATATATTTTAGGTATAAAAACATTAGTTTTAATCATTTTCCAATGATAATATGACAAAAAATGATAATTTATTGTTGAGGTATTTGAAGTGAGAAATAAAATTATAAATAAATTAATTCATTTAATAAAAAAAGAAAATAAATATGATGATATTAAATTACAAGAAATAAAATATGGAATTAATACATTATATATTATTATCTCTAGATCTTTGTTCTACTTATTTCTAAGTGTTATATTAGGTATATTTGATGAGTTTATAATTTTTTTTGTTTTCTACGTAATAATAAGAAGTTTTAGTTTTGGGTTTCACGCTAAATCAAGTATTGGATGCTTTATAGTTTCTAGTATAGCTTTTATAGGATTTCCACTTATTGCTAATTTATTTATTAGCAATATTACAATGAAAATTATTTTTTCAATATATTTTTTGCTAATTTTTTTATTATTTAGCCCAGCTGACACACCAAAAAGGCCTTTAGTAAATAAAACCAAAAGAAATAAATTAAAGCTATATAGTTTAATTACCATAGTAATTTATATTATAGGAATATTTACTTTAAATAATTTAATTTCTAATATTATTATCCTAGTTCTTTTGTATCAAAGTTTTTTAATTTCTCCGCTTTTATATAAAATTATGAATATTAATTTTAATAATTATTTAAATTATAAATTAAATAATGAAAGGAGTTGATTATATGATTGAACTACTTGCATCCATAGGAGCTTCTACAGGAGCATCTCTTGCTTCATTCCTTTGGTTTTGTGAAGAACCAGAATGTCCGCAATCTTTAATAAAATAAGGTTTTAATTAACCTTTTTTTATGATTATTGAAATTATAAATAAATTATCTCTTATTTTATTTTTTATTTTAATTTTTCTATTTAAATTGATAATATAATATAAACCTAATCCGCTATTTCTTTTTTTGGTACTATAATTCATATCTCCGATTTCATCAATATTAATATCATTACAAAAAGTATTAATAATCTCAATAAATAAATAATTATTTTCTTCTAATAAATTTAAATAAATAACTTTATCTTTGGTGTTTATGCTTGCTTCAATAGCATTATCTATTGATATACTTATAATTTCGCATAAATCTACATATATTTTATTACTCAAACTTTTATAATTGAATTTAGAAAAATTATCAATATAAAAATGAACACCAGAATTTCTAGCAATACTTGATTTTAAATATATAATACCTTGTAATCCTTCTGGTATAGTATTTAAATTATATAATATTTTTGGCATGATATCGTATTTAGAAATTTTTTCGTTAATTATTTCTTGGGTTTCATTAGTACATATTGATTTAATAAATATTAAATCATTTAATAAATTATGTCTTAGGATACGATAATCTTCCATGCATCTTTTAAATAATATTTGATTCTCAATTAAATTTTGATTTTTAATTTTTAATAAACTGTTTTTATATTTTTCTTTGAAATATAAAGAACTAGTTATAAAAATAAAGACAATAATTAAGATAGATAATACATACATGAAATTATTAATATGGTTAGAAATATAAATAGTGTATAATGTCGCAATTATCGCAAATATTAAATATAAAATAATTAAATTATTTTTTTTATTTTCTATAATTATTAATAAAGTTATAGCAACTTTTTTTAAAAAAGGAATGCGACATATAAAATAAAAAATAAAACATACAATAATAGAAAAAATAGTTTTGTCTAATTGCATATGAGTATTAAAATAATTAATATCGGGAACAAAATTCAAAATTAAAACCGAAAATACTAAATCAGTAAAAATTGATATAATACAAATAAATAAAACTAAATAAATTGTTTTTAAAATAGATTCGCGAAAAATAGCATAATAAAGGGAAAAATTTAATAAAAGAATTATTATCGATTTCAAAAACATATTTTCTCGTATATTATTTTGCATAATAAAAAAAGAGATTATAATTATAATTATCCATTGCGAAAGACCAATTTTTTTATTATTATCTGAAAAATGACGATAGCAAAAAACAAGCACTAATACAGTTAAAATAGAAGTAAGAAAAAAAGGAATTTCATATAAGTTATTCATTTATATTGCCCTTATATTTTTTGGAACACATGTCCACCTTTTCATTTGTATCTAGTATAAAATACCCTTTAGGCCAATTATACATATTTACTCTATCAGTATTTACAATACAAGCTCTATGAATTTGTTTAAATCGACTATCTAAATTTTTTAAAATATCTTTAATAGACATATTTATTAAAAATTTATTATTAGTTGTTATAATAATCAATTTTCTATCTTCAGTATCTCGATAAATATAAGTAATATCTTTATAATATATTTGAATATCTATTTTATTATTAGAAAAGCAAAATTTACCTAAATCTGATTTTTGATTTATTATCGTAGTAATGCATTCTCCTAATCTTTCTTCTAAAGAAATAAATTTTTCGATAAAAGCAAAAACTTTAAATATATTTCGATAAATGACTTCAAACATTTTATCATGATTAGTTATAAAAATTATTTCACTATCCCAATCATTTTTTCTTATTTTTTTAGCAATTTCTAGTCCGGATATTGATTCACCTAAATCTATATCCAAAATAAATACTTTTTGAACTGAGCAATCATCAATTACTTTTTGAAGTGAATAACCATATGAAGAAAATTTTTCAATATAATAATCTATATCTGTTTTAAATATTTTTTTTTCAATAATTCTAACAATTTTAGAACTTAATTCCTGGTCATCATCAACTAAGACAAATTTGATCATATTAATCATCCTTGCAATACTGTATATAATACACATTATACACTATAAATCAAAATCTAGATACTTTTTTATATTAAAGTAATTATAAGTGAAATTAATGTCAATGTTTCTCAATCATATCTGATATTTCTTTAGTTGCATGAACAGTACCATGAGGATGATTAGGTGGAGCATAGATTGAGTACAACTTAATTGGTCTATTTCCAGTATTTATTAGATTATGCCAAGTATTAGCAGGTATAAATATACCAAAGCCACTATTTACCTGCTCTTTTATGTTAAAATTATTTTCTTTATTTTCCATTATTATTAATCCATAACCTTCTTCGATTTTTAAAAATTGATCAACATTAGGGTGAATTTCTAAACCAATTTCACCACCAACTGGGATGTTCATTAATGTTAGTTGAAGATTTTGCCCTGTCCATAAAGCTAAACGAAAAAAATTATTTTCTGAACTAGCTTTATCAATGTTAACAACAAAAGGGCTAGGTCCGAAATCATTATTATTTTCTATTTTTGTATAATTAAACATAGTTTTCCTCCTTAATATTGTATTATATGCACAAATAATCACTTGTTTCTTTACAATATAATGAGAAAATTTTTTAATGTTTTTTGCTTCTTGATTTTTTTATTTTATATATATTTTTAGCAATAATAAAGGGGATTATAATAAGTATTAATTTAAGCAAATATAATAAGCCGGTTAATATAATTGCATAACTTTCATTTGTTAGATATTTAATATTTAATGTTTTTGCTTCTTGATCTATTTTATCACTTGAAGAATATTCTCTAAAATAGATTTTAACTTCATCTAACCATTCTTTCTCAAAAAAATATTTATTATTTTTTTGAACAATTTTCCGATAATAAGTAACTAACTTTTCTACTTCCTTAGGTATTTCATATAAAGAAGGAGCAATTTTTGGTGTCTGTACATTTAAATAATCTTTTTCATATAAAGAAACTACATTTAATAATAATTCTTCTTCTTTATAAGGGACCATAAATTCTATTCCATAAGGTAATCCTTCTTTATCAAAACCTAAAGGAAGAGTTATAGTTGGAAAATTTATGGTAGAAGATGCATGAGATGATAAATTTATTAATGATTCTATATCATTAAATTTTGATAATTTATTTTTACTTGCTGGATATGCTATTATATCAACATTATTTTCTTCCATAATATTATTAATGTAATTCTCGTAATCTTTTTTTAAAATATTTTTATTACTCATATCAATATTTTTATCACAGTCAGAAACTTGTCCTTCTAAATTTGTTGTTATACCATTGCTAACAGCTAAAGTTTGAAAGTCTCTTATATTACCTGTAGTATTTTTTATATATTTGTTAAATGCATTACAAAACATGGCTCCACTCAATGTATTTGAAGACCAATTATTAGTACTAAAGTTATAATAATTATCTAAAAAAATAATATTAGCTTTTTTTAATTTCAAATTTTCTATAGCTTTTTCCATTAATAATTTTATTTCTGAATATGTTTCTTGGTTTTCAACTAATTTATTATCATTTGAACCATATAAAAAATCAGTAGGTATGCCAATTATTATTCCTTTTAAATCAGATTTGTTTTTTTTATATATTTTTTGTTCTTGTTTAATTGATTTTTCATCATTTTTATCATATCCATTAAGGATATTCATCAGTATAATAGTATCTGATACTGTTTTCGTTAAAGTTCCAATAGTATCTCTTTCCGGATCATAAGGTAACACTCCTGATCTGCTAATTAAACCTATACTTGGTCTTAAACCAATTAAATTACTTGCCGAAGCAGGTAGTCTTATGGAAGAATTAGTATCAGTACCTAAAGCAGCTGATGCAAAAGAAGCTGCTACCGAAACAGCTGAACCACCACTTGAACCATAAGGACTATAATCTAAATTATAAGCATTCCTAACCCCACCATAACTACTATTAGAATTTTTAGCAGAAAAAGCAAATTCACTCATATTAGCTTTAGCTAAAATAATAGCTCCTGCATCAATTAACTTTTGAATTGCAAAAGAGTTATCATTAGGATAATTATCTTTTAAAGCTTTTGCACCAGCTGTTGTAGGCAATCCTTGAACATTAATATTATCTTTTATAATAATGGGAATTCCGTGTAATAAAGATTTGACATTGCCTTCTTTTCTTTCTTGATCCAATCTTTTAGCTTCTTTTATAGCATTTTCATTAATAGTAATAATCGCTTTATATTTTTTATCATATTCATTTATGCGATCTAAATAAAGATTAATTAGTTCTTCACTAGTAATAATCTCTGAGTTTAAGGCCTTATTTAACTCCGTAATATCCATTTTAGTAATATCAATAACTGATTTATTATAAGCATCTACATTTATAATGGAAAAACATAGAAAAAATATAAAAAAAATTAATCTTTTTTTAAAATTCATATTGTCTTGTTTCTCTTTCAAGATCTCTTTTTTTAATAGTCTCTCTTTTATCATAAAGATGTTTTCCTTTACAAACACCAATAAATATTTTGGCTTTTCCTTCTTTTAAATATAATTTTAATGGAATAATAGTATAGCCTTCTTTATTAATTTCGTTTTTTAATTTAATAATTTCTCTTTTATGTAATAATAGTTTTCTTGTTCTTCTCTCTTCATGATTAAAAC
>JAQVZB010000008.1 GCA_029004695.1 Bacilli bacterium | reverse complement strand
AAAAAAATAAGCCTATTTTAAGCTTATTTTTTTAATATTTCTATAGCACGACGCATTTTCAAATCATAACCAATCATATCTTCATTACCAATCATTTTTAATAATTCTTCCTCAGTTACTTGATACATTTCAGCCATTTTTTTAGTTTCGGCTTTTATTTCTTCATCAAGAACTTCAATTTTTTCTTTAGTAACGATTTCTTCAAGTAAATATCTTGATTTAATTCGATTTATAGCTTCAGGCTCCATCATTTTTTTAAGTGATTCAAGATTTGATTTTGTAAACTCTAAATATTGGTCAAGGGTTAAACCTTGCATTTGTAATTGATTAGTATATTGATTAATAATTCTTTGAACTTCATCTTCAATAATTTCAGGATTTATTTCAACTTCTAAGTTTTCAATAGCTTTTTTTAGTAGCTCATCAATATATTTATTTTCAGCATCTACCTTTTTATGTTCAAGAAGATTTTTACTAACTTCACTTTCAAGTTCAGTTTGCGTTTTGACATTTTCATATCCTAAATCTTTATAAAAATCTTCATTTAATTCTGGTAAAACTCTTTTTTTAATTCCAACTACTTTAACTGTAAATTCAACATCTTTATTTTTTAAATCTTCAACATAATCTTCAGGGAATTTTAGTTTAATAACTTTTTCTTCATTAACTTTCATTCCTTTTAAACCTTCTTCAAAACCAGGAATAAAAGTATTAGAACCAATTTCAAGTGGATAATCTTGACCACTTCCACCTTCTAGTTCTTTACCATCTACGACACCTTTAAAATTAATAACTGCTGTAGAACCATCTTCAACAATTCCATCATTATTCTCTACAATATCAATATATTTTTGTCTTAGGGTATTAATTTCAGCTTTAATTTCATCAGCTGTTACACTTACATCTTCTAATTTAGCTCCTAAATTTTTATATTTACCTAACTTAATTTCTGGTCTTTCAATGATTGTAAATTTAAAAGTTGCATCATGATCGCAGATATGAGTTATATCAACTTTAGGTTCACATACCGGAGTCACTTTATTATCAGCAATTACTTTTTTATAAAGATCATTTAAACTTAGATCAACAGCATCAGAAAATAATGCTTCAATACCTACTTTTTTAATAAAAACATCCTTTGGTACTGCTCCCTTTCTAAAACCATCTATTTTAATATCTTTTTTTTGTTTTTTATAAGCTTTATCAAGTGCTTCTTCCCACTTTTTTCCTTCAAGTTTTACTTCTATTTCTTTAACATTTTTCATTTTATTCCTCCTTGTAAAGTCTTATTTATTATACTTTATATCCCAATTTTATGCAACTCATATAATAATCATTATAAAAAAAATTATTAATTAATTTTAATAATTTTTATGTTATAACTACCAGTAGGTGATTCAACACTTATAATATCGCCTACTTTTTTATTAATAATTGCTTTTCCAATTGGCGATTCATTTGAAATTTTATTTTCAAATGGATCAGCTTCCATTGAACCAACAATTTGGTACTCTTCAGTTTCTTTATCTTCTACGTATTCAATTATTACTGTCGAACCTAAATCTACTACGCCATTGGTTTCTTTTTTTTCAATAATTTTAGCATTGCTTAACATATATTCAAGTTCAGTGATTCTACTTTCTACTTCAGCTTGTTCATTTCTTGCTGCATCATAATCAGCATTTTCTGATAAATCACCTTGTGCTCTGGCTTCTTTAATAGCTTCAATAATCTGGGGTCTTCTTTCCGTTTTAAGTATGTTTAATTCAGTTTCTAACTCTAAAAATCCTTCGCTAGTTAAGTGAATTTCTTTTCTTGTCATAACACATTTTCCCTTCTTGTTTAATTAAATCTAAATAAGGATACTACAAATATATCTAAATGTCAAATAATTTGCTTCTCATCATATCAAACTTAGAAACAGGTAAATTCGCTTTAATTTTGATAATCATTTGGGGATGATTGGCAATTTCGATTGTTACCATTTTTTCATTATATATTTTATCAACTTTATAGTTTAACATTTCGATATTAGGGCCAAAAAATTGAACTATATCTCCTACCTTAAAATAATTCCTTTGTTCAATCGTAATTATTCCATCTTTATTTTCTAAAACGATACCTAAAAAATCTTGATTTGATAATTCATCACGATTTTGTAAATAATATTGATCATTTTCATTCGGAAATTGATTAAAAAATTGGGGTGCTGTTTCTCGATTAGCACATCTTTTTAATATATTAAGGTAGTAGTTAGTATATGATTTATTTAAGGTATTAGTACTTATTTTATCAAAAATATTTCGATAAACATGGAGAATAGTAGCTATATAATAAATGCTTCTCATTCGGCCTTCAATTTTAAATGAATCAATCCCACTATCAATCATATCGATAATTGAAGTTGACATATTTAAATCTTTAGGTGACATCCAAAAATTATCACTAATCAGATTATTATCAAGATCAAAAAGCGAAAAATTCCATCTGCATACTTGAGCACATCCCCCTCGATTAGAATCTCTATTAGTACAATAATTTGATAATATACATCGACCGCTAAATGAAGTACACATAGCGCCATGAACAAAGGTTTCTAAACTTAGATTAGTAGCTTCTTTAATTGCAATAACATCTTCTTTCATTGCTTCACGAGCAAGTACGACTCGAGAGGCTCCTAATTCTTTATAAAATAAAGCTGCTTCTTTATTTAAAATACTGGCTTGAGTAGATATATATCTTTTTAATTTTAAATTGAGTTTGTTACATAAATCTAAAACAGCTACATCACTTACCATAATCGCATCAACATCGATATCATCTAAATATAATAAATAAGTTTCTAAATCTTTAAAATTTTCATCATGAAAAACAATATTAACCGTAACATAAACTTTTTTATTTAAACGATGAGCTAATTTGACCGCTTCTTTTATTTCTTTATTAGAAAAATTTTTAGCATTAGCTCTTAAACTAAAGCTTTGACCACCAAAATAGACTGCATCAGCTCCATAATGTAAGGCGATTTTTAATTTTTCCATATCCCCAGCTGGTGATAATAATTCAATCATAATTTATCCTCCAATTTATAAATGGTTTTTTCTTTTAAAAATTTTTCTTCACTTATTGTTTCTTGATGATTAATTAAATTATTAACCATTTCAAAATTAAGTTGCGGATGGTTAATTAAATAGAATAATATTTTTTGATCATTTATCTTATTTAAATAAGATATATAATTAAAAGGTTGATTATAAAATAAAGCTGTCCCATTCTCATTTTCGGTAGCATAAAAAGTATTATCTTGATTATGAACTTTTAATAATCCACTTTTAATTAATTTTAAATTATGATATTTATTAAAAAAGGTTAGTAAATATCTTCTTGAATACATTGCCATATTTAAACCATAAACAGGCATTATTAAAGGTTTATTAGTCTTATTTAAGATATCTTTAATTTCATTTAAAGTAAGTTCATTTGATAGTGATGCACTTTCTACTCTTTCAAGCCAAGAATTAATACTAAGGCTATTAATGACAAAATGAGCTTGATTCCAAATTAATGGTATCTTAGTATCTCTTAATATATAATATAAACCTACATCTTCAAAAAAAATCCCTTTGATAAAGGTTAATTTACTAATTATTTTATTAAATTCAGCTATTTTTTTAGTATCCATAATAATATTAATATTTAAATAAACATTAACATCTAAATTAATTAACTCATTTAAACTAAAAGCTTGATAACCAACCGAAAAATCTTCTAGTGCAAAAAGAAAATTAGTTATCCCAATTTCCTCATATTTTTTTATATCTTCCAAATTATTTACACTTACTAATATTTTATTATTTTTCATTATTTTTTTTAATGCTTACTGATAAGCCATCTCCTATATCATAAAATTTAGTTATATAATCTTTATTATCATTTAAAAAACTAATATATTTCTCAATTTTATCAACAATTCCTCTTAAACTTTTAGTATTTACGGAAGTTTTATTATTTACAAGACCATGAAATTTTAAATTATCAGTTATTATTACTCCTCCCGGATTTAAATAATGACAAAATTTTTCAAAAAATTTAATATATGATCCTTTAGCAGCATCAATAAAGATTAAATCATAGCTATGACCGGCTAAATTAACTTCTAAAGCATCATTAAAGACTATATCGATTCTTTTATCTAACCCACATTTATTGACATTTTTAACAGCTTCTTTATATCTTTTTTCATCTTTTTCAATGGTTGTTATTTCGACATTATCAGTAGCATTAGCCATTAAAATAGCCGAGTATCCAATTGCTGAACCTATTTCTAAGACATTTTTGACATTATTTAATCTAATATATTTCATAATAAACTTGATTGAATCTATTTCAATAATCGGTACATTATTAGCAATAGCATACCGTTCCATTTCAGTTATTACTTCTTTCATTTGGGTGTCCTCCTAATATTCAAACCAGTTACCTTCTTTTTTTAACTTATTTATTATATCACGATGCTCAGTTTCTGTCTTGCTAAAATAAGTATTTTTTGATTTATCAGCAACAAAGTAAAAATATTCATGTTTAGTAGGTTCAATTACAGCTGCAATTGAAGCTAAACTAGGACTAGCTATTGGCCCAATTGGTAATCCAGATACACATATTCCTCTCGTATTATAAGGATTACAAGAATTTATATCATTTATTGATAAATCAACATCAAAATTCTTATCAACTGCATAATAAGTAGTAACATCAGAACCTAATGTCCAACCATTTTGTAATCGATTATAAAATACCCCTGCTACTCCAGCTCGATCTAAACTATTAGCTCCTTCTAACTCAATAATTGAAGCTAAAGTTATCATCTCATTTATTTTATAGTTTGACAAATTTATTTCATCTTTATAAATCGTTAATTTTTGATCCATAGTTGTAAGCATTAAATCTATAATATCTTCAATTGAAGCACTTTTTTTAATGATATAAGTATCTGGAAATAAATAACCCTCTAAGGGATATTTAATATCTTTATTTAAGATCGTTTCATTTAAAAACCAATACTTAGCTATTAAAGATGTTAAATATTCTTCGTTAGATAATTTCGCTAAAATATTATTTTCCGGAATACCAAAGGTTTCACTAATTTGTTTTACATAACTAATAAATTTCTTACCTTCAATAAAAGTTACCGTTATCGTTTCATTCTCTAAAGAATTGCCACTATTTAATATTTTTATAATTTCATCTACTGACATACTCTTTGATAATTTGTATGTTCCGGGATAAATTTCTTGTTCATTTATTTTCATATAAAACTTAAAAAAGAAAGCATTTTTAATTAAGCCGGCTTTATCTAATTCTTCAGCGATTTGAATTTTAGATGCTCCTTCTTTAACTAGAAAATTAATTAAAGTATCTTTACTACTATCTACTGGAGCTAAGAAAAAAAGCGACACACTAATAAAAAATACAAGTGCTATCACTCCTAAAATCGTAATTATCGTAATAATTTTGGAAATAATATAATCTAAATTATATTGTTTCTTCTCCAGTTTTTGATCCATTTTCTGCTTCTCCTATTTTTTCTTGTAATGAAGCTAGTAAATTTTCAATGATTTGCCATTCTTTTTCAGATTTTATTTCTCCTAAATCATCAGTTTTACCTTCAGGATCATAAGTATTAGCATATACTTTAATATTACCGCTTTCATCTAAAGTATTATCTGTAAATACAATATAACTATTTTTTGTTTCTTCATCATCAAATGTAAATAAAACATCACATTCAATTTGATTTCCTTCATTATTTTTAATTGTTATTTTTCCAGTGCTTTTATCCATTTTAACCAACTTTCCTTAAATAAGTATCTAATATTATACTTGCCGATACTTCATCAATTATCTTTTTTCTTTTTTTTCTAGATACATTTGCATCAATGAGCATATTTTCTGCTTCTACAGTACTTAAACGCTCATCAATTAAATGTAATGGTAAATTACATTTACTTTGTAATAATTCTTTAAATTCCATTGTTCTTTGAACGGCAAATCCTAAAGAATTATCCATATTTTTAGGATATCCTAAAACTAGAACTTCAATTTTTTCTTTGATAATAATTGCTAATAATTCTTCAATTAATAAATTAAGATCATTATACCTTATTAATTTATAAGGTGATGCAATAATACCAAGTTTATCACTAGTAGCAAGGCCTAAAGTTTTAGTTCCTAAATCCATTCCTAAATGCTTCATTTATCTAAATAATCTTTAAGTACGGTAATAAGTACTTTAGATCGATCTAATTCCGATATTTTACCGCGAGCATCTTGATAAGATGAAATATAACCTGGATCTCCACTTATGAAATATCCTACTAGTTGATTAACCGGATTATATCCCCTTTCTTCAAGAGAATTATATACCTCTTGAAGGGTTTTTTTAACTAAAGCCTCTTCAAAAATTTCCGAATTATATAGATTTGTTTTTTCTAGCATTTTACCACCTCTAGACAATAACATTTTATCATTAAAAAAATATTAATTCAACTAAATAATATATTTAGTCTTTTTGATATCGTTTTTATTTAAATTTATATTAATATTTTTACCAACACCATATATTATAACTTCAATTCCGTTTTTTTGATAAAAATTATATATTTTATCATTAATTAAATTATCTAAAATCATAATAAAATCGATATTATTTAAATCAATATTAGAATTAAAAACATAATTTATAATCCCTTTTTTATAATTATTTGATTTCGGAATATCTTTAATATAATCATAATTAAATGAGCTTATATAATAATTGTTTTTAGCATTTAAATCAAGTTCCTCTATTAAAATAGATTCTTTTAACTCAATTAAAATAATTTTATTGGTGTATCTATTAATAACTTCTTTTAATAAAGGAATTCTTTCTTTATAACTTTTCCCAAAATTATATTTTAATAAATTGTGATAAGTCATATTTTTTACTAGACCAAAACCATCACTGACCCTTGAAATAAAAGAATCATGGATTACAACTATCTTATTATCTTTTGTTTTTCTAACATCTAATTCAATGCCATCATAACCATTATTAAAAGCATTATCAAAAGCTGATATCGTATTTTCTCCTATCTTTTCATCATATAAACCTCGATGAGCTATAAATATCATTTAAAAAACCCCTAATATATTATATTAAGGGCTTCAATTATTTTTCATCTAATAATAATTCTTTAGTCGTCATTAAATCTGCTAAGGCTTCATCAATTGTTGGTTTTACCTTTTTATCAATCATATCTAATTCATCGGCAAGGACATTTTCCTTAATCGAAACTTCTGTTTCTTTAGACTTTTTTTTAATATTACCTTCATCAGTAATTATTTCTGGCTTTTTTTTATCATTCTTCTTTTTCCTAAAAAAGATAAAATAAGCCGATGTACCAATTATAGCTAAACCACCTAAAACAAGTAAAACAATTAATAAAGTTTGATTATTACTATCATCTTTTTCAATAATAGGAGTTGTCGAACTTATTATTTCTCCTACTTCTAATCTAGTAACTGTTATATTATAAATATTAACACTTTCAGTTTCAGATGATGTTACCGTAATCGTAATAACATTATCCCCAACAATTAAATTATCATTACCTCTGATTTCAACTTTAGCTTTTTCATCTTCAGAAGTAGCATTAATAATTAATTCCGTTAAATCATTAGGAACTTCTAAAGTATAGTCAAGATTTTTCTTCGTAAATTTTTCATTTAATTTAAAACCTTCTATTTCAATATTACTTAGAAACGAAGAATTATCAGTTGTTTCACCACGATAAATCGTAATAAGATAATCCATTTTATTATTTCCTGATTCACTTAAAGTAGAAATTTTAATAATATTTTTCCCAATTTCTAAACTAGGTCGATACTGATTATTAACATTATTACAACCTAATTCACAGTTTACTGTTGTCATACAATTATCACAGGTTGGATTTATAGTTATTGTTTTAATCGTATCTTTAATCCCAAATACTTTATATTCAGTTATATTACTATCAAACTTAGGAGTAATATTACCGACTGAAAAAGTTAAATTACTTAATAAGGCATTATTACTTTTAGGTTTTGTTAAGGTTGTTGTAGTAGCTATTAAAGTAATTTGTTTTGAATAATCAATACCTATTTGAGTACTATTGCCTTCATAAGTAAAGATAATATTTTTAATTTTAATAATAGCAAGATTATTATTACCAGTATTATTTGTTACTGTTAATGAACCTAGTTCACCATTTAAATACGAACCACTATTAGCTGATAAAATCGACTTACCTAATTTTAATTCTCCTAATATATAAGAAGTTTTTGTTACCCCATAAGAAGTATAATTGGCATCAAGATCTAATTCAAACTCAACTTTGATTATTTTTTCGCCTGCAGCTGTATTAAGCATAATTTTTTGATTACCAGAAGTACCTTGCTGAATTTTATCTGGACCTTCAAAAGTTAAAGTCGCAGCATTAACATTTATAAAACTAAATATTAAAGTACATATTATTAATTTAAATATCTTTTTCATACTTACCTTCTTTACTATCAATAATTGTAACATATACTTTAAAATGTTTTCAATTGATAATTATTTTACAATTACTATACATAAATTATATTAATTTAATTAATATTTCATTCATAACATATAATTGATCAGGATTGATATAAATATGACCATTCTTATATCTTAATTCTTTGCTTTTTAATAATGGTTTAACTGGAAATACATCTTGAATATTTACTTCATATTTATCAAAGAATTCCTGAAGATTAATCCCTTTAATTTTTCTTAATCCTAATATTATTTCGTTTTCCATCATTTCTTGTTTAGATAATAAACTTTCCTTAAAGCGATATTTTCCTTCACAATAATTATTAATATTTTTAGTATTTTCATATCTAAAACCATTAATATAACCTGAAGCTCCTAAACCAAAACCATAATATTCTTTATTATTCCAGTAGGTTAAGTTATGCTTAGATTCAAAACCCAGTTTAGAAAAATTACTAATTTCATAATGAATATATCCTTTATTTTTAAGCTTTTTTCTTATGTAATTGTACATTTCTAAATCGATATCTTCATTAATATTATGAGTATTTTTAACTTTCGCAATCGTACCATCTTCAATAATTAAGGAATAAGTACTAATATGTTCCGGATTTAATTTTAATAATAATTTAAAATCTTTTTTTAATATATCGATCTTTTCTCCTGGAATTCCATACATTAAATCTAAGTTTATATTATTAATGCCTTTATTACGGATTAAATTCATTTTTATTTTTAAATCTTCATAATCACAAGTTCGATCCATAAATTTTAGTTTTTCTTTATTAAAAGATTCTGCTCCAATGCTTATGCGATTGATATTATTATTTATTAAAATATCTATTAATTCAGAAGTTATATCATTTACATTGCATTCAAAAGTAATTTCACAATATTGAGATTTATTAAATAATTCTATTATATTAAAAAGTTGACTTAATTCATTAGCATTTAATGAAGAAGGAGTGCCTCCTCCAATATAAATTGTTTTTATTTTTTCATTTAAATAATATTCTTTTACTTCTTTTTCTAAGGCTTCTAAATATCTTTTAACATCAGCTGGATTATAAATGATTTTACAAAAATCACAATAAGAACAAATATTCTTACAAAAAGGAATATGAATATAAACACTTTCCATCTATTTTACCTCACATTATTATTATACAAAAAAAGAAAGTATTTTAAAAGGATAATAATTTCTTATTTTTTTTCCGTTTTTAAAATACTTAAAAAAGCTTCTGGTGGTATTTCAACACTACCAATCATTTTCATTCTTTTTTTACCAGCTTTTTGTTTTTCTAATAATTTTCTTTTGCGAGATATATCTCCACCATAACATTTAGCTAAAACATTTTTTCGCATCGCATTTATTGTTTCTCTAGCTATTATTTTAGATCCAATAGTGGCTTGAATAGGAACTTCAAATAGTTGTCTGGGAATAATACTTCTTAAATTATTGGTTATAGTTTTTCCTCTTTGATAAGCTGCATCTTTATGAACAATAACACTTAAAGCATCTACGATTTCATTATTTATTAAAATATCCATTTTAATTAAATCACTTATTTTATAATCAGATAATTCATAATCAAAAGAAGCATAACCTTTAGTATAACTTTTTAAACGATCAAAAAAATCATAAACAATTTCCGCTAGAGGTAACTCATAATGAATATTTACTCTCGATTCATCTATGTATTCGGTTGTTTGATAAATACCTCTTTTTTCTTGACATAATTCCATAATCGGACCAATATATAAAGCAGGAACAAAAATATTAGCTTTAATATAAGGCTCACTTATACTTTGAATTTTGACTCGATCTGGCATCTGGCTAGGATTATCAATTAATATTTTTTCACCATTAGTTAGTAATATTTCATAGATAACGGAAGGACTCGTAGCAATTATATCAATATTAAACTCTCTCGTAAGTCTTTCTTCAATAATTTCCATATGAAGTAATCCTAAAAAGCCACATCTAAATCCGAATCCTAAAGCTTCACTTGTTTCTGATTCATATGTTAAAGAAGCATCATTTAATTTTAATTTTTCTAAAGCTTCTTTTAATGGGACAAATTTATTTGGCTCAATTGGGTAAATACCTGAATAAACCATAGGTTTCATTGGTTTATAGCCACTTAAAGGTTTAATTGCTTTTCGGCTTTTAGTCGTAATCGTATCTCCTACTCTTACGGTATCAATAGTTTTAATATTAGCACTTAACCATCCGACAGTACCAGCTTTTAAAGCTTTTAATCTTTTAGTTTCAGGATTATTAACCCCTAATTCAGCTACTTCGTATTCTTCGCCATTACTCATCATTATAATGGTATCATTTTCATTAATTTCGCCACTTTTTACACAAATAGATGCTATAACACCTCGATAAGAGTCAAAATATGTATCAAATATTAAAGCTTTTGTTTCATTTATATTTTCATTTTTAGGAGCTGGAATTCGATCAATTACGGCATCTAAGATTTCAAGAACGCCTTCGCCAGTTTTACCTGATGCTAAAAGAATTTCTTCTTCTTTAAAACCAAATAATTGGTTTAATTCTTTTTTTACTCTGGGAATATCAGCATTAGGTAAATCAATTTTATTTATAATTGGAATAATGGTTAAATTACTATTTAAAGCTAAAAATAAATTAGCTAAAGTTTGAGCTTCTACTCCTTGAATCGCATCAACTATTAATAATGCTCCTTCACAAGCTTCTAAACTTCTTGATACTTCATAAGTAAAATCAACATGTCCTGGGGTATCTATTAAATGAAAAGTATAATCTTTATAAGTAAGCTCAATAGCATTTAATTTTATGGTAATACCTCTTTCACGTTCAATATCCATATTATCAAGTAATTGAGGTTTCATTTTACGGACTTCTACTCCACCGGTTAATTCTAAAATCCGATCAGCTAAAGTACTTTTACCATGATCAATATGGGCAATAATACAAAAATTACGAATGTTGTTCACTTTTCATCACCTAGTGATAATATTATCATAATTTTACTTATTTATAAATAAATATCTAAAAAAGCTATTTTAATTTAAAATAGCTTTAATTCTTCTAATGCCTGAAGATGAGGCTTCTTCTTTAATGATTTTAAAATGATTTAATTCTTTTGTATTTTTAACATGTGGCCCTCCACATAATTCTTTTGATATATCACCGATAAAATATACATTTACTAAATCAGGATATTTATCAATAAACATACATTCAGCTCCAATTTTTAAAGCTTCATTCTTATTCATTTCTTTTACTTTAACTTCGATTTCATCTTTAATCCACTTATTGACTAAATTTTCGATATTTTGTAATTCTTCATTACTTAATTTATGATTACAGTTGAAATCAAATCTTAATCTTTCTTCCGTAATGTTAGATCCCTTTTGATGGATATTTTGATTAATAACAACTTTTAAAGCGGCATTTAATAAATGCGTTGCGGTATGATATTTAGTTTCAATTTCGCCATTAGAACCCATTCCACCTTTAAATTTTCCAATTGCTCCAATTCTTGATTTTTCTTGATGTTCTTTAAATTTATCTTTAAATCTTTTAATATCCACGTTTAATTTTTTTTCTTGAGCTAACTCTTCCGTTAATTCAATCGGAAAACCATAAGTATCATATAATTTAAAAGCATCTTGACCAGTAATGATTTTATTAGATGAACTTAATACTTTAGCAAATTCTTTTAAACCTTTTTCTAAAGTTTTATTAAAACGGTCTTTTTCTTTTTTTAATTCTTCTAAAATAATATTTTTATTATCATTAAGTTCACGATAATACTTACAATATTTATTAATGATTAGATTAGCAATTAATTCTTCCCAATTACTATTAATATCAATATTAAGTATTTTAGCATGTCTGATAGCTCTTCTTATTAATCTTCTTAATATATAACCTTGGTCGGTATTTGCTGGTTTGATTCCAGCATTATCAGCAAGTATAAAAACCGAAGTTCTAATATGGTCAGCAATTATTCGCATTGATTTTTCATTACCTTCATAAGGTAGATTAGCTATTTCACTTATTTTATCAATTATATCTTTCCAAACTGATGATGCATAATTATCATCTTTTTCTTCAAGAATTGCAGCTACTCTTTCAAAACCCATACCGGTATCAACATTCTTTTTAGGTAATTTAGTAAATGTTCCATCTTGGTTTTTATTATATTCCATAAAAACATTATTCCATATTTCAACCCAGCGATGATCATGAGGATCAAACTTTATGGGAATTTCTTCATTACTTCGAAAATAAAAAATTTCCGAATCTCCCCCACAAGGACCATATTCACCGGCAATCCAAAAGTTATCATCCATTCCTAAATAGACAATTCGGTCTTTACTTATTCCTAAATCCAGCCAATAATTAGCACTTACTTCATCTCTAGGTATATCTTTATTTCCTTCAAAAACTGACACAGCTAATCTTTCAATTGGGATTTCTAAAACTTTTGTTAAAAATTCAAAACTAAAAGCAATTGACTCCTTTTTAAAATAATCACCTAACGACCAGTTACCTAACATTTCAAAAAAAGTATGATGGGTTTTATCCCCAATTGAATCTAAATCATTAGTTCGAACACATTTCTGATAGTTAACTAACCTATTACCATATGGATGTTTTTTTCCCATTAAATAAGGTATTAAAGGTTGCATACCAGCCGTATTAAATAAAACACTGGCATCATTTTCAGGTACTATTGGAGCTGAAGGAATAAACTTATGCCCTTTACTTATAAAATAATTAATATATAAATCTCTTAAATTCATATATGCACTTCCTTTACTTAAAAAAGTATAACATTAAAACCACTATTTTTAAATAGTGGTTTATAATTTAAATTGTTTTATTTCTTTTCTTACTTCATTAGTAATGCTTCGATATTTAACTTTGCATTTATCAAGCATTAACTTAGAAGCTTTATATTCATCTAAATGAGCATATTTATCTATATCATAAATAATTTCTTTAATACCAGTTTGAATGATCTCTTTGGCACATTCATTACAAGGAAATAATGAGGTATATAATTTTGATCCTTCTAAATCTTTCTTATTACCACGATAATTTAAAATCGCATTTCGTTCAGCATGAACAACATAAGGATATTTGGTTTCAATTTTATTTCCTTCTCTACTCCAAGGAAATTCCGAATCTAAAAAACCATTAGGAGTTCCATTATACCCTAGTGATAAAATCCGATTATCACTTCCGACTATACATGCTCCAACTTGGGTAGAAGGATCTTTACTTCTTTTCTCTATTACTAATGACATAATCATAAAAGTAGCATCCCATGATAAATATTCTTTTCTTTGTAAATTATACTTCATAAATCCTCCATAAGTTTAAGTAGTTATCGCATCTAAAAATTTTTTACTTTTTAGATATAAACCAGTATATCTTTCATAATAAATATTGATAAAATTATTTATATTATTTATAACTTCATCGCTTATTTTTAAATCACTTATTGAAGATATATCAACTAAATAATACATTCTTAACATTTTAAGAGTTTTTTCATCATGATATTTTTCATTAGTATAGCAATTCTTACAAATATACCCACCTTCATCTGGATTAATCGTAATAATATTTTTCATGCTTCCACATTTAACACAAGTATTAAAATTAATTCCAACTCCTAAATAATCAAGTCCTTTTAATTCGACAATATTGCATATTATTTTAGGATTTAAGCCATCATTTATTTTTAAAATGGCATTTATATATAGATTGTATAAATCTTTATCATAATTCTGTTTCATTATTTGATAAATTAAATCTGATATATAAGATAAATACCCAATTAATTCTATGTTTGTTTTAATACTAATTAAATCATCAATAATATCAACTGATTTTAAAATCGATAATTTATTTTCTTTATAATAAAGATAAAATTTCCCATAAGTGAATTTTTGAGTATAACTTCTTAAAGGACTTTTTAAAGATTTTGATCCTTTAGCCATTACACCAACTATACCATCATTAGTTAATATATTAATTATTTTACTAGTTTCACCATAGTTGGTTTCACTTATTATAATACCTTCTACTTCTTTAAGCATTTATTATTCACTTCTCTTATATCTTAAATAATATTCTATTTTCCCGGTTTTTTTAAACATATCCCAGGCTTCTTTTTTATTCATAAATTAATCCCAATACCTTTCTATTAATATATTGGGAAAAATTTTCAATATCTATACATAAGCTAAATTATTAGTAACTAACATATTTTTTAATGCTTCATCACAAGCATTTTCAAAAACACCAGTATATAATTTTATTCCTAGTTCATTTTCGATATAATTAATAATCATTTCTTTTTGTTCTTTAGTAACTGGTACTCCTGATATTGAATAATAATATTCAAGAGCTTCTTTATGGGAAAGTAAACGTAGTGAATTTTCATATAACTTAAAGAAATTACAAACTGATTCATATTCTCTTCTGGTTATAATATTATTTTTCATTAATTTATACCCTCGTCTTTGAAACTCGATCGGATTTATTTTGGTCATGCGAAAATAATCTAATAAATTGAAATAAGTACTAATGCCATTTTTTATAATCCCATTTGTTATGCAGTCTACCATATATAAATAGTTTTGTTCTAACAATTCATTTTCATTTAATAATAATATATTATACTGATTATATAATGCTTGTTCTAATTCAGTGCCATTAGCAAGCTTTGGTAAACTACTATCAAATTTGTTTCGGCTTATACCATAAGAACTAATAATAGGATTTAAATTTTCAATTCCTTCAATTAACACTTCTTCTAAAATATCACAAATTAAATTAATGTTTTTTTCATTTTTTATCGAAGTGAATTTTTCTCGAACGTTTATTCTTCGCTCATCATTTATTAATTTACGATTTATTTCCATAACTTCTTTTATTTTATTTAATTTATTAATTTCTTCTTCATTATATTCAGAATAATTAATAGCACTATCAATATTTTTAAATATTTCTTCTATCGCATATGGTGATGTAATAGCATAAGCAACTAATTCCTTAATATATTTGATATTAAGAAAATCAGTTATTAAATCTTTTTTAAAATTATTTGTTATTTCTCCTTGATATGAAGATACAACTCTTTTTCCAATTTTAGTACGCTTAATTTTAACAATTTCTTCATATAATTCTAGTTCTTCTTTAGTTGGTTTAGGACTTATTACTCGATTTTTATAATGAGTAATATACCCTCTAATTGTCGGTTCAGCAACTCCATATTTATTTGTAAGATATGTATAAATACTTTGATCACCATTATTTTTTATATAAAGTTCAAAAGCTTCTTTTCCTCTTAAGGTTTTTTCTGTTATTTTTCCTGCCATAATTACCACCTATTCATTTTCTTTAAATCCTAATTCTTTTAAATATCTTTCTTTATCTCGCCAATTCTTTATTGTTTTAACAAATAATTGTAAGTAAACTTGTTTACCAAGTAAACCTTCAATATCTTTTCGAGCTAATATCCCAATATTTTTTAACATCGATCCTTGTTTACCAATGATGATTTTTTTTAATGAATCTCGATCAATGATTATATCAACATATATTTCTACTAAACTTCCTTTATCTTTGTAATAAGATGTTGCACAAGTAATTGAATGAGGTACTTCTTCATTAGTTAAATTAAGAATCTTTTCTCTAACTAATTCAGCAACCATAAATTCCGCATTAGTATTAGTAATTGTTCCATTATCATAATAAATAATCGTATCGGTTAAATAACTTTTAATTATTTTGATTAATCTTCCAATATTATCATTATTCATAGCACTTATGGGGATGATTTCCGAAAAATGATATAAATCCTTATATTGTCTGATAGCGTTGATAATACCATCATCATTTAGTTTATCAATTTTGTTTAAGACTAATATTACCGGAATATCAATATTTTTTAAAGTCTCAATTATAAATTTATCCCCAGTTCCAACTCCAGTTGAAGCATCGACAACAAATAATATTACATCTGTTTCTGAAAGTGAACTATAACTTTGACGATTTAAATACTTTCCTAATCGATCTTTGGGTTTATGAATACCTGGAGTATCTATGAAAACAATTTGTGCTTCTTCATCATTATACACCCCTTGAACGGTGTTTCTAGTTGTTCCAGCTACATTACTTACAATCGCAATATGATTATTAATAATGGTATTAATTAGAGTGCTTTTACCAGTATTAGGTCTTCCAATTATACTTACAAATCCACTTTTCATATTTATGCTCCTTTCTAAATTAATAAATATTAAATAATAAATTACCAACTTTCATAACGCGGTAATTACGATTTTTATCATATAACCAAACCTGAGCATCGGGTTCCATAAATTCAATTATAACATCTTTATTAATATATTTTAAATCATTTATCGTAGTTGTCCCTACCATTATATATATTTTTTCAAAATCACCATATTTATATCCAGCACTTACTGCTCTTGCAATCGCAGCTTGCTCAGCATATATAGCATCTCTAAAGATTTGATTTTTTACCGTAACCCCACTAAATGTTTTACCATCTTTCATTACTACAATACAGCTAAAACATTTATAATCATATTCAGCATAAGAGTTACTAAGTAATCTTTCTAATTCATTGACCATTTTTTACCTCCTCTAAATCATAAGGATATGGACATAAATCTTTTATAGTTAAAATTTGTGTATCCCCCGTTTTTTTGTAAAGATATACTTTTTTACTAAAATCAAAAAATTCGATTAATAATTGCCTGCATAAAAAACAAGGATAAGTATAATTATCAGTATCACTATAGATATGTAACTCTGCAAAATCTTCTTTCGAATATCCTTCAGCAACTGCAGTAGCTATTGCTACTTGTTCAGCACACAAACCATTTTTAAATGAGGCATTTTCGACATTAACGCCAATAAATTCTTGACCATTAGTCATCTTAACTATACAAGCCGTTTTAAATTTAGAATAAGGACTGTAAGAATTATTAATTATTTTTTCTAAGTTTTCTTTCATAATATTAACTCCTTGATAAGATTAATTATTTTAGGTAAAAAAATAATTATTCCAATTGCTACTGCTGTTAAACTTAAAACCATGACATACGCTGCAGCAGTATCTTTAGCAAGCATCGCTTTTCGTTTATATTCTTGAGTAGCTAAATCAACTAAATGTTCAATAGCAGTATTTAATAATTCAGCTCCTATTACTAAACCAATTATTGCGACTAAAAAGATCCATTCTAAAGTACTAATTTTTAATAAACAACCACCAATTAATACACATATGGCAAAAAAGGTATGAATTTTTAAATTTGGTTCAGTTTTATAAGCAAATTTAAACCCATCAAATGCATATTTAAATGATTTATCCAATCTTTTAATATTTATTTTACGCATCTTTTTCATTCCAACAACTCCTTTTGAATTGATATCATAATTTTTTCATCTTCTTCATTAAGATGATCATAGCCTAATAAATGAAGTAAACCATGAATAATAAGAAATGATAATTCTCTTTTTTCTCCCGTCTTATAATTAATAGCTTGCTCTTTCATTTTAGGTATTGATATATATATATCTCCTAATAAATTTATAGGTAAATTAATCCTTTTTTGATCATTTAAAGCAAAGCTTAAAACATCAGTCGTTTTATCAATGCCACGATATTTATTATTTAAATCTTTAACTTCTTGATTATCAGTGAGAATAATTGAAAAAGAAACATTATTTAACTTTAATTTATCTAAAGCATTATCGATAATTTCATATAAATATTGATAATCTTGATAATTATATTTGTCTTCAATAAAATATTCATTCATAATCTAACTCCATATATAAACAAAATAATATAAATAAGCACTAAAATAATGATAATACTTATAATATTAATTAAAATATTATTTTTAATTTTAACTGAATACTTAACCATTAATTTACTAGATATTTTATATAATAAATATCCTAAATAACTACCTATCATATTTAAAATTATATCATCAATGTCAAAACTTCTCCCAATATTACTTTGAATAAATTCAATTGAAAAACTAATAATTAAAGTAATAATAAAATTAATATAATATTTATTAACTTTAATATAATAGGAAGTAAAATAACCAAAAGGTAATAATAATAATACATTACCTAAAACATTCCGATAAAATAAAGGACTAGTTAAATCATATCTAAATATTTCTTTAAAAGGGATAAAATTATTATTATAAGAATTAAAATCAGTACTTGTAACAAGTTCAAATAATAATAATATATAAATAATAAAACATAAACTAATAAGTTCTTTATATAAGATAAATGGCCTTTGAACATTTTTTAAATAACATACTCTTAGCGTAATTAAAACAATACAAAATAATATTAGCATTGGCCATAATTCATATATAATATCAACTGCTATTTTGGGTATCATTTATCTCACTTCCAATTTGATAATATAATGGTTTACTAATTAATTCATTAGTAATAACAAATATCCTTATATTTATTGTACTATTATTTTGTTCTTTTTTCAAAACTTTTTGACTAATAACTTTACCTTTACCATTTAATTTTTTATTAAATTCTAATAATATCTTATTAATAGCATTTTTTTCGGCTTCTTGATCATTATATTTTTTAGTTTTTATTAAATATTCTTCTTCATTATAAAAGGAAAAATTAAATCCTAAAATTTTTATTTTTCTAACTTTAGTTTGATCAAAATATTGATATTTATTATTAAATAAAATTTTATTATTAATACTTAAATTAAATCTTTTTTCACCAGTAAAGGTTTTTTCTACATAATAAAGCGGAAAACTTATATCACTAGTATACCAAACATCACCATATACTTCTCCAGTAGCTAATATATTACCTTTTATATCATCATATAATTTAATTTCTCCTGATATTAAAAGATCACCTTTTTTGACATAATCACCACTGCGTACTAAAAGATTACCTTTAGTACATATAACTTTAGTTATTAAAGCATTTTTAAAACTAACTAAATGGCGATGTCCTATTTCTTTAGATGTATCAGTAATTATTCTTTCTTCAATTCTAATTTCATATATCATACCTTTTCTGGTAATACTTATCCATTCTAATTTATTTCGGTTATTATCTAAGATTTTATTCTTTATTTCTTCTAATTCATCAAATTCTCTTTTTAAAGAAAACCTTTTGATGCCATTGGTTTCTAACTCTTCTTTAACTAATTTCCTCACCTTTGAATTTTCATGAATAATATCAATTTTGATAATATAACTCGTTAATATATCCATTAAAACAAAACATAATAAAACAATAATATAAAGATAAATATTATTATTAATATGTTTTATAATTCCTTCAGGTCCTTCGTATTTTATGATTCTAATTTTACTAAGATACCCTAATCTTTTAACAGCTTTATAATCTCTAAAATTTATTTTAATTAAAATTTTTTCATTACTTAAATAATTAATATTAAAAATACTGATGTTATTATGGACTAGCTTTTTAATAAATCTATTAATATAACCTCTTACTTCAATTATTATAAAACTATTCATAAGATACACTACCTATCAAACCTTTAATTAATAATTCATGAAGATGCATCTTTTCAATTAACATTTTGCTTCCTTTGATTTTAATAATTTTATCTTTAAGTCTTACCTTTATTAAATCATTATTAAAACTAATTATTTCTTGATAATTATAAATATAGACCTTATTGTCATACAAACAAATATAAAAATCATAATTACTTAAGGCGTTATTAATAACTTCAAGCATTATCTTCACCTCTATAATTATATGCAAAAAAAAGTAGCCTATTAAAGGTTACTTAAAATATAACTAATCACGAGACTTCTTTTTACGAGAATTTTTGATCATTTCTTTTTTTTCGTTTCTTTTCTTTACCCCAGGTTTATCGTAATGTTTATGTTTTTTTATCTCAGAAGGGACACCAGATCTGGCAACTTGAACTTTAAATCTTTTATATGCACCATCAAGATTACCGTTTCTAACTTCAACTCTAGTCAATATATTTCCCTCCCTTCAAAACTATTGATATTATAACACTCATATATTATCGGTGCAAGTAATTTTTATAAATGATTTAGTGAATAAATAAAAATAATCAAGTTTATCTATTCTATCGTATTTATGATTTTAAATTGACATTTATATTCTTTATGAATAACATCATTTCCTAGTACATCATCTCTAATTTCAAACATTATATTATATTCTAAAGAATCATATCCATTTACGTTTAATCGATCTATTTCCAATATGTAGTAATTCGGAGTCGATTTGATAAATCACTTAATCGATAAACATGATTATTAATAGCAATATTGAAATATTTATAATTTAATTCCGAAGTTTTAGCATAATTTAATACTAAAGTTCCGCTTTTAAATTCATTAGACATATTATAAATTATTAAATCAGCTTTATTTTTTTCTTTATTAAGACCAATTCGTTTTGCGTTAACAAAATTATTTAAGTAATATAATTTAAGACCGTCTTCATAAGCTAAAATATTATCCTGATTAGGATTTAAAGTATGAGATGAATTTTCTCATACTGGATTACTTATAATGACAAATAATAAAACGATATATATTTGGATAACGATAAAAATCTTTTTTTCATAATACCCCCATATTT
Organism: Bacilli bacterium; assembly: GCA_029004695.1. GTDB lineage: Bacteria > Bacillota_I > Bacilli_A > RF39 > UBA660 > DUUS01. The sequence continues at coordinate 1,981 of JAQVZB010000008.1, read as the reverse complement.
AGGAGATATCTTAGCAAAATTTAACTTAAAAGTCAAAAAAACACTTAAATTTCTTTAAGTATTTTTTCTATTTCAAATTTACTTTTAAATCCAGTAAAGGTACTTATTAATTTTTTATCTTTATATATTTCGACATATGGTATTGACATTACTCCTTTAGATCTAGATAAATCTTGATATAAATCAGTATTTACTTTTATTATTTTAACACTGTTTAATTTATTTAATTCTTCAGATAACATTCGACATGGCATACACCATAAAGCATAATAATCAACTAAAGTTAAATCATTAGTAAGTACATCTTCTAAATTTTCATTTTCTAAATTTTTCATAAATTCTCCTTATATTTTATTATTATGTCTTCAGCTCCTGGAATTATAATTTTTTCAATTTCAATTAATTTTTCAGCTGATTTAATATCTAAAATTTCATATTTTAATAATATATCTAAGCTTTTTAAATTAGCTTCATCTTTATTTGTTTCATTTTCATATTGAGTACCTATTTTATAAATTTCGGTTATAGAATTATAAGTATCACTTACGATTTCAGAAAGCAAAGGCGTTTTTTCAAGTAACATATTACCATATTCACTTTCATTTACTTTATTTGATGTGCTACTTACTAAACTTAAAATAAATATTACCACAAAGGCTATTATATATCCTTGTACTAATCCAATTATAGCTCCTAATATTTTACTAGGAAATCCTAATATTAAAGTATTATTAACTATTCCACTTACAACTCCAGTTACTTTTGTAAATATTTTTAAAATTAGAGCAAGTCCTAAGATTGTTATTAAATAACTTATTCCTTCATAAATTAAAATATTAAAGACCGTTATGCCAGCAAACTTTCCCCCTAATGTAAAAAACGGAAAATTTTCATATAAAAGTACTGATATGGGATTTTTTAAATAAAACGCTAAGACAAATATTAATAATGTCCCAACTAATACAACTACACTATTGATAATTCCTTTTCGAAATCCCGATAAGCCCGAATATAATATTAATACTAAAATTATGATATCAATAAAATTCATATTATCACATCCTATTATTAATTATATATCAAAGGATCAAAAAAAGAAAGATTTATTAATCTAAATATGATATGATATTTTTGGTGATAAGTTTGACGATAGTATTTAAAGTTAGTGATAATATTAAAAATAAAATGATTGATTATTATTTTGATCTTAAAAGAGATAAAACTCCTCCTTATGCTATTTTTCAAGCTGATGAAGGTGAAACTATTATAACCTTATACAATTCTGGTAAAGTTATGTTTCAAGGCATAAGCGCTGATATAGATGCTAATATGTGGATTGATTTAGAAAGTTCTTTAAATAATCGCGATATTAAAAAAGAATTAGAACAATCCGAAAAATTAAAAGAAGATAAAAAAGAACAAGAAAATGATCATCGGTTTATTGGTGTTCCGACAATCGGTTCAGATGAAGTTGGGACTGGAGATTATTTTGGACCTATTGTTGTAACTGCGACTTATGTTAGTAAAGAACATATAAATTTATTAAATGATTTAGGAGTCAGAGACTCTAAAAAAATTACTGATGATATGATTTTAAAAATCGGGCCAACATTAATAAATAAAATTCCTTATGTAAGTGAAATACTTACTAATAAAGAATATAATAATACTAATGATAATTTAAATAAAATTAAAACTATTATGCATAATAAAGTATTATATAAATTAGTAAATAATAATAATTTTGAATATAAATATATTGTTGTTGATCAATTCTGTCACCCACAAAATTATTTTACTTATATATATAATATCAAAGATAAAATAACTAAAATTACTTTTGTTACTAAAGCCGAGGATAAATGTTTAAGTGTAGCTGTTGCTTCAATTATTAGTAGATATTTATTTATTAAAGAAATGGAGAAACTAGGTAATAGCTTAAATATCTTTTTAAATAAAGGAGCAGGAGAAATAGTCGATA
>JAQVZB010000007.1 GCA_029004695.1 Bacilli bacterium | reverse complement strand
AAGCTAAATATATAGTATTTGGAACTTAAGACACTTAGTGTCTTTTTTTATTATAATTTTATTTAATTTAAGCATAATAATTTTAAATATTTAACTTGACATCGTACGATTGTTTGAGTATAATCAAGCGTGTACGGAAAGGACTAATACTATGAATGAAATAATTATAAAAGGTGCTAGAGAGAATAATTTAAAAAATATTGATATTACTATTCCTAAAGATAAATTAGTAGTTATGACTGGTGTGTCTGGTTCAGGCAAAAGTAGTTTAGCCTTTGATACTATTTATGCTGAAGGTCAAAGAAGATATGTTGATAGTTTAAGTGCTTATGCAAGACAATTTTTAGGAAATTCTGATAAAGCTGATGTTGATTCGATTGAAGGATTAAGCCCTAGTATTGCTATAGATCAAAAAAGTACCAATAAAAATCCCCGTAGTACAGTTGGGACTGTTACTGAAATATATGATTATTTAAGATTATTATTTGCTCGAATTGGAGTCCCTTATTGTCCGATTCATAAAAAGCCAATTAAAAGTCAAAGTATTGAAGAAATGACTAATAAAGTTTTGAGTTTGGGAAATGGTGTTAAAGTAGAAATATTAGCTCCAGTAGTTCATGGCGATAAAGGTACACATCAAGATTTATTTGAAAATTTACGTAAAAATGGATATACAAGAATAAAAATAAATGGTGAAAATCACGATTTAAGTGAAGATTTTAAACTTGATAAAAATAAAAAAACCAATATTGAAGTTGTTATAGATCGAATTGAAGTTGATTCTAGCGAAAGAAGTAGAATATTTGAAGCTATTGAAACAAGTACTTCTCTTGCTGAAGGAAAAGTAGTAATTAATGAAATCGGTAAACAATCGATAGTTATGAGCGAAAATTATGCCTGCCCTCAATGTAATTTTTCTCTTCCGGAACTTGAGCCTCGTCTATTTTCTTTTAATGCTCCTTATGGAGCCTGTCCTGAATGTAAAGGAATTGGAATAAAACAAAATATTTCATTGGATTTACTAGTCCCTGACAAAACAAAAAGTATTTTAGATGGAGCAATTAAAGGGTTTAGTTTAGATGGAAATACCTATATGACTAATATTTTAACGGTTTCTAAACATTTTAATATTGATTTAAAAAAACCGGTCAAAGATTTAACTAAAAAAGAAATTAATATTTTATTTTATGGTACTGATATTGAACTTGAATTTGAATATACTAGTAAAAATGGAAATAAAAGATTTACTAAAGATAGTTATGAAGGAATAGTAACTAATTTAGAGAGAAGATATTTAGAAACTAGTAGTGGCTGGATTAGAGAATGGATAAATTCATTTATGGTTGATTCAACTTGCCCTAAATGTAACGGAGCTAGATTAGATGACAATGTTTTATGTGTTAAAGTAGGTAAAAAAAATATCTTTGAGGTATCTAGTTATTCGATTAAAGATCTTTTAGTTTTTTTAAATGAATTAAAATTAAATAATGAACAACAAAGTATTAGTGAGTTAATATTAAAAGAAATAAATAGTAGATTAACATTTTTAGATAATGTTGGTCTAAATTATTTAACTTTATCAAGAACTGCTACGACTTTATCAGGTGGTGAAAGTCAAAGAATTAGATTAGCTACTCAAATAGGAAGTAGATTGAGTGGAGTTTTATATGTTCTGGATGAACCAAGTATTGGACTTCATCAAAAAGATAATAATAGTTTAATAAAATCACTTAAGAAAATGAGGGATTTAGGTAATACTTTAATAGTTGTAGAGCATGATGAGGATACAATGATGGCAGCAGATTATTTAATAGATATTGGACCCGGTCCCGGAGATCAAGGTGGTTATGTTGTTGCATCTGGTACTCCAGAAGAAGTAATGCAAAATAAAGATAGTATTACAGGTAAGTATTTAAGTGGTAAATTAAAAATTGAAGTTCCTAAAGAAAGAAGAAAAGGTAATGGTAAATTCATAGAAATTTATGGTGCGAAAGAAAATAATTTAAAAAATATTGATGTAAAGATTCCTTTAGGGACTTTAAGTTGTATAACTGGTGTGTCTGGTTCAGGTAAAAGCTCACTAATTACGGATATCTTACTACCAGCTTTGAGAGCTTCAATATATGGAAGTATTAACTTACCAGGAAAGCATAAATTTATTAAAGGATTAAAGTATATTGATAAAGTTGTTGATATATCACAAGATCCAATTGGAAGAACACCTAGAAGTAATCCTGCTACTTATGTTGGAGTATTTGATAATATAAGAGATGTTTTTACTGAAACAAAAGAATCAAAAATGAGAGGATATAAAAAGGGTAGATTTTCATTTAACGTTAAAGGGGGAAGATGTGAAGCTTGCTGGGGAGACGGAGTTAAAAAAATTGAAATGCATTTTTTACCTGATGTTTATGTACCTTGTGATGTATGTAAAGGTACTAGGTATAATAGTGAAACCTTAGAAGTGAAATTTAAAGGTAAAAATATATCAGATGTATTAAATATGCGAGTATCAGAAGCTCTTGATTTTTTTGAATTCTCTTCAAAAATTAAGAATAAATTACAAATGTTAGAAGATGTAGGTTTAGGATACATAAAGTTAGGCCAATCTGCTCCAACTTTATCTGGTGGAGAAGCAGGGAGAATTAAATTAGCTAAAGAATTACAAAAAAAACCAACTGGAAAAAGCGTATTTATCTTAGACGAGCCAACAACTGGGCTTCATATTGATGATATTAAAAAATTATTGTCAATTTTAGAAAGAATTGTAAATAATGGTGATACTGTTATTGTCATTGAGCATAACTTAGATGTTATTAAGACCGCTGATTATATTATCGATTTAGGACCAGATGGTGGAGATGGTGGCGGTGAAGTAATTGCTACCGGTACTCCAGAAGAAATAATAAAAGTTAAAAATTCATATACTGGGCAATTTCTCAAAAAGAAACTATTATAAATTCTGATATATTTTTTAATTTTTTGGGATATTATAGTAATTTCATTGAAAAAAAACTTAAAAAATTATATACTGATTTAAGGTGAAGATAAATGTTGGTATATACAGAAAATAAAGATTCTAAATGGCTTATTATTGAACTTGGATTAAAACTATTAATTAATGCCTTAGTATTATTAATGGCAGCAAGTATTTTTAAAGGCTTTTTTATAGGCGGGTTTTTATATGCTATTATTGGAGCTTTTATAATAATGATATTAGATATGACTATAAAACCAGTTATTAAAATATTGACACTACCTATTACGGTATATACTTTAGGTTTATTTTATCCTTTTGTTAATGTAATCATATTAAAAATTACGAGTTTAATAATCGGAAGTAACTTTGTGGTTGAAGGATGGATTGTACCATTTTTTATCTCTATCTTTATTTCATTTATGAATTTAATATTAGATATTACAATTACTAAACAAATAGTTAGGAGTAAGTAATGAATTCAGTATTATTAACAATTAGTGGTTATGAAATTAGATGGTATTCGGTTTTATTAGTTATAGCAGTTATTGTAGGTATTTCATTATTTCAAAGAGAAGGTAAAAAATTTAAAGTTAAAACTGAATTTGTATTTAACATGGCATTTTGGGCAATAATATTTGGTTTAATTGGAGCAAGATTATATTATGTAATTTTTAACTGGGATTATTTTGGTAATAATTTAAATGAAATATATGAAATATGGGAAGGTGGATTAGCAATTCACGGAGGAATAATTGCCGGATTTTTAACTGTCTTATTGTATTGTAAAAAATACAAAGTTAGAGTAATCAGATATTTAGACTTTATCGCTGTTCCATTAATTTTAGCTCAAGCAATTGGTAGATGGGGTAATTTCTTTAATAGTGAAGCCCATGGAGCTGCTACAACAGCTGAACATTTGAGGAATTTCTTTGTGCCTGATTTTGTAATAGAAGGCATGAATATTGAAGGGGTATACTATACACCAACATTTTTTTATGAATCGATAGCTTGTCTTATATTATTCATCATATTTATTATTATTAGAAGAGGTAAATATATTAAAGTTGGAACTTTAACGGGTTTATATTTAATTGGCTACGGAATTATTAGATTCTTTATTGAAATTAGTCGAACAGATGCCTTATTACTGGAAGGGTTTAAAATAGCACAAATAGTTTCTATAATAATGATAATTATTGGATTAATTATTATCACCATTAATAGCAAAAAAAGTAAATTCGAAGATTTATATAATGATAAAAATAATATTGATAATGTCAATTTTTATTAAAAATATAAAGTATTTTTAAAACAAGTTGAAAACGATTAAAAAATAGAATATACTAATAATAGGGGCATGATTTAATGAAAAAAACCAAAGAATTTATTAAAACAGTAATTAAAACAAAACGTTTTTTATATTTAACTGTTATTTTAGTAATAGTTCTTTTTGGGGTGACACTTAATATTGCTTTGGGAGCTTTTTCAAATAATAAAGTAAATGAATTTATTAATACTAAAGTATCTAATATAACTTATTATTTAACGATTAATGGTTATCCTGGTTTAATTTTAGAAATTGAAGCTCATAAAGAAAAATCATTTGATTTAAATATTAAATCTATAGAAACTTATGATACTAAATATGAAGTTGTTTATGATCTATGTATAGATTCAACATGTTCTCAATATAACGAAAATTTAGATGGATTAGAAATATTTCATAGTTCTTTATCTAAAGATGAAATAAGCGGAATTATTGCAGCAGATAGTAGCAAATCAATTAGATTAGTAATGAAAAATAATTCAAATGATAATAAGTATATAAAGATTGGAATTAATTCTGGTTTTATCCATAATACTTTAGATATGGAAAATTTAATTATCAATGAATACCAAGATAATTTTTTAGGATCTAATATCTTAACTCAATATGGTGGATTATCAAATATAAAAGAACCAACTTTAGATACTTTTAACGTTATTAATAATGAAAAAGAAAATAATTTATATAAAATAATTGATGATTACGGATATAGTTATTATTATCGAGGAGCAAAAGACTATCTAAATAATAATTTAATTTTTGCGGGTATGAAATGGAAAATAGTACGTATAAATGGAGATGAATCAATTAAATTAATTTATGAAGGCAAATGCCTTGATGAATTATGCGGATCAATTACTGAAGATATTATCACATCTAGTTATAATCAAAGCTATGATGATAATAAATATATAGGTTATATATATGGAGAGTTATCTGATACTAGAGAAAATGCAGTTAAAAACGAAATAGAAAGTACTATAAAAAAAGCTTTAGATAATTGGTACGAAAATAACTTATTAGGAAATGAATATGAAATTTATATATCAAATACTTTATTTTGTAACGATCGAAGATTACAAAGTGAAGTAGGTGGTGATACAACCGGTTTAGGTTTTGAAAAAGAAAACACAATTTATGCTGCTTATTATAGATTAAATACAAATAAAACCCCAAATTTAAAATGTTCTTCTTTAAATGATCAATTTTTAATATCTGATACTTTGCCTTTGATAAAATATCCCGTTGGATTAATAACTGCTGATGAAGCATCTTTAGCTGGATTAATAAACAATACTGACAATTTAACTAATTATTTAAAAACCAATTATGATTGGTGGACTTTAAGTCCTTATAGCTTTGAAGAAACAACCAGAGTAATGTATATAACATCTAATGGTTCTTTATCTAATAATAATGTTAATAGTTTATTTGGAGTAAGACCGATTATTAATTTAAAAGATGATGTTAAGATATCAGGAACTGGCAGTATAAATGATCCTTATATAATTATAAAATAGTGTAATAATTTACACTTTTTTGATCCTAAAAAATGATTTTCTGTTATTTTACATTTAATTATATTTATGATATATTTTTCTCGGGTGTTATATGAATAATTTAGTTTTAGCTTATTTAGGTGATGCAGCATACGAATTATATATTAGAGAGTACTTAATTAATAGCGGGCTAGTTAATGTTAACGATCTCCAAAATGCTAGTTTAAATTATGTTAGTGCTAAAAGTCAAAGAAGAATTTTAGAGAGTTTAGAAAATTTAAATATAATTACTGATAGTGAGCAAAATATCATAAAAAGAGGAAGAAATGCTTCTAGCCATAAAAGTAAAAATGTTGACATAATTACTTATAAAAAAGCAACTGGATTAGAATGTTTACTTGGGTATTTGTATTTAAATGATAAAAATAGATTTAAGGAAATAATGAAATATATAGTAGGTGAATTATGATAGTTTGGGGAAAAAATGTTTTTAATGAATTGGATAAAAGTAAAATAAAAAAAATCTACTTATCAAAAAATTTTCATAATGAAGAAATTTTTAAAATAATTAAAAATAATAAATTAAAATATATTATTACTGATATTAAAATTATGGATAAAATGGCTAAAAATCATCAAGGTATTATTGTTGATATCTATGACTATGAATATGGCTCGCTTGATGATATTAGAAACGATAAATTAGTTTTAATTCTAGATCATTTAGAAGATCCTCATAATTTTGGAGCAATAATAAGAACTTGTGAAGCTAAAGGAGTTAAAAATATTATTATTCCTAAAGACCGATCAGTAGCTGTGAATGAAACGGTAATGAAAACTAGTTGTGGAGCTTTAAATCATGTAAATATTATTATGGTTAATAATTTAGTACAAATTATTAATACTTTAAAAAAAATTGGCTTTTTTATTTATGCAGCTGACATGGATGGAGAAAATTATCTAGATATATCTTATAGTGATAAGATATGTTTAGTAATTGGTAGTGAAGGATTTGGTTTAAGCAAATTAGTTAAACAAAACAGTGATGTTATCATTAAAATACCTATGAAAGGCAAAGTAAATAGTTTAAATGCTTCAGTAGCTGCTGGAATACTTTTATTTAGGATAGGTGAAAAAATTGGAGTATAATGATATAGAATTAGTTCACCTTGTTAATGAGAACAACGAAGAAGCTAAAGATATGCTATATGAAAAATATAAATATATTATTGATATTATTATGTCTAAATATAAAAAAGTCTTTTATGTCTTAGGAATGGATTTTGCTGAAGTAAGACAAGAAGCTATGCTGGCATTTACTGATGCTTTAGTAAGTTATTCAAGTGACAAAGAAGCTTCTCTTCCAACTTTTATATCTTTAGTTATTGAGCGAAAGATTCAAAATTGTGTACGAAAAGCTGATACGATTAAAAATAAAAAAAATAATGAAAATTATAGTTTGGATTACGAATATGAATCTTTTAATAAACCTTTAAAAGATATAATTGGTGATCCAAATTCAGATCCTTTTATTAAGGTTCAATCATTAGAAGCTTATAATGAATTAGTTGAAAAAATCAATGGAATTTTATCTCCTTTAGAACATGAAGTATATAAATTATTAATAAATGGTTTTACATATATAGAAATTGCTAAAATTTTGCATCGAGAAACTAAACAAATTGATAATACTATTCAAAGGATCCGTTCTAAAATTAGAGATTTATTATAAAACCTCTTGCATACAATTAAATGATATGTTATATTATGTTTAAGCACAGAGGTGTTTTTATTTTGAAAAAAAATGAGGTGATAACATGAATAAGATTGAAAGTTCAAAAAAAGCTCCTAAATCTAAAAATGAAAAGAGTATCAAGCAAGTAAAAGATAGTCTTTTCAAACAAATAAAAGACGAAATGAAAAAAGTGAGATGGCCAGATAAAAATGAAATGCTAAAATATAGTATCGCAACAATACTTTTTATTATCGCTTTCGGCTTATACTTCTTTGGTCTAGATATTATATTTGCATGGATTAAGGAGATAATTGGATAATGGAAAAAGAGTGGTATGTAGTTAACACTTATAGTGGGCATGAAAGTAAAGTAAAAGAGAAACTAGAAATGCGTGCTGAATCAATGGGATTTCAAGATTGTATTTTTAGAATAATAGTTCCTGAAGAAACCGTAAAAGAAACCTTAAAGGATGGCAGCGTTAAAGAAAAACAAAAAAAAATGTTTCCCGGTTATATATTAGTAGAAATGATTATGACTGATGAAGCATGGTATATAGTTCGTAATACTCCAGGAGTAACTGGTTTTATAGGTTCTAGTGGTAAAGGAGCTAAGCCAACTCCATTACTTCCTCAAGAAATTGATAAAATTTTATCTAATATGGGAATGACCAGAATGGATGTGGATACTGAATTATCAGTTGGAACTAAAGTTACAATAATAGATGGACCATTTAAAGGAATGATGGGAACTATTGATAGTTTAGATATTGATAATAGTAGATTAACTGTTTTAATTGATTTATTTGGACAAGAAACACCTGTTGAAGTTGAATTCTTCCAAGTTAGTAAAAATTAATTTACTTGAAAATAGTAATCGATTGTGATAATATCTTAACTGCAGTTATATATTTATAATATATATTGTTAAGTGGGAGGGAAATGCGGATTGCCCATACCACTAAGCGAAAATAATTTGAAAGGATGTGTTTTTCGTGGCTAAAGAAATCGTAAAAAAAATAAAATTACAAATACCTGCTGGTAAAGCAACACCTGCTCCACCAGTTGGAACCGTATTAGGACCTGCTGGTATTAATTTACAAGAGTTTTGCACAAAATTTAATGATGCTTCTAAAGATAAAATGGGTGACATAGTACCTGTTGAAATCACATTATATAATGATCGAAGTTATGATTTTATTCTTAAAACTCCCCCTGCTGCATTTTTAATTAAAAAATTTGCTAAAGTTAATAAAGGTAGTGCTAAAGGGGCTAATGAAGTAGTAGCAACAATAACAAAAGATGATTTAAAACATATTGCTGAAATAAAAATGCCAGATATAAACGCTTATGATATTGAAGGTGCTAAGGATATTATTGAAGGTACCGCTCGAAATATGGGCATAGCTATTAAGGGTATAAATGATGAAGAACTTGCAGCTCAAGGAGCAGAAGCAGCTATTGCTGAAAAAGAAATGGCTAAACGTGAAGCTGAACTTGAAAAAATGGAAGCAAGTATAGCAGAAACTACTCAAGTAGATGTTGAAGAATCTCAAGAAGAATTAGAAAATAAAGAATAATAAATATCCGCTAATAAACCACGATTGGAGGTAGAATAATGAAAAAAGGAAAAAAATATGTGGAAGCTTCAAAATTAGTCGATAAACAAAAAACTTATGAACTAATTGAAGCAATTAAACTAGTTAAAGATACTAGTATTACTAAATTTGATAGTACTATTGAAATAGCTATTAATTTAAATATTGATACTAAAAAATCTGATCAGCAAATGAGAGGGGCTTTAGTTCTTCCTAATGGAATTGGCAAAGTTAAAAAAACATTAGTTTTAGCAAAAGGTTCTGCTGCTCTTGAAGCTAAAAAAGCAGGGGCTGACTATGTAGGAGAACAAGAATTAATTGATAAGATTGTCAAAGAAAATTGGTTTGATTTTGATATAATTGTATCAACTCCAGAAATGATGCCGTCTTTAGGTAAGATAGGAAAGATTTTAGGACCAAAAGGATTAATGCCTAATCCTAAATCAGGTACTGTTACTGAAACACCATCAAAAGTTGTTGAAGATATTAAAAAAGGGATGATTGAATATCGAACTGATTCATTTGGTAATATACACTCTGTTATTGGTAAAGTATCATTTGATAGTAAAAAATTAGAACAAAATATAATATATTTAGTTAATAATATTATTAAAAGTAAACCAACTAGTGTTAAAGGTAAATTTATAAAAAATATTACTATAGCTAGTACAATGGGTCCAGGAATTAAATTAGATTTAAATTCTTTTGACTTTTAATAATTAACATTATATAATAAATAAGAAATAAAAGAACTTTTGCTGTAGACAGTAGGGAACATAATGTTTTAATAATCCTACCGAGGGAAGATAACTACTTTTAAGTATAACTTTCCTTTGGGAAAGTTTTTTTATAATATATGTAAGGAGGAAAATATGGCAAGCGAAAAGAGTCTTAATTTAAAAAAAGATATTGTAAAAGAAATACTTAAGAAAATTGAAGAATCAGAAGCAGTAGTATTATTTACATATCATGGTTTAAAAGTAAGTGATTTATCTAATTTAAGAAAAAATCTTAAAGAAATTAATTCTGAAGTTAAAATTTATAAAAATACTTTAGTAAAATTAGCACTAGCTGATAAAGGATTAAATTTAGATGAATTTTTAGCAGGCCCAAATGCAATTCTTTTTGGGAAAAGTTTACTTGAATCTATTAAAGCTTTAGATAACTTTGCTAAACAAAATAAAAGCGTTGAGATACGTACTGGAATTGTTAAAGGTGATATAGTGTCTCTTGATACAATTAAAGAATATGCATCTATTCCATCTATGGATGGTTTACTAACAATGCTTGCAGGTGGTATGATAGAACACGTAAAAAATCTATCAATTGGTTTAAATTTATATGCCGAACAATTAGAAAAGAAAAATTAAAAAAGAAAGGAAAGATAAAAATGGCAAAATTTACAAAAGATGAATTTATTAAAGGACTAAAAGAAATGACTATTCTTGAAGTTAAAGAATTAGTTGATGCAATGAAAGAAGAATTTGGAGTAGATCCAAGTGCGATAGCAGTAGCTGCTGCTCCAGTAGCGGGAGCTGAAACTGAAGAATCATCTACAAAAACTGTTGTTCTTAAAAATGCCGGAGCAGCTAAAATAGCAGTAATTAAAGTAATTAGAGATATTACTGGATTAGGCCTAGTTGAAGCAAAAGGTATTGCTGATAATGGTGGAAATGTTAAAGAAAATATCTCGACTGATGAAGCAAATGATCTTAAAGCTAAATTAGAAGAAGCTGGCGCAACTGTAGAATTAGCTTAATAATTAAGTTAAAAAGAAATCTCTGATTAAAGAGATTTTTTTATTTACTTTAATTTTAAACGGCTTAATATAGTTGCATTTTTCACAATCCGATTTGTAAGATAACTTTAATCTAGAAGCTAGTTATAACAATATGAAATATTATAATAAGGTTAATTTTATTAATTTCTATTTAGTAAATTCATTAATGTTCAAGCCATTTCATCTATTAAATAATAGATAGCTTAATATTAGCTATAGAAAATTATCATGATAATAATCAAGACACGCTTTTGAATACGTTATATGATAATTTAAAACATCAATTCAATAGAAAGAGAAATTATATTTAATTATGCTAGTCATAACGATACTCAACTGATATTAATTCGATATTTACTTTTGAAAATGGAATAATTAATTATGAACTTTAATTAATTTCACGCCTGAAACAGAAGAAGGTTTTGTTTGAGCTTTTCTAAGTTTTGTTTGGGCTAATAGTATAATATATGTTTTATTAAACATGCAAGGACTATACTGATGAACAAATAGATTATGATATTTTGGGGGATTATTATACTGAAAGAGATACAGAATTTGAAAATCTTGTTGGATTAACTTTAACAATGGGTGAATATAGTAATGAAATTGAATCATTAAGCATTAATTACACTTATATAAAAAATCTTTCAATTGATGTTAAAAATTATAATATATTCTAAACTTTTGTGCATTTATTTTATATTTAGAAATTTATTTGCAAAAAATGATAAGGTTATATATAATGTAATAGAGGTATAAAATGAAATTAAATAATAAGGGTTGGGGATACAGAATGATGATATTCCTTATGATAATTTTAAGTACATTTTTATTAGTGGCAATATATTATATTTACCGATATTATAATACGATTGAGATGCGATTAATATATGATTTCTTTCTAAATGGAGGATATCTATTATGAAAAAAATTGTATATACAGGTTTTCTTATCGTAATAATTCTTGTTTTAGGACTAACTGTTATCGGTTTAAATTTAAAAGCTAAAAATCAGAATTATTATGAATTAGAAAAAAGAATTGAAGAGAGTGCTAAATTATATTATAGCCAGTATCCTGAAAAATTCCCATCTAATAAGACGATTATAACATCTGATAAGCTAATTGAAATTAATTTTTTAAAGAATATGAAATTAGCAAAAGAAAATTGTAAAGGTTATGTAGTTGTAGAAAAAGTATACGTATATTATGAATATGCTCCATATATTAAATGTAAAAATTATGAAACTAAAGACTTTGATGAAAGAATAATAGAAGAAATTTAATTTTATCTATAATAATAAATAAAGCATAATACAATAAAAGTATGTTTTTAACAGCAAAAGAAAAGATTGACACGAATATAATATAATGTTATATTAATAATGCATTTATTTGAGTTCTATATTAGATAGAACTTTATTTTAAGCAATATACTACACACCAGGAAGTGTGCATAGGAAGGAAGAAGAAAATGCCTACAATTAATCAATTAGTAAAAAGTAAAAGAGTGAGTAAGACTAAGAAAAAACATAGTCCAGTATTAAATATTGGATTTAATAGCTTAGAAAGAAAATCTACTGATACTAACCATCCACAAATGAGAGGTGTATGTACTCGTGTTGGAACTAAAACACCTAAAAAACCTAATTCAGCATTAAGAAAATATGCTCGTGTTAGATTATCTAATGGTCGTGAAGTAGATACATATATACCAGGTGAAGGTCATAACTTACAAGAACATAGTGTTGTATTAATTCGTGGTGGTCGTGTTAAAGATTTAATCGGAGTTCGTTATCATATTATCCGTGGAACTCTTGATACTCAAGGAGTTAATGACCGCAAAAAAGGAAGAAGTAAATACGGTACTAAAAAAGCGAAAAAAAATTAAGGAGGAAAAATTATGCGTAAAAGACCAGCGGTAAAACGTGATGTTTTACCTGATCCAATATATAATTCTAAAGTTGTTACTAAATTAATTAATGCTATTATGAATGATGGTAAAAAAGGTACTGCTGAAAAAATATTATATGATGCTTTTGATATTATAAAAAAACAAACAAATAAAGAACCAATTGACGTTTTTAATGCTGCGCTTGAAAATATTAAACCAGCTTTAGAAGTTAAGTCTCGTCGTGTTGGGGGATCTAATGTTCAAGTTCCAATTGAAGTTAAAGATAATAGAAGTCAAACTTTAGCCCTTCGCTGGCTAGTTAACTATTCTAGATTAAGAAATGGAAAAGGGATGGCTATTAATTTAGCTAATGAAATTATAGATGCAGCAAATGGAGTTGGTGGTGCTGCTAAAAAACGTGATGATACACATAAAATGGCAGAAGCCAACAAAGCATTCGCACATTATAGATGGTAGGAGGAATAAATAATGGCTAGAGAATATAGTCTTGAAAATACTCGTAATGTTGGTATTATGGCTCACATTGATGCCGGAAAGACTACAACAACGGAAAGAATTTTATTTCATACTGGTCGGGTTCATAAAATTGGAGAAACTCATGATGGAGCAGCTACAATGGATTGGATGGAACAAGAAAAAGAACGTGGAATTACTATAACTTCAGCTGCAACAACTGCTTTTTGGAATAAACATCGTATTAATATAATCGATACACCAGGTCATGTTGACTTTACAGTTGAAGTATCTCGATCACTTAGAGTATTAGATGGAGCGGTTACATTACTTGATTCTCAATCGGGCCCAGAACCTCAAACTGAAACTGTCTGGAGACAAGCAGATGAATTTAAAGTTCCAAGAATTATTTTTTGTAATAAGATGGATAAAATAGGAGCGGACTTTGCTTTTAGTTTGAAAGCTATTAAAGATCGTTTTGGAGTAAACTCCGAAGCTATCCAATGGCCTATTGGAGCGGAAGATGACTTTAATGGAATTATAGATTTAATAACTTTAAAAGCATATCAATATGATGGTAAAGAAGCTGAAGAAACTAAAGAAATAGCTATTCCAGACAATTTGAAAAATATAGTTCAAGAAAGAAGAACAATCTTAATTGAAGCTATTGCTGATTTTAATGATGAACTAATGGAAAAATACTTAGAAGGTAATGAAATTAGTGAAGATTTAATTAAAAAAGCTATCAGAAAAGGTGTCTTAGAAGCTCGATTTTTTCCAGTATTATGCGGATCAGCATTTCATAACATGGGAATTAAATTATTATTAGATGCGATTATTGATTATTTACCTTCTCCAGTAGATGTTAATGCAATTAATGGAACTGATTTAAAGGGAAATGCAATTGAAAGACATCCATCTGATTCAGAACCTTTTAGTGCTTTAGCCTTTAAAGTTGCAACTGATCCTTTTGTTGGTAGATTAACATTTTTTAGAGTATATTCGGGACACTTAAATAGTGGATCATATGTACTTAATGCTACTAAGAATACAAAAGAAAGAATTGGTCGAATATTACAAATGCATGCTAATGATCGTTCAGAGATAAAAGAAGTATATGCAGGAGATATAGCGGCAGCAGTAGGACTTAAAAATACTGGAACTGGAGATACATTATGTGATGAAAAAACATCATGTATATTAGAATCAATGGTATTTCCCGAACCTGTTATCGAACTTGCAATTGAACCTAAATCAAAAGGAGATCAAGATAAATTAAGTACAGCTTTACAAAAATTATCTGAAGAAGATCCAACTTTTAGAGCTTCTACCAACCATGAAACAGGACAAACTGTAATTAGTGGGATGGGAGAACTTCACTTAGAAATTTTAGTTGACCGTATGAAAAGAGAATTTAATGTTGATGCTAATATTGGTAAACCACAAGTTGCATACCGTGAAACTCTTACGGTAGCAGGTGAATGTGAAGGAAAATATATTAAACAATCTGGTGGACGTGGACAATATGGTCATGTTAGAATCAAATTTGAACCTAATCACGAAAAAGGTTATGAATTTGTTGATGCAATAGTTGGAGGAGTTGTTCCTCGTGAATATATTCCAGTTACCGATAAAGGATTACAAGAAGCTATGGCTGGCGGTATTCTTGCAGGTTATCCTATGGTTGATGTTAAAGCTACCTTATATGATGGATCATATCATGATGTTGATTCATCAGAAATGGCATTTAAAATAGCTGCTAGCATGGCTTTAAAAGATGCTAAAAACAAATGTAAACCTATACTTTTGGAACCAATTATGAAAGTTGATATTGTTACTCCAGAAGAATATATGGGTAATGTGATGGGTGATGTTATTAGCAGACGTGGTAAACCAATTGGTCAAGAATCACGTGGGAATGCTTTATTAATTAAAGCTATGATGCCACTATCCGAAATGTTTGGTTTAGCTACAACATTACGTAGTAATACTCAAGGAAGAGGTACATTTACTCCGACCTTTGATCATTACGAAGAAGTACCAAAAAATATCGCTGAAAATATAATAAATAAAAACAGCGGACTAGAATAAATAATACTTGAATTATATTCAAGAATTAGATAAAATATTGCTAATTAGAAAATAGGAGGAATTAAAAATGGCAAGACAAAAATTTGATCGTAATAAACCTCATGTTAATATAGGAACAATTGGTCATGTTGATCACGGTAAAACTACTTTAACTGCGGCTATTACAAAAAGCTTTGGAACTTTTGTTGATTATGCTGATATCGATAAAGCTCCAGAAGAAAGACAAAGAGGTATTACAATTAATACTTCACATGTTGAGTATGAAACTGAAAAACGTCATTATGCTCACGTAGACTGTCCAGGACATGCAGATTATGTTAAAAACATGATTACTGGTGCAGCTCAAATGGATGGGGCTATCTTAGTAGTTAGTGCTTCAGATGGACCTATGCCTCAAACTAGAGAACATATCTTACTTGCTCGTCAAGTAGGGGTTCCAAAAATACTTGTATTCATGAATAAATGTGATCAAGTAGATGATGCTGAATTATTAGATTTAGTTGAAATGGAAATTAGAGAATTATTAGGAGAATACGGATTTGATGCTGACTGTCCTATTATAAGAGGATCTGCTTTAAAAGCACTAGAAGGTGATGAAAAATATGTTAAATCTATTGAAGAATTAATGGCTGCAATAGACGAATATATTGATACTCCAGTAAGAGATACTGACAAACCATTCTTAATGAGTGTTGAAGATGTCTTTACTATTTCAGGACGTGGTACAGTTTGTACAGGACGTGTTGAACGTGGACAAGTTAAATTAAATGATGAAGTAGAAATTGTTGGATTAAGAGATACTAAAAAATCAGTTGTAACTGGCATTGAAATGTTCAGAAAATCATTAGATTACGCTGAAGCAGGAGATAATGCTGGAATATTACTTCGTGGTATTAGTAGAGATGATGTTGAACGTGGTCAAGTATTATCTAAACCAGGAACAGTAAAACCATATAAGAAATTTAAGGCTGCTGTTTATGTATTAAGTAAAGAAGAAGGCGGACGTCATACTCCATTCTTCTCAAACTATAGACCTCAATTCTATTTCCGCACCACAGATGTTACTGGTGTAATTGAACTTCCTCAAGGAGTTGAAATGGTAATGCCAGGTGATGATATTAATATGACTGTAGAATTAATTAGTCCAGTAGCTTTAGAAGCTGGTACTAAATTTTCAATTCGTGAAGGTGGACGTACAGTTGGTGCTGGAACTGTATCTGAAATTATTGGATAGTAAACTTAAGATTAATTCTTAAGTTTTTTCTTTATTTAAATGAAAATAAATAGTATTATTATAATAGGAGAAATATTATGAATAATAAAAGTAAGATTTTAAATTTAGTAAATAGTAAAAATAGACCTTTTCGATTAATATTATTTTTTTTAGCACTGTTTTTTACTGCTTTAAGTTATAACCTTATTTTAACGCCTAATCAATTAATTATTGGGGGAATGTCTGGCTTAGCAATTGTAATAAATGAAATAACTGGTATGAGTATAGTAGTATTTTTATATAGCTCAACAATAATATTATTTATATTAAGTCTTATCCTTTTAGATAAAAAGACTACTTTTAAAGCTTTATTTGGATCTTTATGTTTTAATACAATGGTTACTATTACAAAGCCATTAGTTCAATATATAAATATCGATTTTGATAGTACCTTTATGATTATTTTACTTGCTTCTTTAATAACTGGTGTTACTAGTGGTATAATATACCGCACCGGATATAATACTGGTGGCGGTGATATAATAATTACGATATTACACCGCTATTTAAAAATACCAATGGGAAAAGCATCAACATTAACTAATATATTTATAATTGGTTCAGGATTAATTGTATTTGGACCTACTAAAACATTATATGCCTTGTTTATATTACTATTTAGCAACTATATTACTGATGTTATATTATTAGGAATTAAAGATTTTAAAATGTGTTTTATAAAATCTAAAAATATAAATAAAATATCTCATTATTTAATAAATAAAGTAAATATCGGAATAACAGAAATGAGTAGTAAAAAAGAACCGGTTATATTAGTAATAGTACCTACAAATAAGTATTATGGATTTAAACATGTAATTAAAAATATAGATAATAAAGCTTTTATATTAACCATTAATTGTTATGGAGTAACTGGGGGATATAAAAAACAATTAATTCCTTTTTAAAGGTTATTCTTTATGTTATAATGTTTTGGTAAGGCGTGATAATAATGGAAAAGGAAATAGAAATATTAAATTTAGATTCTTCTTTAATAGAAAAATTAGATACTTTAATAGATGATAAACCTATTGAATTTTTAAATATGTCTGATGATCATATAAGTATATTAAATAATTATGGTGAAAATTTAACTGAAAAAAAATATTTAACTGATCCAGCGATCGGCCGAGAAAAAGAAATTAATCAAACTATTTTAGCTCTTATTTCCCCAGAAAAAGGAGCTTTATTAGTTGGTAAACCAGGAATTGGGAAAACGGCAATTGTTGAAGGATTAGGTTATCGAATTCAAAAAGAAATGGTTCCGGAAGCTTTGAAAAATTGGCAAATTATTAAAATAAATATTACAAGTTTATTAGGTACAACATTAAAAGATGGAAATACAGAATCTAGAATTGAATTATTAATCCAAGAATTAAAATCAAGGGATAAAACGATTTTATTTATTGATGAAGTTCATTTATTAGTTAATAAAGCAACATCTAATAATAATATTGATTTTGCTAATATGTTAAAACCTGGTCTTGATCGAGGTACTATCAAAATGATTGGGGCAACTACAACTGAAGAATATGAAACTTATATCTTACGTGATCGAGCATTTTTAAGAAGATTTCAAAAAATAGAAGTACCTGAATCAGATCCTGAAACGGTTGTGAAAATATTAATGGGAACATATCCAAAATTTGAAGCTCAGCTTAATGTTAAATTAGCATATACTGATTTCCAAAAGGAAACAATATTCAAATTTTTGGTAGATATGACAAGCGAATATAAAAGAGTTTATGAAATTGCAAGTAGATATCCTGATATATGTTTAACCATCTTAGCTAATGCCTTTAGTTATGCTGTATTTGAAAATTCTAAAGAAGTAAGAATAAAACATATTTATAAAGCTGTAATAAATGCTAAAAATATATACCCTGATGCTCTTAAAAAAGAAATAATTAAATTTAAAGAACTTTTTGCTGAAATGCTTGAAGATGAAAAAGTAGATTTAAATGAATTTTAAAAATACCTCTTTAAGAGGAATTTTTATTGTCATAATAGAATAGGAAATAATAATGAATGAAATAATAATAAGCGAATTAACAAAAGAATTAAATATAAAAAGTAAACAAATTGAAGCAGTATTAAATCTTCTTAAAGAAGGTTCTACGATACCTTTTATTGCTAGGTACCGAAAAGAAGCAACAGGAGCTTTAGATGAAAATCAAATTGCTAAAATAGAAGAAAAGTATAAATATTATTCTAATTTAATGGAAAGAAAAGAATCAGTTATAAGATTAATAGATGAAAAAGGTCTACTAACTGATGAATTAAAAAATAATATTTTAGCATGTTCTAAATTAGTAGATGTTGAAGATATTTATTTACCATTTAAAGAAAAGAAAAAAACTAAAGCCAGTGAAGCTATAAAAATGGGACTTGAACCCCTTGCTAAACTTATAATGTCATTTCCTACCAATGGGGATATGGATTCAATTTGTAAGATTGCCTCAGTACCTAAAGAAGATGCTTTAGAACATACTAGATATATTATAAGTGAATGGATAAGTGATAATGCTAGTTATCGTAAATTTGTTAGAAATTATATTTTCAATAATGCTAATATCGTAACTAAATTAAAAAAAGATGCTATCGATAAAATTAAAAAATATGAAATGTATTATGATTTTAATGAAAAAATAAAATATGCTAAAAGTTATCGCGTTCTTGCTATAAATAGAGGTGAAAAAGAAAAAGTTCTTCAAGTTAGTTTGAGCTTTGATGATGAATATATATTTGGTTATTTAAAAAATAAAATAATCAAGAATTCTAATTCTTTTGTTTTTAATTATGTTGAGGAAGCTATTAAGGATGCTTTAAAAAGATTAATTTATCCAAGCATTGAAAGAGATATTAGAAATGAATTAACATTAGGAGCAGAAGAATCAGCAATTGAAGTATTTAAAATCAATTTAGAAAATCTCTTAATGACAAGACCATTATCAGGATACCGAGTATTAGGTTTTGACCCGGCTTTTAGAACTGGATGCAAATTAGCTAGCTTAGATGAAAAAGGAAATGTATTATCAATTGATGTAATATATCCTCATGAACCAAAAAATGATAAAGAAGGTTCTAAGAAAAAAATTATTGAGTTAATAAATAAATATAATTTAAATTTAATTGCAATTGGTAATGGAACAGCTTCAAGGGAAAGTGAAGAATTTATTGCTGGTATTGTTAAAGACTTAAAAAATGTTTATTATTGTATCGTTAGTGAAGCAGGAGCATCAGTATATTCAGCTTCTAAAGAAGCTCAAAATGAATTTCCTAATTTAGAAGTTCAGGAACGAAGTGCTGTTAGCATTGGAAGAAGGATAGAAGATCCCTTATCTGAACTAGTAAAAATTGATCCTAAGTCAATTGGTGTTGGTGAATATCAACATGATGTAAATGCTAAAAATTTAACTGAAGGACTTAATTTTATTGTAAGTAAAGTAGTGAATAATGTCGGTGTTAATATTAATACTGCTTCTGAATCAATATTAAAACATATATCAGGGTTAACTAAACCTATTATCAATAAAATTATGAAGTATAAAGAAAAAGCAAAATTTACTTCACGCGAAGAAATAAAAAAATTAACATCAGAAAAAGTTTATGAACAAGCAATCGGATTTTTAAGAATTAATAATGGAAGTAATCTTTTAGATAATACAGGAATCCATCCTGAAAGTTATGATTTAACTAATAATATTTTAAAATATTTAAAACTAGACCTTAAAAATATTCAAACTAAAGAATTTAAAGAAGGATTAGATAATGTTAATAAAGAAGAACTTATAAACATATTTAATACAGATGAATACACTGTGAATGATATTATAAAAGAATTATTAAATCCAGGACTAGACCCGAGAGAAGAAATAGATCCCCCAATATTAAGAAGTGATATCTTGAAATTAGAAGATTTAGCAAAAGGAATGGAATTAAAAGGAATAGTAAGAAATGTTGCTTCATTTGGAGCTTTTATAGACATTGGTTTAAAAAATGATGGCCTTTTACATATATCAAAAATTAGTAAACAATTTATTAAACATCCCACAGATGTACTAAGTGTTGGAGATATAATTACTTGTTATGTAGAAGAAATTATGCTTGATAAAGGAAAAGTTTCATTAACATTATTCCAAAATTAAAAAAAATCTTGAAAAGTAAGTAATATATGGTATAATATTACTTACTGATGCAGGTGTAGTTTAATGGTAGAGCTTCAGCCTTCCAAGCTGATAACGTGGGTTCGATTCCCATCACCTGCTCCATTAGAATTTATCAACAACCCTAGTAAGTATTTACTTGCTAAGATTGTTTTTTTATATTTTTGACGGCTTATATATATAACTTCTTTCAAATTAAAGAAAGAAGTTATTTTTATGTTAAAAATAAAAATCGTTTAGCCCTATAAACCGTCTGCAAAAGTATTAGAATTATTAAATAGAGTTTTGAATATTAAACTAGAAATAACTAATGGATATGTTGAAGTAATATAAAAAACAAATATTAATAAGTATTTATAATTGTATATATAATTAATGAAGAAGCAAATAAAAAACCTTACTATGTTGTTGAACATAATAAGGATATGATTTAAATCTTTTAACTTATATCTTTTAAAATTAATTTTTCTTTTAATATGATTAAATCCATTGTATTAATCAACACCGAAAACCACCTCAAACAATTTTTTTTAGTTCCAAATTTTGCAGAATATCCATCATAATAGCATTTCTATTAAATGGAACTCTCTTATATTTTTGTGGAGTATCAATATAATTAACTAATAACTTATTATTTTTATTCAATAATATTGAAAGTAACTTTCCTCTGTATTGAATCCTATTTCTTTAAATTTTGCACATAATTTTTTTGCCTGATTAAAATCCAAATGTTCAAATTCTTTATTAAAAATTAGGAAGCAAAAAACTTGCTAGCTTATATTTGTAATTTTTTGTCATTGCTTCCACCATACTTTAATTAAATAATTATATCATTAAAATATATAATTTGTAGCTATTATTATATATTTTTAATCATTTTCCTAATTAATAAAATAGTATAAATATGATATAATTTATATAAGGAAGTGATATGTATGAATTACAATGAAGTAATAATAAACGTTATTAATGAATATAAAAGTTTTAAAGCAGGAAGCACATTCTTTTTTAGTGGAAATTTGATATTAATTTCCGGAATAAATGGTGCTGGTAAAAGTCAATTGTTAGAAAGCATTCAAAATGGAAATTCAGAAATATATATCAATAACAAAAGAATATTTTTAAATAATATAATTAAATATAGTTTTAAGGATAATATATCACTACCTAATTTTGGATACTATGATTATGAATCAGTAAAGCAATACAATCAAATAATATTAAATATATATCACAATTATAAAAGCTTATATACCTCATATCAAAGTATTAAAACATCGAATCCTCAAAATATTCAAGTAATGTTAGGTATTGAAAGAGGAATGACCGAAGATAATTATTATGAAAACAATTTAAATAGTTCAATTAGTATAAGAAATCCAAATAATCATAATAGTTCAATTTCGAAAAACATATCTAAGAATTCCATTAAAGAGATTATTGATACATTGAAAACCGTTCATCCAACTGATTTTTTCGAAATTAGTGATTCCGAGGTTTTAAAATGCATACCAATTGATTTTATTTTAAGATTTGAAAGAGAAGAAATAGATGACATTACTAGAATATTTTCTGAATCATGTAGGACTAGAGAAATAATTAAGGGAAAATATGCTATGATTCCCGATACTTTCAACAATAAAGAATGGTTAAAAACTGCTCCTTGGACAGAAATTAATGAATTATTTGCAAAATTAAACTTTAATTATAGATTTCCAGATGATTTTGAATATAATATTCCGTTTTTAAAAGAAGAACCACAACTATATGCTTTTGAGAATGATATATTAGATTTAAACAAAAAAAGAAGTATTAATGATTTAAGTGATGGAGAAAAGTCTATTTTGAGATTAGTAATTACTACTTATGATAGGAAAAATGATAATGTTACAAAGTTATTATTGCTCGATGAATATGATGCTGTGTTGAATCCATCATTAATTAACAATTATTATACAGTTATCAAGGAATATTATATAAATAAAGGAATTGTTGTAATGCTTACAACTCATTCGTCAGCTACAATAGCATTAGCACCTGAGGAGACAAGCTTTTATGAAATATTTAGGCAAGAAAATGAATCTCCTAAAATTATTAAAGTTAGTTCAGAGGAATATTCTGACTTGAGGCTTATAAAGAAATATTATGATAAAATAAGCAATTCTAATGAAAGATTAAGTGAATTAGATAATGAAGTTGAAAAATTAAAAGAAATAATCAATACATTTGAAAAACCATTAATTATTACAGAAGGAAAAACAGATTGGAAACATATAAAAAATGCTAAAGAAAAGCTAAAAAATAATGATGAATATGATTTTTATACATATGAAGAGGATATGGGAGATATTACTTTAGAAAGCGTTGCTTTATTTCAATCGAAAATATCAAATCAAAACAAACGAATTTTTATCTTTGATAGTGATAATACTAAAATCATACCAAAGGTGACTGAACCAGGTAAAAACTTTAAAAATTGGGGAAATAATGTTTACTCTTTTGTTATTCCTAAACCACAAATAAGAAATAATGAAGATTTAATATCTATTGAACATTATTATCCAGACAACATTTTAAAAAAAGAAATCGAATGTGAAGATAGGATAATAAGAAGATTATATTGTGGGAATGACTTTATGACAACCGCCAATAGCATAGATTTAACAAAAAGGTGTAACAAAAAAGATTTTTGTGGGGAAATGAAACTTCATGTTATGTCTGGCTGTGATCAAGAAAAAGTATATGATATAGGTAATGAAGATAATAAATCAACAAATTATGCATTAACTAAAAATGATTTTTTTGAAAAAATAATACTCTCAAATGACGATATAGATTTATCTAAATTCACTTTAATTTTAGATATTATTAAGGAAATTATTGAGTTGTAATGGATTTTAATATATAATAGTAATGAAATTAGTTATTCAGTATTGTTTGTCTAATCACGATAATCAATGCTCTATTAAAAAAAATATTCAACTTTTATAGTTTGCTTTTTATTATAAAATAATTATATTCATTTAACTTTATATTTTAGTAGCATTTCTTTATCTTCTAAAGTTACTCTATGACTTTCACGGCATTTTTGAATCCCTTTATTTATGGTGAATTTATTTAATTTATGATGCTGTAAATATATTAAAGT
>JAQVZB010000006.1 GCA_029004695.1 Bacilli bacterium | reverse complement strand
ATATATTTATAACACTGCACTTAAATCAATTTCACGAGCATTAGAGATTTAATATAAATATTTAAAAAAAAACAATAATAATTATCATTTTCTTTCTAAATAATCCCCAAACCTCTTTACACTAACTTGTTACCATTTTATTAATTCAAGAAAGCTTAAATACATTCAATATGAGCACTTATTATTTTTGCTATAAATTTAGAAAAAGATAATAAACTAATATTTTCTGATGTATAAATAATAACTATACCAATTACTGTTGATGATGCAATAATTTCTTCGACAAATATATTACCGTTTATTATAATTTCATTGTTAAGTTTTATTTTTTTAGTGTCTTTTAAATCTTTTACATTAATTAATTTATTTAACGAACTATTTAATTTTAAATTTTTAAATTCATTATTACTATATATAATATTATCTAAATCAGTAATTATTATATTATAATTAAATACCAAATTAAAAGTATCACCGATTTTTTTAATAAAATTTTCATTATTAACTACATAAGAAAATTTTGAAACCTTAATATTCTTATCAATACAATTAATAATTAAATTTTCTCCTTCTAGAATTCTTAATCTTTGTCTCAATTCCTTAGGAATTACTATTCTACCTAATTCATCTATTTTTCTTATATAACCATTTTCGTTCATCTTCTACACCACTTAAATGTAGTGTGCTTCTTTTTTTATTTTTTATTCAATATGAGTTTTAATTGCTAATAATAGATCTACTAAATCATATATAAAATGTTGTTTTCTATTATTGATTTTCAAACTTATAATGATACTACTTCTTTGATATTTTATTTTAAAATTTTCATTAATATTATAAGTTTGAAGAAACAATTTTTCGCCATTAATTTTTGAAGATAAATCTTGAGATAAATATATTTCTATTTTATCTTTTGTTTGTATTATTTTTTTTATATTTAATTTTTCTGTTATTTTTTCAAACCATTCTTCATACATATATATTTCTACTTTATTATCAATAGTTCCGAATCTATCTTCAATTTCTGATTTTACTTCTTTTAATGACTTAAGATCTTCGATTTTATTTATTAAATTATGAATTTCAATTCGAATATTTTCATCAGCTACATAATTAGGAGAAATATGAGTATCAACCATTAATAATGGTTGTTTATCTTCTTGGTTAATTTTCTTTTCTCCTTTTATTTCTTCTACTACTTCTTTAATCATTTGAGTATATAAATTAAATCCTACTGAATCTATATAACCCGCTTGCTCTCTTCCTAATAAATCGCCTGCTCCTCTTATAGATAAATCTCTTAGAGCAATTTTATATCCACTTCCCAATTCAGTAAATTCTTTTATAGCTTTTAATCTTTTAATTGCTGGATCATTTAATACTTTATTCTTATTATACATTAAATAACAGTAACCAATTTTATTGCTTCTACCTATTCGACCTCTTAATTGATACAATTGACTTAAACCAAAATTTTGCGCATCGATAACAATTAAACTATTAACATTTTGAATATCGATACCGGTTTCAATTATGGTAGAGCATATTAAAACATCAAATTTATACATTATAAAATTCTCAATTATTGTTTCTAATTGCGATTTCTTCATTTGACCATGAGCAAAGTTAATTTTAGCATCAGGAACCAGTTCTTTTATTTTAAAATACATATCTTCGATTTTTTTAACATTATTATATAATAAAAACACTTGGCCATTTCGAGACATTTCTTTATATATTATATCTTTAATCAAAATATCATTTTCTTCAAGTACATAAGTCTGAATAGGTAATCTATCTTCTGGAGGTGTATCTAAAATTGATAAATCTTTTAAACCAGACATAGACATTTTTAAAGTTCTAGGAATTGGGGTTGCAGATAAAGTTAAAACATTAACATTCTTTTTAATAGCTTTTATTTTTTCTTTTTGCATTACGCCAAATCTTTGTTCTTCATCAATAATAAGTAGTCCCAAATCGAAATATTTAATATTTTTATTTAATAAACGATGAGTTCCGAAGATTATATCTATTTTACCATTTTGCAAACCGGCAAAAATATTTTCGGCTTCTTTATTATTAGTAAATCTATTTAAAAGTTTTATATTTAAGTTGAATTTAGCAAATCTTTTAATAGCCACTTCATATTGTTGCTTAGATAAAATCGTGGTTGGACATAAATATGCAACTTGAAAACCATTCATTACGGTTTTAAAAATACTTCTAAAAGCCACTTCAGTTTTACCAAACCCTACATCACCACATAATAAACGATCCATTGGAATATCTTTAGAAAGATCCTCATCAATTTCTCTTATACATTTAATTTGATCAAGCGTTTCAGTATATTCAAAATCTTTACTAAATTCTGATTCTTCCGGGAAATATAAATAAGGGGTTACAGTTTCTTTTACCCGATTAGTATATAAGTTTAATAATTCATCATAAATATCAGTAATTTTTTCTTTAACATTTTTTTTAGTTTTTTCCCATGTTAAACTTCCTAACTTATTAATTTTGGGTTTAGCACCATCCCGATCAGAATATTTATATATCGTATTTATTTTTTCTACAGGAACATAAACTTTATCATTACCCAGATATTTAATTAATATATAATCCTTTTTATATCCTATTACTTCTAAAGTTATCACGCCGTCATATATTCCAATTCCATAGTCACGATGAACAACATAATCTCCTTTAACTAAATCAGAAAAAGATTTTATTTTTGTCCCAATTTTAATAATATTCTGTTTATTATCTATTTTATTATTTTTAATAATGTCATTTTCACTTATATAAATAGAATTATTAATAATAAAACCTTCATTAATATTTTTTTTAATTATATTAATTTTATTTTTCGAAATTTTATCTAAACAAATATTATTATCAAATAATTTAACTATTTTACTTATTAATTTTTCGTTAGTAGTCATAAAAATTATCGTGTTTATATTTATTTTTGACATCACAAAGTTTTTTAATAGATTTATATTACCATTAAAATATTCTATCGCTTGAGATGAATAAGAAATCGAATTTGCTTTATTTAGGCCAATATTATTCATGTTTATAGATTTTTTCACTAAAATCTCATCTAAATAAAACATGTACTTGTAATTTGAATCAATTTTATTAATAGTTTTATAATTAAATATTTCTTCTTGAAGATGTTTATAAGAGTTATTTATTAATTCATTATCAATTTTAAATACAACAGGATCATCTAAATAATCATATATAGAAAAATAATTTTTTGAAATTATTTCTTTATATGGTAATATTTTTATTTCATTTAATTTTTTTGTTGATAATTGAGTGTCATAATTAAATTCTCTTATACTTTCAATTTCATCACCAAAAAATTCTATACGAATCGGATTATCATAATTGAATGGAAAAACATCAATAATAAAACCTCTAACCGAATATTCTCCAGTTGATGTTACTAAAGATTCTTTTTGATAGCCAATATAATCTAAAACCTCTATTAACTTATTTCTTTTTATTATCATTTTTTCTTCTAAATTTATTATTGATTTATCAAAATCATTTTTATTTGGAATATATTTTAAAAATCCCATTAAATTTGTAATTATTATACAAGGCTGATTATTATTTATATTATTAATAGTCTGAAGTCTTTGAGCTTTAAATTCAGGTGATGTGGAAACAGCTACTGAAGTTAAAAAATCATCCATTGGAAAAAAGAAAACATTTTTTGTATAAGTTTTCATTTTCTTATAATATTTATTAGCTTGATATACTGAACTTGTTAATATTAATATATTTCGTTTAGTTTTTTTATAATATTTTAATATAAATAAAGTATTTAATTCGTCAGTCAATCCATAAATATTATCAACATCAATATTCTTAAATTTATTAAATATTTCTTCCATATATATTTCCTTTATAAAATTTTATTTTTAAATATATTTTGTAATAATCATGCAAATAACCTTTTAAAAATATAAAAAATCTAAAACTCAAATTATTTTATTTTGTTTTATTATTGTATTTATTCATTAAATAATTTACTGATTTATTTTCTTTAAAATCTATAATTACATCATATATGTTATTTTTTATTTCATTTATCAATTCTTTTTCTTTTTTAGTGAATTGTCCTAAAACATAATCTTTAGTATCTATTTCTTTATCATTAGATATTCCAATTTTTATTCTCATAAATTCTTTTGTTTTTAAAGCATCAATAATTGATTTAATTCCGTTATGTCCTCCTGAAGAACTATTATATTTTATTTTAAATGAACCAATATTAATATCTAAGTCATCATGGATTATTAAAATGTCTTTTATATTTATTTTGTAAAATTTAATAAAATGGTTTATAGCTATTCCAGACAAATTCATAAATGTTGTAGGTTTTAAATAAATAATATCTTTATCTTTATAGTATAAGCCATAAGATTTTTTTTTCCAATTTATATCACCAAGAAAACTATCTAATAACTCAAATCCAATATTATGTCTTGTATTTATATAATTTTTACCAATATTTCCCAGTCCTACTATTAATTTCATATAATCCTCTCCTGCATTTAATAAAAACATAAAATTATTTCCCGGGAAATAATTTTATACTAATTATATTTTATTTACAGCCGTTTTTTACTTTGATTTCTTTTATTTCATTATTTAGATTTACTTTGTATTTTTGATTTAATATATCAACATATATAACTTTACCGTTTATACCATCAATTTTTACTATATCCCCTATATTAGGAAGTTCACTACGGCATTCGGTATATATATCGTCTTCATAAGATAAGCAACAAAGCAATCTTCCACAAGCACCATTTATTTTATTGGGATTTAAAGCAATGTTTTGATTTTTAGCCATATTAATTGAAATAGTTTCCATAAAATTTAAAAAATCAGAGCAACACAATACTCTTCCACAGTGTCCTATACCACCAATTTCTTTAGATTTATCACGTACACCGATTTGATGTAATTCAATTCTTGTTTTAAATTTTGAAGCTAATATTTTAACTAAATCTCTAAAATCAACTCTCTCATCTGCAATAAAATTAAATATTAATTGCTTTCGATCAAATGTATAACTACAATCAATAATTTGCATTTTTAAATCTAAGATCTCAATTTCTTTTCTAGTTTCCATTAATGCATTTTTAGCATCTGATAAATTTTTTAAATGTTTATTATAATCTGCTTTGGAAGCAATTCTAATAACACTCTTTAATTTATTTATTTTACCTAAATTTTCGAATATTGAAACAACTTTACCTAGTTGCTGGCCTTTTTCAGTTTCAACAATGACATAATCATTTTTATTTACTTTTATATCTTCTAATAAAAAATTATATATTTTACCGCTTTCTTTAAATACTACACCACACAAATTCAAATTTATTACCTCAATTCTATAAAAAAATTGTCTAAAACTAAATCAATATTAACATTACCTTTTAACAATCGCAATATTTTGTTTATTAAATTAATATTTTCCGAAATATTTTTTAAATTATCACATGCATTATTTAATATTGTTTCTGATTCATTTAATAATGATTCAAAAACAAAAATTAAATCTTTTCTTTGAAATTTACTATACTTTTTTTTAAACTCGATTTCTTTATTGATATCTTTAGTACCAATAATAAAATTCAATAAATCAGTAATATCATTTTCTAAATCTACACTTTTATATGACTCTTTTATCAAAAAATATTGGCACCTACTCTTAATTGTATCTAATATATCAGAACTATATTCAGTCAGTAGAATACCAATTATATTAATATTTGGTTCTTCTAAAAATTTTAATAATTTATTTGCTGCTGACATATTTAACTTTTCTGCATATTTAATTATATAAATATTATATTTATTATAAATAGGTAATTTAGAATATCTTTCTTGTAAAATTTCAATATCATGAGATTTAATTTCAGTCCCATCTGGTTCAATTAATATTAAATTTATATTTTTTTGATAATCTATATTATTAATTAATCTTTTTTCAAATAAATAATCAATGATATTGTCTGTAGTAATTTTAATATTATTGCTTTCAATTAAAAAAGCATGAGGCAATTTATCTACATTTAAACAATAATTAAAATAATCATAAAAATTAAAATTCATATTTACCTCATTTCATAATAAAAAGAAAAATGACAAAGCTAAAGTAATCAAACCTGGAAATCCTAATAAACTCACTGATGAAACAGTATATATATTAAGAGGTATAAAAATGCCTAAATTCCTAATAAATAAATCTAAACTATAAATTATTACTATTGCAAATACGATTCTTTTAATTATTTTAAATATCATATTTTTCACCTAATAATATTATGTATCACATATTTTATTATGATATTATCTGGCGATCTTTTAACGCTCTTTCGATAGTCAAAGTATCTAAATAATCTATTTCTGCTCCCATTGGTATACCATATGACAATCTAGATATTTTTATATTTTGTTTTTTTAATATTTTATTTATGTACATTGATGTGGCTTCTCCTTCAATAGAAGGTTTTAACGCAAGTATTAACTCAACATCCTCATCTTTTTTTTCACATCTTAAAATTAATGAATTTAAGTTTATATCTTCTGGATTTATACCATCAATTGGTGAAATTAACCCATTTAACACATGATAAACCCCATTAAATTTGCCTATTTTTTCAAACATAAATATACTTTTATAATCTTCTACAATACATATTAAATTACGATCTCGATGTTCATTAGAACAAATATTACACGTTTCATTATCAGTCAAATTTGCACAAATATTACATTTTTGTAAATTTTTATTTACTTTCTTTATTGCGTTAGAAAATCTTTCACTATCTTCATTAGTAAAATTAACTACCGATAAAGCTAACCTTTCTGCTGATTTCTCACCAATACCAGGTAATTTCTTAAAATATAATATTAATTCTTCTAAAGGCTTAGGATAAATCATTTTTAAAACAAACCATTTAAACCGCCAGTATAAGCGCCTAATTCTTCTTCTGTTTTTTTATCTATCTTAAGTAAAGCATCATTAAAAGCCAATACAATCATGTCTTCTAAAATTTCTAGATCTTCAGCATCTTTTAAAATATAGTTATTTATTTTTAAATTTTTGACTTCTCTTTTTCCTGACATTCTAACATTAACAAATTGAGAATTTCCTTCAAAAGTCATGTTATCAATTTCATTTTGTTTTTTTTCAACATCTCTTTTAATTTTATTTGCTTGTGCCATTAAATTTTGCATATTCATTTTTTATCTCTCCTATTTTATTTCTATTAATTCTTTTCCAAAAATATTTGTCGCATTATTTATCGCTTTATTATCTTTTTTTAATATGGGTTCTTCAATATAATTATATGAAATATGATTCTTATTTTTAATATATTTTGACTTCACTTTTTTCCACTGTTCTTCATCAAGACATATTATTTTTATACTATCTCCAATTATTTTTTTGCATTTTTCAGCTATTTCATCACAAATTAAATTAAATAACACACTATTACTATAAGATTTTGTTGATATCAATACATTTGTAGGAGATACAACTTCTACTTTAGTATTTTTTAATAAGGATAAATATTTTGTTTCCCC
The DNA here is from genome assembly GCA_029004695.1 of Bacilli bacterium. Lineage (GTDB taxonomy): Bacteria > Bacillota_I > Bacilli_A > RF39 > UBA660 > DUUS01. The sequence goes on along the minus strand of JAQVZB010000006.1, from coordinate 18,511 downwards.
ATTGGTACAAAAATAATTTGTTAATTCATCCCATTTTTTAATAAATTCTTTTTTCAGATTCAAATTAGCATTTACAAAAGAGTTATTTACTCTAATATTTAATATTTCTAAATTGATTTGATTTTGTATTTCATTAGAAATTATTTCCCGGGAAATATTTTTTTCTTCTACGACTGTATTTACTACTTCATATTTAGTAACTAAATCTTCAATATTTTTAAGAATCATAGTTTTTATCATTAAATATTTATTTTTTTTAGTATAACATTCTTCTAAATCTAAAATTAATTGTTCTAAATTATTAATTTCTTTTGAATTTGTTATTTTGTAATTTATTAATTCTTGTAATAAAAAATCAAGAATTTTAGTTAAAAAAACTTCACTTTTAACGCCTTTTGAATTTAAATTATCAATTTTTTCAATTAATAATTTAATTTCTCGTTTTTTATATACTTCAAATATTTCTTTTACATCTTTATTTGTCACTAAACCATAAGCATTATTTAAAGTTTCTATTGTAATTTTATCATTAAGTTTAGAAAGTTGATCTAACATTCCTAACGCGTCTCTTAACCCACCATTAGATAACTCTGATAATTCTGTGATTGCTTCATCTATTATATTAATTTTTTCTTTTTTGGCAATTTCTTTTACCTTTAAAAAAATTACTTCACTTGATATTCTTTGAAAATCAAATCTCTGACATCTAGATAAAACCGTTATCGGAATTTTTTGAATTTCAGTTGTTGCTAGTATAAATATAACATGCTTTGGAGGTTCTTCTAATGTTTTTAAAAATGCATTCCACGCATTAGTCGATAACATATGAACTTCATCGATAATATATACTTTATATCTAGATATCCCTGGCAATATTTTAACATTTTCTCTCAATTCTCTTATTTCATCAACACCATTATTTGAAGCTGCATCTATTTCGATTATATCTGTAGTTTCCTCATAACTTAGACATGAAACACATTTATTGCATGCTATTCCTTCAAAATTATTTGTACAATTTATAATTTTGGCAAATAATTTAGCTGTACTTGTTTTCCCTGTACCTCTAGGACCATTAAATATAAAAGCGTGGGATAATTTATTATTTAATATCGATTGTAATAATAATTCCTTTATATGATCTTGTCCAACTAGATCATTAAAATCTTTTGGTCTGTATTTTCTGTATAATACTTTATAATCCATAATAACCTCCCATTTAAATAATTATATCATGTTTATATTTTATTGCGTTTGTTTTTCCAAAAATTTGTTACTTTTTTCAAATAATTTTCTTTTAAATTTTCGATTTCTTTTGAATTTAAAGGAATAATTTCTGTTTTATTATATATTTTTTTTTCTTCTAATCTATTAATTAAATAATATACTTTATTTATCCTGGCTTCTCTAATAACATTCATACACATATCACAAGGTTTAATTGTAACATACATCGAACATTTGTTCAACCTCCATGATTTTAACTTTTTATTAGCTTTTTGGATTGCCAATATTTCAGCATGATCAATTGTTTTATTAGTTTTATTTCTTTTGTTATAGGATTTTGCAATAATTTTATTATTATATATAATAACAGCGGCAACAGGAGTTTCCTCCTTTTTATACGCCTTATTAACCAAATTAAATAAAATTTTAATTATTTTAATTTCCATATTTTTCTCCTAAAAAAAAGCACACATATACAGAGGTTAATGTGGCTGCTATCTTCCGATTCTGACCAATTTATAACATATATATTGTGCATAATTAATATATCATAACACTAGTAATTTTACAAATGTTATGTTTCACGTGAAACATTAAAATTATTTCCCGGGAAATAATTTATATAATAATTTAGCAAATTTGTTATATATTCTTTAAAATAAAATTATCATTTAATTTAGTAATATATATTTATTAAAAAAAAACAATAATATTTTTTTAACTTTCTTTCTATGTTTCACGTGAAACATTAAATTGTTTTTTATTTAATAATTTAACAATATATTTATTTAATATCCCAAAATATAAGATTAATTATTTTATATACCATTTTTTTGATTTTGCAATATTATATTTTATCTAAAAATTTTAAAAATATATGATTTATTATTTAATTCAACCATTCTCTTTTAATGTTTCACGTGAAACATTAATTAATATAAAATAAAAAAACACCGCATTTATACGGCGCTTTTTTTTATACTTCTTCTGTTTCTTCAATATTTTTCTCTACTAAAGTAAATGTGGAAACTTTTTGATTGTTTTTTAAATGTATTAATCTTGATCCCTGAGTCACTCTACTTAACTGAGATATTTGTTCTAAAGGTAATCTTATTATTGTGCCCTCGTCAGTTATAATCATAATATCATTATCACTATTCTCTATTCTTTTAAATGATTTAATTTTGCCATTTTTTTCTGTAATATTAAGTGCTTTTACCCCTTTACTACCACGCTTAGTTTTTCTATATTCAGAAACTAATGTTTTTTTACCATAACCATTTTCTGTAATTATTATTATATTACTGTCATCTTTTGCAACTTCTAATCCAATACATTTAGAATTATCTAAATTTATACCTTTTACTCCTGAAGCTGTTCTTCCCATAATTCTTATTTGATCTTCTAAAAAAACTACCATTTTGCCGTTTTCTGAAGCTAATAAAGTATTAGATGTTCCATCAGTTTTTTTAACACCAATTAATTCATCTTCCAATTTTAATTTTATACAAATTTTTCCAGTTACTCTTATATTATTAAACTCTTCAATTTTTGTTCTTTTTACTAAACCATTTTTGGTTGCAAAAACAAAATATTTAAAATCATTCTCTGTTGATAAAGGTATTATTGAATTTATTACCTCTTCTTTATCTAAAGGTAATAAATTTATAACCGGTAATCCTTTCGATTGTCTAGAATACTCAGGGATTTCATATCCTTTTAATCTGTATACCTTTCCTTTATTAGTAAAGAACATAACATAATCATGAGTTGATAAATTAATCATCTTTTCTACAAAATCTTCTTCATTGGTTGACATTCCCTTTACACCTACACCGCCTCTATTTTGCGTTTTATAAGTTTCGGAAACAATTCTTTTAATATATCCTTTTTCTGTTAAAGTAATCATTATGTTTTCTTCTGGTATCAAAGATTCATCTTCAATATATTCTAATGAGGTCATATCTATTATGGTTCTTCTATCATCTGAATATTTTTCTTTAATTTCTGTTAATTCATCAATAATGATATTTGATATTTTTTGATCACTAGCTAGTATAGATTTTAATTCTTTTATTTTTTCTAATAAAGATTTTAATTCTTCTTCAATTTTTTCTTTTTCTAATCCAGTTAACCTTCTAAGTTTCATTTCCATAATTGCTTCAGCTTGAATTTCCGATAAACCAAATCTCTCCATTAAACCTTTTTTAGCATCGACATCTTTTTTTGAACCTCTTATTAATTTAATAACTTCATCAATAAAATCTAATGCAATTTTAAGACCTTCTTGTATGTGAGCAGCTTTCTCAGATTTTTCTAAATCGAATTGAGTTCTTCTTATAATTATACTTCTTTGAAAATTGATGTAATTTTCTAAAATCTCTTTTAAACTTAATGTTTTAGGTCTTCTATCAACTAACATTAAGAAATTAATACCAAAAGAAGTTTGTAATTGAGTATATTTATATAAATTGTTTAATAATACATTGGGATTATAATCTTTTTTTACATCTATTACGATTCTAATACCTTCTAAAGCAGACTCATCAGTCAAATTTGCTATGCCATCTATTTGCTTATCGCGCACTAATTCAGCAATTTTTCTAATAATATTTGTATAATTTACTTGATAAGGAATTTCAGTAATAATTAACTTTGTTTTACCTTTAGATTCTTCTATATCTACTCTTCCTCTAACTGTAATGCTACCTTTTCCGGTTTCAAAAGCTTTTTTTATTCCACTATTTCCAAGTATTGTTCCACCAGTAGGAAAATCAGGACCTTTTATTTTTTCCATTAATTCTAATACAGAAATTTCTGGATTATTTATATAAGCAATCGTGGCATCTATTGATTCTCCTAAATTATGAGGAGGAATATTTGTTGCCATTCCAACTGCAATTCCCATGTTTCCATTTACTAATATATTTGGAAATCTTGATGGTAAAACTACCGGTTCAATACTTTCATCATCATAACTAGAAACAAAATCCACAGCATTTTTATTTATATCTCTCAACATTTCACTAGAAATTTTTGCTAATCTGGCTTCTGTATATCTCGCTGCAGCTGGACTAGATCCATCTGGTGCTCCAAAAGCTCCTTTGCCATCAATCAAAGGATATCGATATGTGAAACCTTGAGCCATCCTTGCCATAGTATCATAAATAGCCGCATCACCATGTGGGTGATATTGCATTACTTTACCACAACTTGTAGCACTCTTTTTATGAGGTTTATCATAAGTTATTCCTTCAGAATGAAATGTATATAAAAGCCTTCTATGAACTGGTTTTAAACCATCTCTAACATCCGGTATAGCTCTAGATACAATAACACTCATTGAATAATCTAAAAATGAATTTTTTATTTCACTATCTATATTAATTTCATTATATTTATCTGAATTTATATCATTTTCCATTTTTACCTCCTATATATCAAGATTTTTAACATTTAATGCATTTTCTTCGATAAATTTTCTTCTTGGTTCTACTTCTTCACCCATTAAGATAGTAAACATCTCGTCAGCTAAAATTGCATCATCTATATTTATTTTTAATAATATTCTTTCATTAATATCCATTGTAGTTACTCTTAAATCAATAGCATCCATTTCACCAAGACCTTTTTGGCGATTAATATTTGTCTTTTTTCTAATATCTTCAGGAAGCTTTTCTAAATAATCGTCTTTTTCTTGATCATTTAAAACATATTTTATTGTCTTTCCATGAGTTATTTTAAATAATGGAGGTTGAGCCGCATAAACATGTCCATTTTCTATTAAAGGTTTAAAAAATCGATATAAAAACGTTAATAATAATGTTCTAATATGAGCACCATCAACATCAGCATCAGTCATAAGTATTATTTTATTATATCTTAACTTATTAATATCGAATTCATCTCCAATGCTTGTTCCAAAAGCTGTTATTAAACTTCTAATTTCTTCATTTGATAAAATTTTATCTAATCTTGATTTTTCGACGTTTAGAATTTTACCTTTTATAGGTAGTATTGCTTGGGTTTTAGGGTTTCTACCTAGTTTGGCAGAACCCATTGCTGAATCCCCTTCGACAATAAATAATTCTCTTTCAAAAGGATCTTTACTTGAACAATCAGCTAATTTTCCCCATTGATTTGTCAAATCAAGGCCACCCTTAGTTCTAGATAATTCTCGAGCTTTCTTTGCAGCAACTCTTGCTCTCGATGCAAGCATTGATTTTTCCACTATTTTTTTAGCCACAATTGGATTTTCTAAAAAATATCTTTCTAATTCTTGACCAAAAACATCTGAAGCGATTTTCCTAACCTCGTTATTTCCCAAACGACCTTTAGTTTGTCCTTCGAATTGTGGATCGGGATGTTTACAAGATATGACCATTACAAGACCTTCTCTAGTATCATCACCTGTAAATGTATCATCATTATCTTTTAACATTTTACTATTTTTAGCATAATTATTAATTATTCTTGTTAAAGTATTTCTAACACCTTCTTCATGAGTTCCCCCATCATGGGTATTTATATTATTAACAAATGATAATAAGGTATTATTATAAGAATTATTATATTGCAAAGCCACTTCAATTGAAACACCATCTTTTTCACCTTCAGTATTTATAATAACATCATGAATAGGTTGATTATTTCTATTTAAATATTTAACATATTCTATTAAGCCACCATTATATAAAAATTCTTCTTTTTTATTTTCTATTTCTCGATCATCAATAAGTAATATTCTTAATCCTTTATTTAAAAAAGCTAATTCTCTTACTTTATTCTTTATAATGTCATAATCAAAAATAGTAGTTTCTTTAAATATGTCTGGATTTGGTTTAAAAGTCACTGTTGTTCCTGTTCTATTAGCATCACATTTATCTATAACAGATAATGGGGTAACAGGATCTCCTCCATTTTCAAATTTCATATAATGCACTTTTGAATTTTGATATACATATACTTCTAACCAACTACTTAAAGCATTTACTACAGATGCCCCTACTCCATGTAATCCACCAGATACTTTGTATCCTCCACCACCAAATTTTCCACCAGCATGAAGAATCGTATAAACTGTTTCAACTGTTGATAATCCAGTTTTTTCATGTATACCAGTCGGTATTCCTCTTCCATCATCTTTTACTGTTATTGAATTATCTTTATTAATTATGATTTCAATATCATCACAATATCCTGCCATTGCTTCATCTATGGCATTATCAACTATTTCCCATATTAAATGATGAAGTCCTTTTGAACTTGTTGTTCCAATATACATACCAGGTCTTTTCTTAACAGCTTCTAATCCTTCTAAAATCTGAATATCTTTTTCATTATAATGTTCATTCATATATTATCTCCTTTATACTATTATTTTTTTTTAATTTGAATATTTTACTATTTTGTAATGTTTTATCATTAATATTATTAATATCTGTTGTAGTTATAAATATTTGTAAGTTTTTTTTTAATAATTTAAAAATCTTATTAATTTTATTTATATCAAGTTCACTAAATAAATCATCTAAAATTAATATTGGTATGGTTTTTTTAATATCAATAAAAATATTTATTTCTGCTAATTTAAAAGCTATAACCACATTTTTTTGCTCACCTTCAGATAAATAATTTTTTGCAATTACATTTTGATAATAAAATACAAAATCATCTAAGTGAACACCATAATTTGTTTTTCCGTAATTAATATCACTTTGATAAAGATTTTTATATTTTTTCATTAATTCTTCTTTGGTTAAATTTTCATAATTCGATATATATTTTAAAATTAAACCCTCTTTACTGGTAATTTTTTTAAAATTACTATTTAAATATTTATTAATATTTTCGATATATAATTTTCTTAAATTATATATATTAATACCATAATCAATTAACTTTTCAGTTAAAATATTTAAATATTCACAATTATAATTTTTTTTAAAAGATAAATTTTTTAAATAACTATTTCTTTGTTTTAAGATTTTGTTATATATTGATAAATTCTTTAAATAAATATTATCAAATTGAGATATTTCAATATTAATAAGTTGTCTATGAATACTTGGGCTATCTTTAATTAATTTTAAATCTTCTGGATTAAAATTAATTATATTAACTTTAGAAATATAATCACTTAATTTTTGTATTTGATTATTATTAATAAAAACTCTTTTATTTTTATTTTCAATAATAATTTTATAATTATTTGTTATTTTATCTTTAATATCTCCTTCAATAATAGAATAATTTGATTCATTATTAATTAAAAATAAATTATTATTAACTCTAAATGATTTTGTTAAAGCTAAATAATATATAGCTTCTACAATATTTGTTTTACCCAAGCCATTATTACCTAAAATAATATTTTTTTTAGGAGAAAAATTGAAAATAATTTGTTTGTAATTCCTAAAATTAATAAGTTTTAATTGTAAGATTTGCATTTTTCCCCCTTTTTAAGTCTTTATAAAAATAAAACAGGTATTCTAGTACTCCTATACCTATTTAAATTATAACATAAAAAAAGCATTTTTTAAATCTTTTTTATCGATTAATGCTTCTTTTTCTTATTACTGAATCAAGCATTGAAGCTCTAAAAATTTGATTTCTTAAAATATTAGAAGAAATATCAATTTCTATTGTTTCTTTGTTCATAAATTCAATTAACATTTTTGTTTCTTTATCATAAAATTTTTTAATATTATTTAAACTGATCCAAGCACATTCTTTTAACCTTGGTGATGATGTTGGAAAAAAAATTATATTATTTTCTTCCGAAATTATTATTGGTGCTTTATATCTTATTCCAGTTAAGAAAGCTGTTCCTTTTTGTCGACCTTCAAAAGTACTTCCATAATATTTACAACTAGAATCCATAATTTTTGATACTGATTTTTCTAATATAAAACAGTCATGTGATTCATAAATTATTGATTTATAATTACTAAAAGGTACTATTGCTAAAGTTTTTTCATTTATTTCATAATCATTCATACATTTCACCTCCCAACAAAAGTTTATTAAATCATAATACTTTGTCGAATTATGTCGTATTTTGGTAAAATATATAATTTTAGTTTTTTAATAGGTTTTTATCGGTAAAATTAATTGTATTAAAGTTTCATCTTTAATAGATTTTAAAATTATTGGTTGTGAATCTGAATTTAATAAAATTAACAAATCTTCTTCTTCAAATGTTTTTAAAGCTTCCGACATATATTTTGAACTAAATGAGATCGAGATATTTTCATTATTATTTTTATCTACTAATAATTTTTCTTCTACTTTTCCAATTTCACTAGCAAAAGATGATATTAATACTTCATTTGGTTTTGTTTCCATTTTTACAATATTTTTATCTTTATTTTGGGTTAATAAAGCAGCTCGATCAATTGCACTCATAAAACTTACTAATGATGTAGTTAAAATAAAATTAAATTCTTTTGGAATAAAATTCATAGTATCTGGATATACCCCACTTAATAAATTAGATTGAAAAATATAATCTTTATATTTAAAGATTATTTTGTTAATAAATGGATGAATTTCAACAATATTATTTTCTGATAATAATTTATTTAATTCATTTAAGTTTTTACCAGGAATTACAATATCAAAATTTTCGTAATTTTTTTCTAATTCGATTGTCTTTTTAGCTAATCGGTAAGAATCTGTTGCTATACAATTTAATTTATTATCTACTAATTTTAAATTTACTCCTGTTAATAATGGTCTAGATTCTTGATTAGATATTGCAAATAAAGTTTGATGAATTATTTTTTTTAATAGATCACTTTCTAAATTAATAGGATTATTAATTTCTTCAAATTTTAATTGTGGATAATCTTCATTATTTAAACAATTTAAATTAAATATAGTATTATCAGTACTTATAATTATTTTTAATCCATCTATTACCTCAATATTAATATCTCCATTTGGTAATTTTCTTATAATATCTAATAAGTATTTACTTTGAATTATTATAACTCCAACTTCTTTAATAGTTTTTATGTCTTTTTTATCAATAAATGATTGAATTATTAAATCACTATCACTTGCTGTTAAATATAATCCTTCCTTTTTTAATTCGAATTTTACTCCATTTAAGATTGGAATTAAATTTCGAGAAGAAATAGCTCTCATAACATTTGTTAATTTTTCTAATAAAATATTTTTCTCTATTACTAATTTCATTTAAATACCTTCTTTCTTTTTTATAAATATTATTATTATTACTGTCTATAATGTTGAAAATTTAAATTTTTGTATTATATATGTTAGAAACACAATGTTTACAAATTATTATTTTTCAACTTTAATTAACAATCATATTTTTTATTTCATTTATTTCCTCTTTTAATGTATTATTAATTTTTAATTCATTATTAATTTTATCATAAGCATGTAATACAGTTGAATGATTTCTATTACCAAATTCTAATCCAATTTTTACAATTGTCTCTTCAGTTGTCATTCGACATAGATAAATAGCAATTTGTCTTGGTAAATTAATATTAGCTGTTCTTTTTTTATTTTTTAAATCATCTATTGTAATTTTATAATAATCAGCAACAGCTTTTTGTATTTTGGTAATATTATTAGTTATATAAAGTGAAGTACCTATATAATCTTTTAATGCTTCAGTAGCAAAATTTAAATTTATTTCATCAGGTCCCATAATAGCAGCATAAGCATATAATCTTGTTATAGCACCTTCTAAATGTCTCACATCATTTTCACAATTTGTAGCAATATATTCAATTACATCTTTATTAACTAAATTAGCAACTTCGTGTCCAGCCATTTTATCTTTTAATATTTTACATCTTAATTCAAAATCCGGAGGATAAATATCTACAGTTAAACCCCATCTAAATCTAGTTCGTAATCGATCTTCTAATAATTTTAAATCATCAGGAGATCGATCTGAACTAATAATAATTTGTTTATTAGAGTCGTATAAATTGTTAAAAGTATGAAAAAATTCTTGTTGAGTTTTTTCAGCTCCCCCTAGAAATTGAATATCATCAATTATTAAAACATCAATCTTTCGGTATTTTTCTTTAAAATGTTCAATAACAGGTAGATTATTTTCATCTTTTTTATTAATCCCAATAAAATCAGAAATAAATTCTTCGCTTGTAACATATAGAATTTTTTTATTGCTATTTTGCATCACATAATTTCCAATTGCATGCATTAAGTGAGTTTTTCCTAATCCACTTTTACCATGAATGAATAAAGGATTATATATTTTTCCTGGTTGTTCTGCAACTGCAACAGCTGCAGTTTGTGCAAATCTATTACTATCCCCTATTACAAAATTCTCAAAAGTATATTTAGGATTTAAATTAGAATTAATTCTTGTATATTCAGTATCGATTGTTTCTTTTATTATATTATTATCTTCATTATTAAATTCTTCTTCGGTTAGAAATTCAAGATCAAAACTATTACCAATTAAATTAGTTATTATTTCATCAATTAAATCATAATAAGTATCGTTTAAAAATTTTTTATGAAAAATCATTGGAACTTGAATTGATAAAATATTATTATCTTGTTTAATTATTTTCGTATCTTTAAACCAAGTATCATAAGAAACCGGAGAGATTTTAGTTTTAATTATTTGTAAAAAGTTTGACCATAATAAATTATTATCCATATAACCACCCCACTTGCGATTATTTTTCTTACTAAATTAATTTTAAAACAGTTTTGTTCAAAAAGATAGTATTAATAAAATATAGACTTGATATCAACAGGATATCAACACACTTATAAACAAAAACAACCTTATATTAACGTAAAAAAAATAACTTATCAACAATATCAACAAATTAATATTAACATTAAAAAACATTATTAACATTTTTGTTTATATTTTACCAATAAAACCTTTGATTGACTTAATTGCTGCAATATAATATAATTAAAAAAGTTTAATGGATGTGGAGGTGCAAAAATGAAAAGAACATTTCAACCAAATTCTCGTAAAAAAAAGAAAAAACATGGCTTTTTTGCGCGTAAATTAACCAATATTTTAAAAAATCGTAGAAAAAAAGGACGTAAAATTTTGTCTAGATAACCACACAAGTGGTTTTTATTCTAAATGGGAGATGACTATTATATGAAAATTGATGAAAGAATAAAAAAATCAATTGAATTTGATAACATAATAAAGCAAGGTGATTTTCAAAAAAATAAGTATTATGTCGTTTATTATAATCATAAAAAAGAAGATAATAGTAGATTTGGAATAGCAGTAGGAACCAAAATAGGTAACGCTGTAATTAGAAATAAATTAAAAAGACAAACGAGAGAAATAATTAAAGAAATAAAAATAAAGTTTAAAAAAGATCAAGATTATATTATAATGATTAGGAAAGATTGTTTAAATTTAAATTATCAACAAAAAAAAGAAAATTTACTTTCTTTAATAAATAAGGTGGATAAATGAGAAAAACATATAGAAATAGATTATTAATATTATTATTTTTAATGGTGTTTATATTAACTGGCTGTACTACATATGTAAAAGATGATAATAACAAAAGAGTAATCAACGAAATTACTGGACAGAGTATTCCTGGTAATATATTATGTAAACCAGAAAATAAAAATTTAATTGATTTATATAATAAATATGATAAAAATCTAGAATATAAAATAGCCGCTCTTCCTGATTGTGAAGATTTAAAAATTTATAACTCAGATTCGTATAGCGGTTTGTGGGCGCAATTTTTTGTTATACCATTAGCTTGGTACATAATCAAAGTAGGGGAAATAGTACAAAATTATGGTTTTGCAATAATGATTGTTGGTTTATTAATTAGATTAATTTTAACTCCATTAACAGTTAAGACCGCAAAACAATCTCAAAATATGAAGGATGCTCAACCAGAATTAAATAGTTTAGAAAAAAAATACAAAGATAAGACTGATTCAGATTCAATGATGAAAAAAAGTCAGGAAATGATGTTAATTTATAAAAAACATAAAGTTAGTCCACTTGGAAGTTGTTTGATTGCTTTTATTCAAATCCCAATATTTTTAGCATTTTTAGAAGCTATAAATAGAGTGCCGGTGATATTTGAAGAAACATTATGGACATTACAATTAGGAACAACACCTTTAGTAGGAATAAAAGAAGGAAATTACTTATATTTAATATTAATAGCTTTAATAATATTAACTACTTATTTATCATTTAAATTTAATATGAATTCGATGGGAAGTCCAGCACAAGAACAGCAAATGAAATTTATGACCAATTTTATGTTAATTTTTATTTCAATAGCTTCCTTTAGTTTACCTACAGCAATAGCTCTTTATTGGGTTATAACAAACGCCTTTGCTGTAGTCCAAAATTTTTATATAAAGAAACGGAGTGTTAAATAGTATGGAATTATATTTATATGAAGGAAAAATCGAAAAAGAAATATTATCAAAAGTTTTAGAAGATTTAAAAGTATCAGAAGAAGAAATATTATCTAAAAAAGAAGTCAAAAAAGGCGGTATATTTAAAAGTGAAAGTTTAAAATTTACGATAGTTAAAATTTCTGATTTAACTAGTTATATTAAAGATTTATTAGCAAATATTTTTAAAGATCTAGGTATAACGGTATCTTTTGAAACAAATATTAGAAATAAACAAATTAATATCAAAATGTATTCTGATAATAATGCTATCTTAATTGGTAAAAATGGTCAAACTTTATCTGCCTTAACATTAATCTCTAAACAAGCAATATATAATCAAATCGGGTTATATCCATATATTAATTTAGATGTTGAGAATTATAAAAACAATCAAATTCAACATATTGAAAGATTAGCTAAAAATATTGCTAGGGAAGTAAAAAATACTAAAACCCCAGTAGTTATGGAAAATATGAATTCTTATGAAAGAAGAATAGTACATAATATATTAACTGATTATAAAGGAATAAAAACTGAAAGCGAAGGCGAAGAACCAAACCGCCATATTATTGTAAAACCAAAAAAGGATTAATTCCTTTTTTTATTTTCTGCAATAAGTAAATGTGTTATAATACGTGCGAGGTGTAATCTATGGATACTACAATTTGTGCTATTTCTACTGCAGTAGGAACAGGAGCAATTTCTATAATTAGAATAAGTGGTAAAGAAGCTATAAACATTGTAAATAGCATTTTTTCTGGTGTAAATCTAACAAAAGTAAAAAGCCACACTATTCATTATGGATTCATAGTAGAAAATAATAATAAAATAGATGAAGTCTTAATCACAATAATGAAGTCACCAAAAACTTATACAACTGAAGATATAGTAGAAATAAATTGTCATGGTGGTATTTCTACAACAAATAAAGTTTTAGAAATATTATTAAATAAAGGCTGTAAACTAGCTGAACCTGGAGAATTTACTAAAAGAGCTTTTTTAAACAGTCGAATAGATTTATTAAAAGCAGAAGCAATTAGTGATATTATCAATTCGGAAACCGAAAAAGCAAGGAAACTTGCAATAAATCAAATAGAAGGTAAATTATCAGAAAAAATAAACAATATCCGAAAAAATATAATTGAAATCCAGGCTAGTATTGAAGTAAATATTGATTATCCTGAATATGAAGATATTGAAATAATGACAAATCAAAATTTATTGCCTAATCTAGATAAAATATTATTTTATATTAATGAGCTAATATTGGAATCAGAAAATGGTAAACTAATCAAAAATGGGATTGATATTGTTATTTTAGGTAAACCAAATGTAGGTAAAAGTAGTATTTTAAATACATTATTAGAAGAAGATAAAGCAATTGTAACTGATATTCCTGGTACTACTAGAGATATTATTGAAGGTAAAATAAATTTAAACGGGATATTATTAAATATAATAGATACTGCTGGTTTGCGTTATACTACCGATTTTGTAGAAAAAATAGGTGTCCAAAAAAGTCTTGATACAAGCGAAAAAGCGGATTTAATAATATATGTTATTGATAATACAATTACAGATTTATCAGAAGATATTAAAAAAATTAAAGAATTAAAGCATAAAAAAATAATTATATTTGTTAATAAAAACGATATTAGCAGTAAAAATAATTTTGATGAATTTAATAATTATAATATTGTAATGGGAAATACAATTTCAAAAAACGGACTTAATGAATTAAAAAACAAAATAATAGAAATGTTTAATATAAATTATTTAGATACTAAAGATTATTCATATTTATCATCAGCTAGACAAATATCTTTAACTAAAAAAGCTAAAACAGCCATAGAAAATGCAATATCCAACTTAAATGAAGGTGTTTCTATTGATATGGTAACGATAGATCTTAAAGAATGCTATGAAACATTAGGAGAAATAATCGGAGCTGTTTATAAAGATGATTTAATAGATGAAATGTTTTCTCGTTTTTGTTTAGGAAAGTAGGCTTTTATGAAAAATAAATACGATATAATTGTTGTAGGAGGAGGTCACGCAGGTTGTGAAGCTTCTTATGCTGCAGCAAAGTTGAATTTTAATGTTGCATTAATTACTTCTAATATTAAAAATATTGCCGATATGCCTTGTAATCCTTCAATAGGAGGAACTGCAAAAGGAATAGTAGTTAGAGAAATAGATGCTTTAGGCGGAATTATGGGTAAAATTGCTGATCGAAGTCATTTTCAAATAAAAATGCTAAATAATTCAAAAGGCCCAGCGGTAAGATCTTTAAGGGCCCAAGCTGATAAAAAGATTTATCCTCAAGAAATGTTAAAAGAATTAAAAAAATTAAAAAATTTATCTATTATTGAAGCTATGGTTGAAGATATAATGGTAACCGATAACAATATCAAAGGAGTAATTTTAGAAAATCATAAAACCATTAATTGTAAATCGTTAATATTAACAACGGGAACATATCTTAAAAGTAATGTTTTAGTGGGATCGGAAATTAAAAAAGAAGGACCTCATGGTGAAAGAAGATCACTAAAATTAAGTAATAATTTAAAAAAGCAAGGTTTTGAAATTTTAAGATTAAAAACTGGAACACCGCAAAGAATAGAAAAAAATTCTATTGATTATTCTAAATTAAAACCTGAATATGGAGATTTAAATCCTCTTACTTTTAGTTTTGATAATCCACCCTTATATGATGTTAATAATCAAGAGTTATGTTATGTAACGTATACATCACCAGAAACTCATAAGATCATAAAAGATAATTTAAAAAAATCAGCTATGTATAGTGGTAATGTTAAAGGAATAGGTGCTAGGTATTGCCCATCTATTGAAGATAAAATAGTTAGATTTGCTGATAAAGAAAGGCATCAACTTTTTTTAGAACCAGAAAGTAAATTTACTAATGAAATATATATTCAAGGTTTTTCAACCAGTATGCCTTATGATGTTCAAGATAAATTAGTACATAGTTTACCTGGTTTAGAAAAAGCTAAAATATTGAAATATGCTTATGCAATTGAATATGATGCTATTAATCCCCTTCATTTAAAACCTTCTTTAGAAACTAAAATAATTAATAATTTATTTACTGCCGGACAAATTAATGGTACTAGTGGTTATGAAGAAGCAGCAGGACAAGGGCTTATTGCGGGAATTAACGCTTCATTAAAATTACAAAATAAGGTACCCCTTATCTTAAAAAGAAATGAATCTTATATTGGTGTACTAATAGATGATTTAGTAACAAGAGGTACTATTGAACCATATCGATTATTAACTTCCAGAGCCGAATATCGCCTTATTTTAAGACATGATAATGCTGACTTAAGATTAAGAAAATATGGTTATGAAGTAGGGCTAATAAATAAAACTCAATATAATAAATTAATTAAAAAAGAAAAAAATATAAATGAATTAATAAATGAATTAAAAACCAAAAGATTATCTAAAAAAAATATTCCTTTAGATATTTTAAATAAAATTAAAGAAAAGCAATTAACAAGTGGTTATAGTTTATTTGAATTAATAAAAAGACCTGAATTTAAAATCAAAGACTGTTTTAATAGTAAATTAATTACTAATAAATATTCAGAAGATATAATTGAAACAACAGAATTTTTAATAAAATATGAAGGATATATAAATAAAACTAATAAAGATATTGAAAGATTACTTAAACTTGAAAAAAAACAAATCCCTGAGGATTTAGATTATGATAAAGTCAAAAACATTGCTACTGAAGCTAGACAAAAATTAAATCAAATTAAACCATTAACAATAGCTCAAGCAAGTAGAATAAGTGGTGTTAACCCTGCTGATATTTCAATGTTAGTTATATATTTAAAGAAAGAATATAGTAAAAATGAATAAAAAGGATTTTATTTTAGAGTTATCAAAGTTAAATATTAAAGTAACAAATGAAGAACTAGAAAAGTTGGAAATTTATTGTAAATTTTTAATAGAATATAATTCTCATACAAATTTAACTTCGATTGTTGAAGAAGAATTGGTGTATTTAAAACATTTTTATGATTCATTAACAATTGCTAAAGCTTTGGATTTAAATAAATATAAAACATTACTTGACATTGGAACAGGGGCTGGATTTCCTGGAATGGTGATTAAAATATTTTATCCACATTTAAAAATAACTTTATTAGATTCTAACCGTAAAAAAACAATATTTCTTAATCAGTTAGCTAAAAAGTTGGATATAAAAGATAATTTATATATAATTAATGCTCGAAGTGAAGATTATATAAGAGAAAAAAGAGAATATTTTGATATTGTAACATCAAGAGGTGTTGCTGATTTAAAAATATTATTAGAGTTATCACTACCATTTACTAAATTAGGAGGTTATATTATTCCTTTAAAAGGAAATATTAAAGAAGAGTTAGAGTCTTCTAAAAAAACAATTAATTTATTAGGAGGAAGATTATCTAATATAATTAATTTTCGATTACCATTTGAAAATAGTAATCGAAATATTATAGTTATTAAAAAAAATCATTTAACTCCATCACAGTATCCTCGTTCTTATAATCTTATTATAAAAAAACCATTGAAATAAAACTTAAAATAAAGTATTATATATTTAGAATAGAAATAGGGGCTAGATTGTATGAATAATAATCCAACGATTCAAATGATAAGCATAGAACAAATCATACCAAATAGATTTCAACCACGTTTAACCTTTGATGAGCAAGGAATAAGTGAATTATCTTCTTCAATAAAAATACATGGTATAATTCAACCTCTGGTATTAAGAAAACTAGGGGATAAGTATGAAATTATAGCCGGAGAAAGAAGATATAAAGCTGCAACAATAGCGGGCCTTACTGAGGTACCAGCAATTATATCAAACTTAGATGATAATCAAAGTGCTGAAGTAGCGTTAGTCGAAAACGTTCAAAGAAAAAATTTAACTTCTATAGAAGAAGCTAAATCATACAAAAAAATATTAGAAAAAGGTTATCTCAATCAAGAACAATTAGCTAAAAAAATGGGTGTTAATCAATCAACTATAGCGAATAAATTAAGATTGTTAAATTTAACTGAAGAAGTTCAAGAAGCTTTACTAAATGAAAAAATTAGCGAAAGACATGCAAGAAGTTTACTTCAGTTAACGGAAGCTAAAACCCAAATAGATATGTTAAATAAAGTTATTAATGATCGATTAACAGTCAGACAATTAGATGCAGAAATTAAAAAGATGACTAATCCTGAAATTCAAATAGTTGAAAATTTAAATTCTTCAGATTTAGAAGCAAATAAAGTCGAAACAATTGATTCTTTAGATGAATCAGAAGATAAAATTATTAATAATGATATTAATATTGAAGAAATTAAAAGTAATGCTAAAGATATTATTCCTAAATCAAAAACAAATATCTTTAATATTTTTGATCAAGAATCATATCCTTCTTTAGAAAATGAAAAAGTAAATTTATCAATGAATAATATTTTTGATGAAGAAGAGGATTTAGAGGAAGAAAATTTAGAAATTAATGATTTTATTCCGATTACACCGATTGTATCTGAAATAAGAAATAATGCTGAAAAAATAAAGAAAAATAATTTACCAACAGTTATTGAAGCTTATCATGATTTAGAAGAAGAAGTTCAAGAAGCTGGTTATAAAATAACTAGTGAAGAATTTGATTTTGAGGATTTATATCAAATAATTATTAAAATAGAAAAAGAAGTTAATAAAAATTAACTTCTTTTATTCTTGGATTGGTTCGGAACCTTTTTTAAAATAAAATAAGGTGGTGTTTTTATTATTAGTTGTATATTTTCCAGTAATAGCATTAAGAGGAAGGGCAAT
>JAQVZB010000005.1 GCA_029004695.1 Bacilli bacterium | reverse complement strand
CTGGTTAAATAATTATTTAAGACCTATGTTTGATTATAAAAGTTCAAATATGGTAAAATTAGAAATATAGATCATCAATTAAAATTAATATCATGGCACTGGACACTTAATGTTTCAATTTGCAAAAATTTATTAAAATATTTTTAATATTGATTTTAAAATTATAATATGTTAATATTATTATGTTCTTATGGGGAATTAGCTCAGCTGGCTAGAGCATCTGCCTTGCACGCAGAGGGTCATCGGTTCGAATCCGATATTCTCCACCATAAGAAGATTAAGCCTTTATTTTAAGGGCTTTTTTGATGTTAAATTTGATTTGGTACCAATTAGATATAAAAAAAACTATAAAAGAAGCAAAAAATTTTAAAGTTTAAAAAACTGAGCACACAGTGTTACACTGTGTGCTCAGACGAGATAGCAAACTAACTGTTTGCTATCTCTTTAATATTATAGTTTATTTTTTAAAAAATATACCTATTAAAAACCATTTTTTATATTTCTTGATATTATTGTTGAATCATCAAGTAAACTAGAAGCATTTAAAATACTATTAGGGCCATATTTTTCTTTAATAAAATCAATTGCTTGATTAGCTTTATTAACGGTAGTTATTTCTTCATAAGACTGAAATAAACTAAGTTGCTCACCAATATCATCTATTAAACCCCCTAAATGAATAGTTATTTGTCTAATAGGTAAGTTATCATAATATTTATCAAAAATATTCATGCATACTAAATAAATATCTTTGGAATCTTTAGTTAATTTATCTAATTTTACTCTTTTCGAAAAACCACCCCCAATATTTTTAGAATATCTTATTGATAAAGCAACTGAAGAAGTACTTTTTTTAGTATCTCGTAATTTTTTCGTAAGTAAATCAATCGTTTCTTTGATAATTAAAGTAATGTTTTTAGCATTGTAATCTTTAAATAATACTTGACCGCGACTGATTGATTTATTTTTAGGTTCTTTATTTAAATCACTTATAGTAGTTAAATCAATTCCATTAGCATGGTTCCATAATTCAAGACCTAAAACCCCATATTTTTCTTTTAAAATATTTTTATTAAAACAAGCTAAATCTTTAATTGAAAAGATACCTAAAGAATTTAAATTCTTTTCCATTCGATAACCAATTCCCCACATTTGAGATAAAGGTTCGATCTTCCATAGTTTAGTTTTAACATCTTTAAAAGACCATAAAGCAATATTATCTTTACTATTTTTAGCATCTAAATCCATTGCTACTTTAGCTAATATGATATTTGGTCCGATACCTGCTGCTCCAACTAGTCCGGTTTTTTCTTTTACTTTTTCTAAAAGAAATAATGCTAGTTCATAAGGAGTTTTTTTATATAATGATAAATAATTTGTAACATCTAAAAATACTTCATCGATTGAATAGATATGCATATCTTCATTAGATATATATTCTTCATATACCTTTATTACTTCATTACTTTTCTTTTGGTATAATCCCATTCTAGGGGGAACTTTAAGATATTTAATATTTTTAGGTAAATCATAAATTCTTGATCTACTGCTAATACCAAATTGTTTTAAATAAGGAGTTATTGCTAAAGTCATGGCACCTTTATTATTAGAGCATACTATTAAAGGAGTAGTGAACATATCTAATTTTCTTTCAATACATTCACAAGCGGCAAAAAAACTTTTTAAATCAATAGCGATAATACTTCTTTTAACATTTATATTTTCCATATTTTCACCTATCTAAATTATAGAACGTTTGTACTATAATTTCAACTGGTAAATATTACATAATTTTGATATAATTTTAAAAGGTGAGGAGGTATTTTATATGTATGCAGATGTATTAGTAGAATATGGTGTTAAATCACTTGATAGAAGCTTTACATATATAATACCTGATAATTTAAAAGCTAAATTAAAAGTTGGAATGAAAGTAATTGTTCCTTTTGGTAATCAAAAAATCAATGGTTTTGTTATTAATATTAAAGACGAAGAAAATTATGATCAATTAAAAGAAATAATAAAAATTAGTAATGAAGATTTGGTTTTAAATAAAGAATTATTAGAATTAGGACTTTATTTAAAAGAAAAAACTTTATGTACTTTAATAACAGCTTATAATACGATGTTTCCAAGTAGTTTAAAAATTAAAACTATCAATACTAATTACAATTTATATAATATTTATCTTAATATTAAAGATGAAAATAAAGCTCGGGAATTTATAATAAACAATAAAAGAAGCCTAAAAAAAATTGAACTTATTAATAGATTATTAAATAAAGAAATAGTATTAAAAAAAGAATATAATACTTATGTAATAAAGGAATTATTAGCAAAAGATATTATTTCTTTAAAATATGAAACAAAATATCGATTAAACAAAGAAAAGATAAAAGAAAAGAAAATTAAATTAACAAAAGAGCAAGAAATGGTTATAAATAGTGTTGATTTAAATAATAAAAATACTTATTTAATTCATGGGGTAACAGGATCAGGTAAAACAGAAGTATATATGAATCTAATTGAAAAGGTTATAAGCAAAGGTAAAACAGCCATTATGCTTGTTCCGGAAATAAGTTTAACGACTCAAATAGTCAATCGTTTTTATAATCGATTTGGTTTTAATGTTGCTATTTTTCATAGTGGTTTATCTGATGGCGAAAGACATGATGAATATAAAAAAATTATTAATGAGGAAATTAAAATCGTAGTGGGAACTAGAAGTGCCATATTTACTCCTCTTAAAAAGATTGGGATTATTATTGTTGATGAAGAACATAGCACTAATTATAAACAAGAAAATAATCCGAGGTATAATGCTATTGACATAGCTTTAAAAAGAAGTGAGTATCATAATGTTCCTTTAGTTCTTGGAAGTGCAACGCCATCTTTAGAGGCCTATGCTAGGGGCTTAAAAGGGAATTATAAACTTATTGCGATGAATAATCGAATTGGATTATCTAAAATACCTAAAATTAATATTATTGATATGAGTTTAGAAGCTAAAAAAAGAAATATGATAATTAGTGATGCTCTTGATCAAAAAATTAAAGAAAGATTGAAAAATAAAGAGCAAATAATGATATTTTTAAATCGAAGAGGATTTAATACAATTGTAACTTGTGTTAATTGTAGTCATATTTTTAAATGTCCAAATTGTGAAATAAGTCTAACTTATCATAAACATAAAAATAATTTAAAATGTCATTATTGTGGATATACCATTTTTAAACCGGAAATTTGTCCTAGTTGTAAAGAAAAAGCTTTAACTTCATACGGTTTAGGAACTGAAAAACTAGAAGAAACGATTAAAGAAAAATATCCCGAAGCTAACATTATTAGGATGGATGCTGATACAACAATTAAAAAAGGCTCTCATGAAAATATTATTAAACAAATTGAAAATGAAGAAGTAGATATTTTGATCGGTACTCAAATGATATCAAAAGGATTAGATTTTCCTAAAGTAACTTTAGTAGGAGTAATTAATGCTGATGAATCTTTAAATATTCCTGACTTTAGAAGTGGAGAATATACTTTTAGTTTACTTAATCAAGTTTCAGGAAGAGCTGGAAGAAGTGAATTAGAGGGAGAAGTTATTATTCAAACCTTCAACCCTGATAATCCAATTATCAAGTTTGTAGAAGAAAATAATTATCTTAATTTATATAAATATGAGATGAAGATTAGAAAATTATTAAATTATCCCCCTTATTATTATTTAACTATTTTAAAAATAGCATCTAAAGATTATAATAAAGCATCAATAAAAGCAAATAAAATTGCTAAATACTTAAATGAAAATTTAAATAATACTATTATATTGGGTCCGACTACGGCAGGGATGTTTAAAATAAACAATATTTATCGCTTTCAAATAATTTTAAAATATAAGAATTTTGATTATATAAAAGAAGCAATAAAACTTTTAGATAGCATGTATATTACTGAGAAAAATATATCGATTGAAATAGATGTTGATCCAGTTAGAATATAATTTGCATAAACTATAAATATATAATAAGATTATTAAAGTAGAAGTAGGAGAATATATGCAAGGTAAAATTATTGTAATCGAAGGAACAGATTGTTCAGGAAAAGAAACCCAAGCAAGGGCTTTAGTAGATAAATTAAATAAAGAAGGTAAAAAGGCAGTATTTATATCATTTCCAATGTATAATACGCCAACAGGAGCAATAATAGCAGCTAATATTTTAGGAAAACCTGATTATGGAAAGTGTACTTTTCCGGAAGGAACAACTAATATACCACCTAAAGTGGCAGCTCTTTATTATGCAGCTGATCGATTATATAATGTAAACTTAATTAAAGAAAATTTAGATAAAGGCTATATTATAATTATGGATCGTTATGTTGAATCTAATATGGGTCATCAAGGAGCAAAATTAGATAATGAAAATGAAAAAATCGAAATGTTGTTATGGCTAGAACATTTAGAATTTCAAATGTTAGATTTACCTAAACCAGATAAAGTTATCTTTTTATACTTACCATATAAATATGGTAAAAAATTAAGATGTAAAAGAAAAGATAAAGATGGCGCTGAGCGTGATGCAAATCATTTGATTAATGCTGAAAAAACTTACTTTTTAATGGCCGAAAGATATAAATTTAATACCATAAAATGTGTAGCTAATAAAAAGATAAGATCAATTGAAGAAATAAATAAAGAAATATATGATATCGTAAGTGAATATATTGCAAAATAAGTGTAAAACTTATATTTGCATATATCACTATTTTATTAATTTTTGTATAATTAGGTTATGAGTGAGATTTCTATTTTATCCTCGACATTTTTTTAAATTTAAAAATGCTATCCTTTTTTAAAAGGAGGGTATAATATGAAAGTGAAAATATTTGATGAATCTCATGAAAAAGATTTAGAAGCATCAATAAATAATTTTTTACAAAACAATATTGATGTGATTGATATTAAATATGATATTGATGTAACAGCAAGCGGAGAAGAACAAATTTATTGTTTTTCGGCTATGATAATATATAAAGATTTGTGAGTGACGTATAATGAAAAAAAACAGTTTTATAGAAGGTACTTTTATAGCTACTGCATCCGTAATATTAGTTAAAATATTAGGGATGCTTTATGTTATACCTTTTTATATAATTGTTGGTTCTAAAGGGGGAGCTTTATATAGTTATGCTTATAATATATATTTAATTTTTTTAAGTATTTCATCAGCTGGAATTCCTAGTGCGATTAGTAAAATAATTAGCGAATATAATGCACTTGGAATGTTAGAAGCTAAAACTAGAGCATTTAAATTAGGTAAGAAGTTTATTGGCTATTTTTCCATAGCTGCTTTTGTCATTTTATTTTTATTTGCTGAAGAAATAGCTTTATTAATCTTAGGCAATTTAACTGGAGGTAATACTGTTTCTGATGTTGCTTTTGTAATTAGATGTGTATCTTTTGCGATATTAGTTATTCCGCATTTAAGTGTAACTAAAGGATATTTACAAGCTCATCGATATATTACTCCTTCATCAAATAGTAATTTATTAGAACAAATAGTTAGAATTTTTGTCATTTTAACCGGTTCATATTTAGCTTATAAAATATTAGATGCCTCTTTAACAGTAACAGTTGGAATCGCGGTATCAGGTGCTTTTTTTGGAGGGCTAATCGCCTATATTTATTTATTAAAAACGATTAGAAGAAATAAAAAAGAACTTAATTTAGATAAAAAATATGAAAAAGATAATATAACAAACAAAGCAATCCTTAAAAAAATTGGTCTTTATGCTTTGCCTTTTATAATAATTAACTTAGTTACCCAAATATATAGTTTTACCGATATGGTATTAATTTTAAGAACGCTTGATCATTTAGGATATTCAGCTTATGATGTTGAATTTATCACCAGTGTTATTTCTACTTGGGGAGTTAAACTTGGCATGATAGTAAACTCAATAGCAATGGGAATGACAGTTACATTAATACCATCAATAGTAGAATCATATACGAAGAAAAATTGGGATGATTTAAGTAATAAGTTTAATAAAGCTTTGCAAATAATTATTTATGTCTCAATGCCTCTTACTTTAGGTTTATCAATTTTAGCTACTCCGGTATGGACCGTATTTTATAACATAAATCATTATGGGGGAGCTATATTACAAGTTTTAATTTTTAATTCCCTTGCCGTTAATGTTTATATGATAGTTTCTTCAAGCTTACAAAGTATGAATAAATTTAAAGCGGTATACCAATCAGCTATATTTGGTTTTTTACTTAATGCCGTATTAGTAATACCTTTTATGATATTATTTAATAGTATTAATATTCCAGCTTATTATGGAGCGATATTAGCAACCTTTATTAGTTATTTAGTTTCAATTTATATTGGATTAAAAGCTATTGGCGAAGAACATAAAATGTCATATAAAGATACTTACAAGCAAGTATTTAAAATTTTAGTTCCAAGTATTTTAATGGTTGTAGTTTTACTAGTGATGAATCCATTTTTACCATTTAATATCTATAGTAGGACTTCAGCTCTTAAATTAATTATAATTGATGCTATTGTCGGTGGAATTATATATATTGGAGTTAGTTTTAAAATGGGGATTCCCAATCATATCTTTGGTGGTAAAGAATTACAAAATGTTATAAAAAAACTTACTTTTGGTAAGTTTCAAATTAAAGAAAAATAATTAAACCATATACATTGAATTAGAATAATTATAATCAGTTTCAGGATAATTACTTGGGGTTTGACCAGTATCTCCTTCTATTTTATTAATTCTCATTTCTAATCTATTAATTTGTCTTTCTAATTTAGATAAACGGGAATCAATATCTGAAGGAATTGCACCAGTTGGTGGCATCATGCTTCCTGGCATAATATTTCCTCCCATAGCAGGCCCAGCATAAAAATTAGTGTTAGCTGCTACTTGATTAGGAATTAAATTTGGTCCCATTTGACCCATTCCAGGATTCATACTATTATAACCGTATCCAGAGAAAAAAGTATTTCGATCTTTTTTCATTAACTTCACCTCTAGATATTATATGTATAGTTTATAAAATGTTTAAAAAAGGAGTAAAATATGAGATTAAGAAAAGTTAAAAATGCTAAAGAGATAGTTGATAACCATCCTTTAGTTATAAAGGAATTAAATAATAAAACCTTTATTAATAATAATCCTATTTCAATTGAAATTGGTACTGGAAAAGGAGATTTTATTATTGAAATGGCAAAAAAGTATCCTCATATCAATTTTATCGGAATCGAAAAGTATGAATCTGTATTAATTAGAGCACTTGAAAAAACAGATGAAATACCACTTAATTTAAGATTTATATGTAATGATGCTAGATTTATTAATGATTATCTTAAAATAAAAATTAATAATATTTATTTAAATTTTTCTGATCCTTGGCCCAAAAAAAGACATGAAAAAAGAAGATTGACAAGCCAAGATTTTTTAGAAAAGTATGAAAAATTATTTGATCATGAAATTAATATCTATTTAAAAACTGATAATAAAGGTTTATTTGCTTATTCAATTATATCTTTAAATAATAGTAATTATATCTTTAAAGATCTATCTTTAAATTTACATCAAGAAAAGATTCCTAATGTATTTACTGAATATGAAAAAAAGTTTAGTTCATTAGATATAACTATTAATTATTTACATGCTTTTAAAAAGATTTAAAAAACTTTTATTTTTTGTTATACTATAATTAGGAGTTAAATATGAAAAAATTAATATTATTAATTATTTTACTTATTACTGCTTCGGGATGTATTAAAATAAATGATAATGATATCTCTATTTTAGTAAAAGAAGTTCAAAATAGTAAACTTGAATTAAGTAATATTCATCGTAAAGGATATAAATTTTATTTACCAGTTGGTCTTATGGTTAATAAAACAAAAGATTTTAATGAAATCATGATTAATAAAGATATTAAATATTATATGTATGTTGATCTTGTTAGTTATTATAATAAAATTAAAAAAGATTATAAAATTAATGATCAAGCGTTTATAAGTAAAGATATTTCAAATCCTGATACTAATGGATATTTAGAAGTAAATCAAAAAAATGATAAATATTTAATTGAAATAATGTATAATTATGCTAAAATAGAATTGATAGTAAATAAAGATAATTTAGAAGAGACAATTACTAATTCAATGATTATTTTATCTACAATCAAGTTTAATGATGATATTATTAAAAATATGATGGGTGAAAATGTATTAAACTTTAATGAAGAGCAGTTAAATATATTTGAAGCAAGAGGTAGTGAAAGCAATTTTCTAGAATATATTCAAGAGTATGATTCATATGAAGGAACTGAAGTTCCAGATTTAGATTTAATTAATTAAGGAGAGTAATATTTGTGGGAATATTTAAAAAATTAAAAGATGTTTTATTCGAAATTGAAGAAGATGAACTTCCAGTAATAACTAAAGGAGAGGTTAAAAAAGAAAGTCCTAAAAAAGTGCCGAAATACCAAGAAGAAAATACAATTCAAGAAATTAAACTTCCAAAAGAAGAATTTGAGGATAAAGAAGAATTAGAAAAAACTTTTAATTTCCCTCTTGATATCGAAGAAAATAAAATATCTAGAAGAAACAATATTGATTATAAAGAAAAAGATGATTATCTAGATATCTTTAGTGAACAAAATTTTAATAAAAGAGTTGAAACAAGAAGTAAAAATTTAACTAGAGATAGTTATGAAAAAGAATCTAGACCATCCAGAGTATTTAAATCTTCGCCAATAATATCCCCAGTTTATGGCATTCTTGATCAAAATTATAGTAAAGATGATGTAATTGTTAAAACTGATATTGGAATAAAAGGACATGATTTAGATGAGGTGAGAAAAAAAGCTTATGGAATAGAAAATAAAAAGAATAAAGCCGAAGATAAAAAAGTAACGACTGATGAATTTGATGATTCTCTTAAAACCTTAGATGAAATTTTAATGGAAGAAGATAAACCTACTAAAGAAATTAAACTACCAAAGAAAAAAGATTATATTGAAGAAAAAGACGAAAAAATAAGTGATACTAAAATAGTTCAAGACATAGATGATAATACGATTGAAACTGATTTATTTAATTTAATTGATTCTATGTATGAAGATAAAGAAGGAGAGGAAGAATAATGGAAGCATTAGCAGCAGTATTACCAATTATCATTTACTTTTTATTAATAATATTGTTAATAGTTGTAATTATTTTGGGTATTAAGCTTATAATAACAATAGATAAAGTAAATGCAATAGCCGAAGACATTAGAGAAAAAGTCAAGTCATTAAATACTATTTTTGAACTGATAAACTTTACATCTAATAAATTTAGCTATTTAAGTACTAAAGTAATTGATTCAATTACCAGTTTAATTAATAAAGTATTTGGATTAAGAAGTGGAAAGGATGAAGATGATTATGTCTAAGAAAACATGTAGTTTAGTAAAAGGGCTTGTTATTGGAGCTGGTTTAGGATTGCTTTTTGCACCTAAAAAAGGATCAGAAACTAGAAAAGATTTAATTAACAAAATTAATGAATTATCTGAAAAAATAAAAGATATTGAACTTGATGATGTTAAAGAAACTTTATCTATTAAAATTGATGAATTAAAATCAGAACTAGCCGATTTAGATAAAGAAAAAATAGCTGCTATTACAAGAAAAAAAGCTGAAGATATTAAGAATAAAGCTGATGAATTATATAAATTAGCAGTTGAAAAAGGCACTCCAGTATTAGAAAAAGCAGCGGATGAGATTAGAAAGAAAACAGCTGAATTATTGAAAAATACGGCAAACAAAATTGAAAATAACAAAAAAGAAGATAATCTTAAAAAAGCAACTAAATAACACTTTAAAAAAAGTGTTTTTTATATTAAAAAATCATATTTGACTTAAAAAATATATTTTGTTATACTTAATTTGTTAATGAAGAAAGGCCTTACAAACCTGGAGTTAAAACGTATTCTTGCGTTAAAAGATAAAGAGCATGCAAATTATGAATTAAGGTGGTACCGCGGCATTAGTCGTCCTTTAGTTTATGATTTTTTTATTGGAGGTTTATATGCGAAAATTTGAAAAAATATCATTTAAACAATTTAAGAAAGATATTAAGGATGATAAAGAATTATATAATAGTTTTTCTTTACCCAAAAGAAAAACTAAATATTCAGGTGGATATGATATAATGTCTTTAATAGAATATGTTTTATTACCAGGAGAAAGTAAAGTAATTCCGACTGGATTAAAAAGTGAATTTTCTGATGATGAATTTTTAATGATAGTTATTAGAAGTTCTTTAGGATTTAAATATGGAATTAAGTTAGCTAATCAAGTAGGTATTATTGATGCTGATTATTATAATAATGAAGATAATGAAGGGCATATTTTAGTAAAACTTGAAAATACTGGTAAAGAAGTATTTAAAATAAATATTGGTGATCGAATAGCTCAAGGTATATTTCTAAAATATAATATTGTTGATGATGAGGAAGATATAAAAAATAAAAGAAAGGGTGGTATAGGTTCCACAACTGGTGCATAATATGAAATTATTTGATGAATTAAAATGGCGCGGACTAATTCAAGATGTAAGTAGTTCAAAATTAGAAGAAATGATTAATAAAGGTGGTTTAACTTTTTATATTGGAACTGACCCTACAGCTGAGTCGATGCATATTGGACATTATTCATCTTTTTCGGTAGCTAAAAGACTTGCTGATGGGGGACATAAGCCGATTCTTTTAGTTGGAGGAGCTACTGGCTTAATAGGAGATCCTAAACCTAATAGTGAAAGACCAATGATTACTAAAGAAAAATTAGAAAAAAATTATAAAGGATTAAGGAAACAAGTTGAAGATATCTTTGGTTTTGAGGTTGTTAATAATTATGATTGGTCAAAAGATATTAATTTCATTGATTATTTAAGAGATTATGGTAAATATTTTAGTTTAAATTATATGCTTGCTAAAGATACTGTTAAATCTAGATTAGATATTGGAATTACTTATACGGAATTTTCTTATATGATTCTTCAAGCTTTAGATTTTTTATGGCTATATAAAAATAAAAATTGCCTTCTTCAAATAGGTGGTCAAGATCAATGGGGAAATATTACCGCTGGAATTGAACTGACAAGAAAAAAGATTGGTGCCGAAGTATTTGCTTTTACAATGCCACTTATTTTAGATGCCAATGGTAATAAATTTGGTAAAAGTGAAGGAAATGCTATTTGGCTTGATAAAAATTTAACTACTCCTTATGAAATGTATCAATTCTTTATTAATCAAGATGATAAAATGATTATTAAATATTTAAAAATGTTATCTTTTCTAACTCCTGATGAAATTATGGAAATTGAAAAAATTCATAAGCAAAAACCGGAATTAAGAATTGCTCAAAAAGCATTAGCTAAAGATATAATTACTTTCTTACATGGTAAAGAGGAATTTGATAATGCTCAAGAAATAAGTAAAAAGATATTCCGAGGCGAAAACAATGATATGATGCCAACAATAGAAATAATAGGTAGTAAAAATATCATTGAGGTTTTAGTTAATTCTCAATTAGCTCCATCTAAGAGCGAAGCTAGAAGACTTATTACTCAAGGTGGAATTGAAGTAGATAAAATAAAAATAGTTGATCCTAATTATGAAATCGAAAAAGAAGAAGTTATAATAAAAAAAGGTAAAAAAATTATTTCTAAAATAATAATAAAATAAAAATACATAAGTGATTATTTCATTTCACTTATGTATTTTTTTAATGTTCTAGCATTTGGTTTAAAGATGATTTTTAATTGATTATTGATCTCAACTATTCCTTTAGCTCCTAATTTTTGAATCGCGTCTTTATCAGCAAGTGTAACATCTTTTAAAGTAACTTTAAATCTTGACATATTTACTTCGGTATCTAAAATATTGTCTTTACCACCTAAATATTGAACTAACTTATTAATTTCAAAAGTAAAATTTTTCTTATTTAGTTTTACGACAATTAAAGATATTATTGCTAAAACAGAAAATATAATAATATATTGCCACATAATTTATCACCACATTAATTATACACTATATGTTAAAAAAATTAAATCACTATTTTATAAAACCAACATAAAATATATTGAGTATATATGAAAGGGTGAAAATATATGTGTAATAATGAAAGACGCGATGGGGAAAATTGCATTGCGGAAATAATAAATGTTATTAATGTTTTACAACAAAATGCTTGTCCAAATAACTGTAATGATACATGTGATCGACCAACATTAGGCGGAGGACCAAGTTGTTTAATATGTAATACTCGACCAATCCAATTATTTACATGTTGTGGTAATGGAGTACCATTTAGCATGCCGGTATGTAAAGATAATGTGGAAGCATGTTCTAATCCTGAAGAATTAAATCCTTCTCTTGATTGTTCTTCAGTATTTAGAGTTGAAAAATTAGAAGGTAATTGTGCTACATTTAGGGTATTAATACCTAATAAAGGTCATGATGAATGTAATATGCCATGGTTAGCTACTAATAGTTTCTTTACAATGGATTTAGATTGTGTTTGCGCAGTAAGATGTTTAAACGATACTTTTGTTGAATGCGTATAAAAAACGAGTATTACTCGTTTTTTTTATTCATAAAAATTATTTATATATTCTTGATAAGCCTTATATTCATATGTATCCATTATTTCTTGATATTTAATTTTCTTTTTAGTTAAAATATCTTTTATAATATAATCAGTAAGGTGAGGATTTCTTATTAATAAGGGTCCGATTAAATAAGTTGCTATAAAATTATTTTCTCTATATCCTTCGTAAGATGATTTATAATTATCAGCATATCCATTTATAACATTAAATAAATGATTATTATTATTTTGCATGACGCAAGCTCGATTTTGAAATCCAATAATTGGTGGCAAATCTTCAAATTCCATGATTGATTCGCCAACTATTCTAATAGGATTTTGTTTAGCATAATAATCAAATATATTTAAGGCTTTATATTTAAAATTATTTATTTGGATAAATTTACCAAATAAATCTTTTGAGTTACCCGTTGAAATAAAATATTTATCTTTCTTTATATATTCTTTTATATCTTGAGTATCTTTTTTTAAATCATTAAGAGCTAGTAATAAATTCTCTTCACTACCACTACCGATATAAATAAGATTATATTTAGAAAAATTTTTATTATCTCCAATTGTTAATAAATCAATTTTTACATCAACATTTTGTTTATGAAAAGCATTTATTAAAGCTAGAATATTTCCTTGTTCGCCATATAAATTTAATAAGTCATAATAAAGATGGGCTATTTTAATTTTCATTATTTTTCACCATTTTCTTCTTTTAAAAATAAATTTTTTAATATTTCAGTCATATCAAAACATACCATTGTAAAGATTGTGCCCATGCTATTTTCTTTTAACAGATTAATAATGTTATTAATATCATTGACTAAAATTATTTTATTTTCATCTAGACCAGAATTTATTAATCTAGTTGCAACATCAAATCTAAACTTTCCGATACAAAATATTCGATCGATATTATCCGTATTTAAGATATTAAAATCAATATCATAAAGCCAAGATAAATCATTATATTTATAACGCCTTGATACATTATTAAAACCCAAAATAATCGTTTTATTGTTCTTGAATTGATTAATAATATTTAAACTTTGTAAATAACTTAAATTATTTTCATTTTTTGATTCAAGCATGATAACCTCGCGATTATCTAATTTTAAGTTTTGCATTCTTTTGGGTTTAGATATATTTTCATTAAGTGATTTTAATATTATTTCTTCTTTTAAGCCGATTGTTTTACATAAGGTATAAGCTGCTAAAGTATAGTAGGCTGCAAAAAATACATTCGAATTTAGATGAACTATATTATTTTCGATAATCATTTCTGATAAGTCTAAATTTATTTTTTGGCCTTTATAATCTAATTTTCTTTGATAACTACAATTAACACATTTATAATTACCTAAATGTCCGTAATGATAAAAACGATAAGTTAACTTTTTATTACATACTGGGCAATAAGCTGCATCGATATTATTACTTAAGGGAGTATTTACACTATAAGTTGTTTTTTCGATTCCATAAGTTGTTATTTTTCCTTTGTGTTTTAAAGTCATTTGATTTACTAACGAGTCATCAGCATTTAAAATTAAATGGGTATCTTCAGTAATCGATGTTAATATTTTATTAAAGATAAATTCTGGAGTGCTATTTCGAGCTGGTTGATCTCTAGTAATATTAGTTATTATTAAATGAGTTAAAGTACTTTTTTTGAATGTTTCTTTAATAAATGATTCATCTAGTTCTAAAAGTAAAATATCGGCTTTTATTTTAGCTGTTAATATACTACTATTATTTAGAATTAGGGTAGCTACACCATTTAATAAATTGCTTCCTGATTTATTCCATACCACTTTATAATTATTATCCTTTAATATATGGGCTATTAAACTGGTAGCAGAACCTTTACCTGATGAACCTGTAACGCCAATTACATATTGAGGATATTTGATTTTTTCTAATATATTTCGATCTAGTTTTAATACTAAACTAGCTGGAAAAACACTAGCATTTCTACCTAATAACTTACATACTAAAGTAATTAATTTATTTAGTAATATTATTATTCTTAATTTCACTGCGCTTCACCTATCTAAATTATAACATATATAATTACTATTATTATACACTCTCTTATCTTTTTGACACCAA
The DNA here is from genome assembly GCA_029004695.1 of Bacilli bacterium. Lineage (GTDB taxonomy): Bacteria > Bacillota_I > Bacilli_A > RF39 > UBA660 > DUUS01. Next base: position 11,814 of record JAQVZB010000005.1, on the reverse strand, counting down.
ATAAGACATTTTTTTTATTTTCATAAATTTGGTTATAATTGAAATAAATTATTATCTATAGTATAATTTAAAATGTAAAAATAAGAGGGAATATATGAGAGAAATTATTAGCAGTATTGATATTGGAACCGATAAAATTAAACTCGTAGTTGGAGAATATTTAAATAATGATTTTAATATTTTATGTGCTTTAGAAGAAAACACTGTTGGTTTTGAAAATTATAATATTATAAATGAATATGATCTTATAAAATCAATTAAAAGAATTATTGATCAAGCAAATCGAAAATTAAATTTTAAATTAAAAAAGATAATTGTTAATATACCTACTAATTTAAATGATTTTATAATTAGTGATACTACTTTACCAATTAAAAATGAAGACTTAACTGTATCAAGTCAAGATATACTAAAAGTAATTAAGAATACTGCTTATAATAAAATAAATATTAATAATGAGTTAATTAGTGCGATTCCGATTTATTTTAGAGTAGGAGATAATGAAACTAAAGATCCTTTTAATAAAAAAGGTAAGAAGATAAGTGCTAAAACTGTTTTAGTAACTGCTAATAAAAGAGAAGTTTATGATATTATATCTATTATTGTAAAATGTGGTTTAGAAGTAATTGATATTACATCAACTGGTTTAGTCGATTACTATAATTTTAGAAATGATTATTTAGATAATAAAACTGGTATTATAGTTAATATAGGTCATTCTAAAACGCAAGTAAGTGTTTTTAGTAAAGGTATATATATAAATAATGAAGTCCTTCCCGTCGGGGGGATAAATATTAATAAAGATATTGCTTTTATTTATAAAGTAAAAAGAAATGATGCGTATAAATTAAAAGAAAATTTAGCTCTTGCTAATATTAGAAGAGCTAGTCCTAAAGAAAAGATGACGTTAACTAATAAAGTAGGAGAAAAACTGGATATAAATCAATATGAATTAACGGAAATTGTTTCTAGTCGAGTAATAGAAATCCTAAAATTAGTTAAAAATTCAATTAACCACTTAACAAAAAAGAAAATTAGTTATATAATTATAACAGGAGGCTTAACAGAATTAAAAGATTTTAATATTTCTTTAACTTCAATATTTGGAGATACTGCGCAAATAGGGATAATAAACAATTTAGGTGCTCGTAATAATAAGTATAGTGTATGTATAGGAATGATAGAGTATTTTAAAGATAAGCTTAGATTAAGACATAGGAAGTATTCAACTGTTGGTAATATTGATAGTGAATTAATGTGTAATACTGATACGAAAATATCGGGATTAAATGATTCAATATTAGGAAAAGTATTTGGATATTTTTTTGATAATTAAGGAGAGATTACAGTGTTTGGATTAGAAATGGATCAAATTGCAAAAATTAAAGTAATAGGTGTTGGTGGCGGCGGATGTAATGCCGTTAACCGGATGATCGAGTCTGGTGTTAAAGGGGTCGAATTTATAGTAGCTAATACAGATTTACAAGTATTAAATGCTTCTAAAGCTACTAATAAATTACAGATGGGAGAATCCATGACTGGAGGACTTGGTGCTGGTGCTAACCCGGAAGTAGGTCGTGAAGCTGCTCTTGAAAGTAAAGAAGAAATTAAAGAAGCTTTAAAAGGGGCCGATATGGTTTTTGTTACTTGTGGTATGGGTGGAGGAACAGGTACTGGTGCAGCACCTATTATAGCAGAAATTGCTCAAGATTTAGGAGCTCTTACCGTTGGTATTGTCACTAAACCATTTAGATTTGAAGGAAAGAAAAGAACTGAACAAGCTGTTATTGGAATTGATGAATTAAGAAAACATGTTGATACCTTGATAGTTATTCCTAATGATCGATTAAGAGATATTATAGATAAAGCTACCCCAATGTTAGATGCCTTTAAGGAAGTAGATAATGTTCTTCATCGAGGAGTCCAATCGATAAGTGATTTAATAGCAGTTTCTGGGTTAGTTAACTTAGACTTTGCTGATGTTAAAGCTGTTATGGAAAAAAGAGGTAATGCTTTAATTGGGATTGGTTTAGGCGTTGGAGAAAATAGAGCAGTTGAAGCTGCTAAACAAGCTGTTTCTTCACCACTTTTAGAAACAAGTGTAAGCGGAGCAAAAGATGCAATAGTTAATGTAACAGGTGGAATAAACTTAGCATTATTTGAAGTTGAAGATGCGGTTGAAGTAGTAAGACAATCTGCTAATACCGAAATAAATATTATTTTTGGCGCCGTTATTAATGAAAATTTAACTGATGAAGTTATTGTAACCGTGATTGCAACTGGATTTGATGATGAGACTGATAACATAAGTAAATTAGAAGAAAGGTCAAGATCAATTATCGATGATGAAACTGACTTTGATATCCCACCATTTTTAAGAGATCGTGAAAATTTATAAATAGATAAGAAAATATGACACAAAATACTGTGTCTTTTTTTTATAATCAATTTAGGTGATGCCTATTATTATATATGTTGATTTAGTAATAGTAATTAATTTTATTATTGATTTATTACTTCTTATAAGTGTTGATTTACTTTTAAAAAGAAATGCAAAATTTAAAAGAATAATTATCGCATCTTTATTAGGAAGTATATCTACACTTTTATTATTTTATATTAATAATAATTTTATGTTATTAATATTTAAACTTTTAATTAGTATCTTAATGGTCATTATTGCTTTTAAATATGAAACCTTTAATTATTTTAAAGATAATATCATTTGGCTTTATATAATTGGAATAATATTAGGGGGAACAATATTTTTACTTAATAATCAAATTGCTCTTGTCAATAATGGTTTAGTGTTTTCAAAAAGTGGTTTTAAAATTAATATTATTATTTTATGTATTATAAGTCCAATTATCATTTATAAATATTTACAATATCAGAAAAGTTTTCAAAATATTTATTCTGAAACTTATGATGTTGACATATATTATAAAGGAATAAAAATAAGTGGTACTGGTTTTTTAGATACCGGTAATAAATTAAAAGATCCTTACTTTGGAAGACCAATTATATTAATTAATAAAGATCTTATTAAAAAAAAAGTTAATACTTTTTTAGTTCCTTATAATTCTGCTGGAAATAAAGGTTTGCTTAAAGTTTTTAAACCAGATAAAGTTAAAATAAATGAAAAAATTACGAAAAGGGTATTAATTGGTTTATCTGATGTTGATTTAAATGGTATAAAAATAATTTTAAATATGGAGGTTATATGAAGAAAATATTATTATGGTTATGTAAAGTATTAAAAATAAGAAGTGAATTATTATTTGTTGGTAGTACTGATATTCTTCCACCTCCTTTATCAAAGGAAGATGAATTAAATTTTATTCTAAGGTTTAAAGAAGGAGACTTACAGGCTAGAGATAAACTCATTGAACATAATTTAAGATTAGTTGTCTTTTTAGCTAAAAAATATGAAAGTACCGGCTATGATATTGAAGATTTAGTAAGTATTGGTTCAATTGGTTTGATTAAAGGTATTCAAACTTATAAACCTGATAAGAATATTAAATTAGCAACTTATTCAAGTAGGTGTATTACTAATGAAATATTAATGTATATTAGAAAAAATAAACGTCGGAAATCGGAAATTAGTTTTGAAGATGCGATAAATTTTGATACGGAAGGAAATGAACTTCATTTAGAAGATATTTTAGGTACTGAAGAAGATACCGTATATAAAAGTTTTGAAGAAAAAAGCGATAAAGAAAATTTAGAAAAAGAATTAAATTTACTTACTGAAAGAGAAAAAATCATCATGACTTTAAGATATGGTTTAAATAATACTGATGATTATACTCAAAAAGAAGTAGCTGAAATGTTAGGAATAAGTCAATCTTATATATCGAGAATCGAAAAAAAGGTGATTAAAAAAGTTAAGTCGTTATTAGAAAGTAGATAAATGAATAAAAAAAGTTCCTTAAAACCAAGATAACTTTGGAAGGAGTTTTTTATTTGAGCAAATATAAAGTTGATATAATGGGAATAGATACTAATAATTTAAAGGTTTTAAAAAAAGATGAAATGCACGATTTATTTAAAAAATTTCAAAATGGTGATAATAGTGCCAAAGAAGAATTAATAAATGGTAATTTAAAATTAGTTCTTAGTATTATTAAAAAATATAATAATGGTAAATATGATATGAATGATTTATTCCAAATTGGATGCATTGGTTTAATTAAAGCGGTTGATAATTTTTCGCTAGATTATAATGTTATGTTCTCAACTTATGCGGTTCCTTTGATATTAGGAGAAGTAAAAAGATATATTAGGGATTCTAGTGTGGTAAGGATTAGTCGTAGTATCAGAGATAATGCCTATCAAATATTAAAGTATAAAGATAAATATTTACTTGAACATGGTATTGAACCAACTTATGATGATATATGTAATTATTTAGGAATATCTGAATATGAATTATCTTCGGCTTTAGAAAGTTTAATTACACCAATTAGTATCTTTAGTCCAATATATAATGATGGAGGAGATACAATATATTTACTTGATCAACTGCCTGATAAAAAAGTAAAAGTCGATAAAGATGATTCAATTAGTTTGCAAAGAGCATTAAATAAAATTAATGAAAGAGAATCAAGTGTTCTTTATGCTAGATATATTTATGGTAAAACTCAAATGGAAATTGCTGATGATTTAGGTGTTTCGCAAGCTCAAGTATCAAGAATAGAGAAAAATGCCATTAAGAATGTTAAACGCTTAATGAAATAATATAAGTTAATTTCCATATAATTAATTGGTGGTAATATGTTAATGAGTGATCTTCAAAGAAAAGATATAGTTAATATTATAAATGGGGCTAGATTAGGTAAGATAGTTGATATTGATGTAACTAAAGAAGGTTATATTAACAATTTAATAGTTGAACCAGCTAAATTAATGAAAAAAATAAGTTATGGTAATGAAGTAAATATTACTTTTAAACAAATAGTTACTATTGGAAGTGATGTAATATTAGTTGATTTATCAATTAAATAATTCATCTTTTTTTAATTCCTTTTTAATGATAAAATAATATTGAGGTAATTATGAATAAAAAAATATTAATTTATGCAAGTACAATTTTATTTTTAGATCAAATTTCGAAAATATTAATTGATTTATATTTAAGTATTAATGATTCATATACGATTATTAAAAATTTTTTCCATATTACTTATATTAATAATTATGGAGCTGCTTTTGGAATATTAAATAATAAACTTTGGTTATTAATTATATTTACCTTGTTAACTATCTTTATAATATATAGATATATAAATACATTTAAGATCAATAAAAGAAACGAAATCGCTTTTAGTTTCTTATTAGGCGGGGTATTAGGAAATTTAATTGATCGATTATTTTTAGGATATATTAGAGATTTTTTAGATTTTAATATCTTTGGAATTGATTTTCCCGTCTTTAATTTAGGAGATACTTTCATTTTTTTAGGAGCAGTTTTATTAATGATCGCGATATATAAAGGAGAAGACAATGCAAATAGTAGTAAATCAAAATAATATTAGAATTGATAAATATTTAAGTGATGTTACTGAATATTCTCGTTCTTTAATTCGAAAAATGATTGAAGAAGGATATATATTAGTAAATAATAATAATGTTAAAGCAAAATATTTACTTCAAAATGATGATATTTTAATTATAAAAGAGGGATTTATCAAAGAAACTCATTTAGAACCTGAAGAAATAAAATTAGATATTGTATATGAAGATCAAGATTTAATTGTTATTAATAAACCTTCAGGGATGGTAGTTCATCCTGGTAATGGTAACAAATCAGGTACTTTAGTTAATGCATTACTTAATCATACTAATAAATTAAGTAATAAAGAAGATGAAATAAGACCGGGAATTGTTCATCGAATTGATAAAGATACAAGTGGATTATTATTAATAGCTAAAAATGATAAAGTTCATGAATTATTAGTTCTTGAATTTAAAAATAAAACGATAACTCGTGAATATATTGCTCTTTTAATTGGAGAATTAAAAACGGATACAGCGACGATTGATGCACCAATTGGAAGAGATATCCATGACCGAATGAAAATGAATGTCACTAATTTTAATGCTAAACAAGCTGTTACTCATTTAACGGTCTTAAAAAGATATCATGGTTTTACTTTAGTTAATTTTAAATTAGAAACGGGGCGAACTCATCAGATTAGAGTTCACGCTAAGTATATAGGTTATCCCGTATATAATGATCCGGTATATACAAAAAATAAATGTACATCTTTTGGTCAGTTTTTACATTCTAGTAAATTAGAATTTATTCATCCTATTACAAAAGAACACCTAATTTTTGAGTGTCCTTTGCCTAAAAAATTTAATGACTTTCTAATTAATTTAGAAGCCAATAATAGTAAATAAGATAATATTATAAATTAACCAAAATAAATAGAATATTATTGTATATGATAGTTTTTTATTAATTTTATTAGTTTGAATAAACAAATATAAAGTACTTAATAATCCAATTAAGATTGATATTAAGAATAATAATATATTATTAAGTTCATATAGCATAAAATTATTTAGCCAGTTTAATATTAAGTTTATTAATAAAGCAAAGATATAATTATTGTTAATATTTTCGTATTTTATAATTGTAAAAATACTAATTGTAATTAAAACAAACGAATTTATCCAACCTAAATAATAAATAAACACATTTAATGTTCCATAAGGTAAAGTTAAAATATTAAAATAATTAATATCAAGAGGGAAAAATAAAAAAGGCATAAAATATAAAAAGAATATAATCATCATTGAAAAAGCGTTTTTTATGATATTATCACCCTTTACATAACTAAAACTTTGTTATAAAATAAAATATGCAGAAGGAGAATATAATATGAGTATAACCGTTAATCCTAAAGATGAAATAATTATGAGATTAGTTCATTATTTTGTAACTGAAGAAAATTATCAACCTATAATTGTAAATGGGGTTAAAAATGAAATTTGGCTTGAAAATTTAGAAGCGCAATACCGAATTATTCGTATTAATTCTAATTATATTCATAATAAAGATCAATTGATTTTTGATAATTATAAAGTTAAAAGCATAGCGAAACAAGTAAAAAAGAAAACTTTATCTTTTAAGGTTAACATTTTAAATATTTTACTTGATTTAAATGAAGATATCAATGTTCAAAATGATAAAAATATCGATACTTTTAAGATTAAAACTTTAAAAGATGTCAGAAAAGATAATGGATTATCGAGGCTTTTTCCCAAATTAAAAACTTTTACTTTAAATAAAGAAAATAATGTTGAATTAATTGTTAATATAACTAATGATATTAACAAAAAAACGGAAAAAAATAATATTACTTATGAAAATATTTTTAAACCTAAGAAAATAATAGTTACTAAAGTATTGATTATAATAAATATTCTTATGTTTATTTTTAGTTTTTTATATCCTAATATTTTTAATTTATTTTTTCTTAATTCGGATTTAGTTAAAACTGGTGATTATTGGAGATTATTTACCGCAGCATTTCTTCATGCTAATGTTCTTCATTTAATAGTAAATATGTATTCTTTATATATTATAGGTACGCAAGTAGAAACTTTTTTAGGAAAAAAGGAATTTTTAATGGTTTATTTTGGATCGGCGATAGTAGCCAGTTTAATGTCAGCGGTTATAACCCAAGGAAATAGTGTTGGAGCATCGGGTGCTTTATTTGGCTTATTAGGATGTTTATTATATTTTGGTTATAATTATCGAGTATATTTTGGTAGTGTTTTAACAAGTCAGATTATTCCAGTTATATTAATTAATTTATTAATTGGATTTACGGTTCCGATGATTGATAATGCTGCTCATATTGGAGGTCTAATTGGAGGGATATTTCTAACTATGGCTATTGGGGTAGGCAAGAAGGATGATAAAGTAACCATGATAAACGGTATCATAGTTAGTTTTATTTATATCGCATTTTTGTTATATTTATTGTTTTTAAATTAAATAAAGTAGTATAAATTTACTACTTTTTTTAATAATTTTTAATGTTTAAACAATCGGGGATATAAACTACTTCTTTTTTATCAGTTATTAAATAGTTGTTGGTTTTGGCAATTATCCTAGCTTTGAAGATTTTGTTTTTCGTTTCAATTATAGCTTCGACTGGTAATTGATTTAAATTTATATTATTAATACTTCTATTAGATGAACTTCTATTAGATGATCCATAATAGGTATATTGAGAGTTTTTGATGTTTTCATCAATTTTATTTTTAAATATTTCTGGTAAATTCATCCTTATCCCTCCACTTATAATATTATATGTATATAAAGTCTAAATGAGATAAAAATATAATATGAAAAAAAATATTTCTCTAATTCTTATCCTTATTTTATTAATGCTAGTTAGTTTAATTAATAATTATAGTGCTAAATATATCATGGTAGATTATAATAATTATTTTATTAAACAACTGATATGGTATATAATTGGTTTTATCATTATCTTTATGATGAGTAAAATTAATTTTAATTATCTTTTTAAATATAGCTTTTGGTTATATTTATTTGGTAATTTATTATTATTAATTACTTTATTTTGGGGTGTTAATGTAAATGGAAGTAATTCTTGGCTTAGTTTAGGTTTTATTAATTTTCAACCTAGTGAATTAATTAAAATTATTTTGATAATATATTTATATTCATTTAGTAAAAAATATTTTTATATTAGTAACTTAAAATATATTTTGTTTATTTCGTTAATAATTCTGATTCCTAGTATCTTAACTTTTTTAGAACCAGATACGGGAGCTATATTAATTTATATAATTATTTATATATCATTTTTAATATCAAGAAATTTAAATAAATGGTGGTATATATTAAGTAGTATTTTAATTGTTTTAATAATTAGCTCTTTTTTAATATTATATTATTATTTTCAAGATACTTTTATTAATATTTTTGGAACTTCATTTTTTTATCGAATGGATCGGATAACTGATTTTATTAATGGCGAAGGTTATCAAATAAATAAAGCTTTAATATCTATTGGTTCCTCAGGTTTATTGGGAAGAGGAATTAGATATATCCCTGAGTATTTTCCTGAGGCTCCAACTGATTTTGCTTTTACTTTACTTATTAATAATATTGGCTTAATTGGAGGAATTATCTTTTTAATTATCTATTTTTATTTTATCTATTTAATCATTAATAAATATTCCCTAAATAAAAATTTAATCTTACCAATTATTTTAATATTAATGATTCAGTTTTCTATTAATGTCTTAATGAATGTTGGATTATTACCTATAGTAGGAATAACCTTACCCTTTATTAGTTATGGGGGAAGTAATTTAATTTCTTATATGATTCTGATAGGCTTAGTTATTAATGTAAAAAGCATCAAATGATACTTTATTAACGATAATAATAAGGGTTATAATTATAACCTCCATAGTAATTATAACCATAAGGATTATAGGGAGGATAATATACTGGAGGGGTGACATAAACAGGCCTTGGTCTTGCAGCTGAAGCAATAGCAGCTCCTCCTAAACCACCTAAAAGAAAAGGTACTAGAAAAAATCTATCTCCATTATTATTTGGAAGATTTGCATAATACATAATAAAAGCTCCTTTCATTTTATTATATGAAAAGAGCTTATTTGTGTTAGTTATTATATAAACGATAAAAATTAAATGAAGGACAGTTAAATAATCTAATCGGATATTTACTTGTACCAAGACCACTGGAAATATATATTTCCCTATTATCTAATTTATATATTTCATCATAGTAATTTTTAGCTCCCTCTGGGGTATATATTGCGCCAATAAAAGGGATTCTAATTTGACCATTATGAGAATGTCCTGCTAATACTAAATCAATATTTTGTTTTATATCTAGTATTGCATCAGGCTCATGAGTAATTAAAATAGTATAATAGTCTTTATTATAATTAGTAAAAGCTTTTTCAAGGTCAACTTTTTTTTCTAATTTACTTTCTAGTCCAATAATGTTTATCGGAGTATTATCTTGATAATAAAAAGATGTTAATTCATTCTTTAAGACTTTAAATGAAGTTTTATCAATTAATTTATCAAAATTTTCACTATAATCATGATTACCTTTAATTAAATAATAAGCAATATTAGCTTTTATTTGGTTAAATTCTTTTAAAAAATTATCGATGTCTTGATCTTTCATTTGATAATGTTTATCAATTAAATCACCAGTAAATATAACTATATCGGGATTTAATAAATTAATTTCCTTAACTATCTTTGGTAATTCTTTAATTTTAATCGTCGTTCCATAATGTAAATCCGAAAAATGAACTATCTTTAAACCTTGATGATTAATATTAATTTTATTATTTATAATGCCATATTCTTTGACATTCAAAGTTTTTATCGAAGTACTGTATAAAAAAGCTATAAATATAAAAATTATTAAGAAATAAATTAATTTTCTGAATCTTCCTTTTTTAGCTTTCTTTTTCATTATTATCACCTTATAAATAATTCTATCATAATTTTTAATAATATTGTTTTAAAAAAAAAAAGTTTATGATATACTATACATAATAATGAAGGAGTGTAAAGGTATGAATAGGATATATAAAATGGTATTTATTATTATAGTTACTTTATTTATAATCAATATAAAAGTACTTGCAGTAAGCACTACATGTACATATGAAGAAAAAGCAAACCTAAATGATATAGCAGGAAAAATTATCGCCAATTATAAAATTGATGAAACAAAAGAAAAATATGAGTTCACTAATCCTGATACAGGAGAAAAATCAATGGAAGAACAAATAAATATTAAATTTGATATTAGTATTTATAATATTTTAGATGATGTATATATTACTCAAACTAATGATTTTGATAATGAAGAGGTAAATATATATTATGATGAATCTACCAAAGGAGTATATACATTTAAAACTGATAATACTACTGATATCATAAACTATACCTACAACATATATTCAAATTTAGAAGGATGCCGAGGAGAACCATTAAAGACTTTTAGTTTTACAAAACCAAAAATTAATATGTATTCTCAATACGGAATATGTAAAGGTTTAGAAGATTTTGATTTTTGTCAAAAATATATAACAGAGGAATTAAATCTTACTGAAAGTCAACTATATGAAAAAGTTCAAGCTATGCAAAAAACAACTGAAAAAGCTAAAAAAGATAAGGATAATAAAGAGGGTATATCAGATTTTATAATTGATAATTATATTTATTTTATAATTGGTACTATCGTGTTAAGCGGTACTGTTGTAGGATATATAATTGTTAGAAAAAGGAGTGCCCTATGAAACAATTAAAATATGGAATGTTTTTATTATTAAGTTTAATATTTCTTATGGTAGAGGTGAATGCTAACACAGGAATATGTGCTGGGAAAGATACAGATTCTTATGGTTATTGTCAAATCACACCTGTTAAAATAAATGGTTCGTCAATTGCAGAGCAACCAATAAAATTCACTGATGGTTCATCAGCTCTTATTAATAGTTATTCAGGTTTTGTTATTGATAGAAATCAAATGATGTTTTGTATTGATGCTAATTACAATGCTCCGGGAGATCAATTATACGGTATTGCTAGACCATTTAATGTAAGTAGTTCAAAATATGACCGTGCTATTGCAAAAGTTTATGGTGCTTATATTAATGAAGTAATATACTTAATGAATGAAGGCAATTCTAAAGAAGCAGCTTATAATCGATATTTACAAATGATAAATGTAGTTATGAGAGCAATTACAATTAAATTTA
>JAQVZB010000004.1 GCA_029004695.1 Bacilli bacterium | reverse complement strand
AAGTCCAGTTGGTACAAGAGTATTAGGACCAGTTGCTCGTGAACTTCGTGATAAAGATTTCACTAAGATTATTTCATTAGCACCTGAGGTTTTATAGGAGGATTTATGAAAGTTAAAGTTGGAGATAAAGTAAAAATTCTTGCCGGTAAAGATAAAGGCAAAGAAGGTAAAGTAACAGTAACTTTAAAAAATAAAGACCGTGTTGTAGTTGAAGGAATTAATATGGTTAAAAGACATATGAAACCTGGTAAAGCTAAAGAAACCGGTGGTATTTTAGAAACTGAAAATCCGATTCATGTATCGAATGTAAAAGTAATAAGTTCTGATAAAAAGGAAGTTAAAAAAGAAGTTAAAAAAACAACTAAAGCCAAATCTACTAAAAAAGAAAAAAAAGTAGGTGAAACTAATGAATAGTTTAAAAGAATTATATAATAAGGAAATACTTCCTAGTTTAATGAAAGAATTTAGTTATTCTTCTAAAATGGAAGTTCCTAGATTAGAAAAAATTGTTATAAATATTGGAGCTGGAGATGGAGCACATGATTCAAAATTTGTCGAAGCTGCTGCTAAAGATTTAGAAACAATAACTGGACAAAAAGCTGTTATTACTAAGGCTCGTAAATCAATTGCAGGATTTAAATTAAGAGAAGGACAAAATATTGGAGCTAAAGTTACTTTAAGAGGACAAAATATGTATGTTTTTTTAGAAAAACTAATAAAAGTTTCTCTTCCTCGTGTTCGTGACTTTAGGGGAATAAATCCTAATGCATTTGATGGATTTGGAAATTATACTCTAGGAATTAAAGAACAATTAATTTTTCCGGAAATAGAATATGATAATGTTTTAAAAATAAGAGGTATGGATATTGTTTTTGTTACAACAGCAAAAACAAATGAAGAAGCTTTTGCTTTATTAAAAGGCTTTGGACTTCCATTTAGAAAGTAGGCGATTGTTAATGGCAAAGAAAAGTTTAGTAGTAAAGAATCAAAGAGAACCTAAATTTAAAGTTAGAGCTTACACTCGTTGTAATCGTTGTGGAAGACCTCATGGAGTTTTACGTAAATTTGGTTTATGCCGTATTTGTTTTAGGGAACTAGCAAATGAAGGTAAAATTCCAGGTGTAAAAAAATCTAGTTGGTAGAAAGGAAGTAATTATGACTGATACAATAGCAGATATGCTTACGAGAATTCGTAATGCAAATCAAATGAAATACAAAAATGTTGATGTAATTGGAACTAAAATAACTAATGAAATCGCTAAAATTCTTAAAGAAGAAGGATATATTAGTGATTTTGTGGAAGAAAAAAGTACCAAAGGCAATAAATTAACCCTTACTTTAAAGTATGGTGATAATAAAAAAGAAAGAGTAATTGTAGGTTTAAAAAGAATAAGTAAACCTGGTTTACGTGTATATGTTAAAAATGATGAACTTCCTAGAGTGCTTAATGGATTAGGAATAGCTATCATATCTACTTCAAAGGGAGTAATGACTGATAAGAAAGCTAGAGAAAATAGTCTAGGAGGAGAAGTACTTGCCTATATTTGGTAAGGAAAATAACTTATGAGTAGAATAGGAAATAAAATTTTAACTATTCCCGAAGGTGTTAGTGTAACAATAGATAATAATCATGTTGTCGTAAAAGGACCTAAAGGAGAATTAGAAAATACATTTAATGATTTAATTAAAATTGAAATGAATGATAATAAAATCTCATGTAAAAGAATAAATGAAACAAAATTTGCTAAAAGTATTCATGGTACAACAACCGCTCTTATTAATAATATGATTATAGGAGTAAAAGATGGTTTTGAAAAAGCCTTAGAAACAGTTGGAGTAGGATATAGATTTAATGTATCTGGTAATAAAATTACTGTTAATGCTGGATATTCAAATCCCGTAGTAGTTTATGCCCCTGAATATTTAAAAGTAGAAAGTCCATCAACAACAGAACTAATAGTTTCTGGAATTGATAAACAAAAAGTAACTGAATTTGCGGCTAATATTCGTAAAATTAGAAAACCAGAACCATATAAAGGTAAAGGGATTCGTTATAAAGGCGAAATTGTAAGACGCAAAGAAGGTAAGAAAGCAGCTAAATAGGAGGAAATAAGATGATTAAAAAAGAATCTCGAAATGATATAAGACAAAAAAGACATAATCGTGTTCGTAATAATATTTCTGGTACGAAAGAAATACCAAGATTAAATGTATTTAGGTCTAATAAAGAAATATTTGTTCAAATTATCGATGATGTATTAGGTACTACTTTAGCTAGCTCTTCAAGTGTTGAATTAAAGATTAAAAATGGTGGTAACAAAGAAGGTGCAGCTTTAGTAGGAGTAGACATTGCTAAAAAATGTGCTAAATTAAAAATCAAAAAAGTTGTTTTTGATAGAGGCGGTTACCTATATCACGGCCGTGTTGCAGCTCTTGCTGATGCAGCTCGCGCTAATGGATTAGAAATTTAGTAGGAGGAAACATGGATAATAAAGAATTTAAGAAACCATTTAATAAAGATGGTAAAAAAGAATTTAAGAAAAAATTTGAACCAAAGAAAAAACTTTTAGAAGAAAAAGTGATTTCTATTTCTCGTGTTACTAAAGTTACTAAAGGTGGTCGTTCTTTTAGATTTTCTGCTACAATGGTAGTAGGAGATGGAAAAGGCTTAGTAGGTATTGGAACTGGAAAAGCCAATGAAGTACCAGAAGCAATAAAAAAAGGTATTCAAGCAGCTAATAAAAATTTATTTAAAATCTCATTAGAAGATGGTCGCACGATACCTCATGAAGCTACTGGAGTAGTTGGTAAAGCTAAAGTATTAATTAAACCAGCTAAAGAAGGTAATGGAGTAATAGCCGGAGGTGCTGTTCGTTCTGTTGTTGAAATAGCCGGAATTAAAGATATTGTATCTAAATCCCTTGGTTCTAATACTCAAGTTAATGTTGCTAAAGCTACTTTAGAAGCTTTAATATCAGTACGCACACCTGAACATATAGCTAAATTAAGAGGCAAGACTAAGGAGGAATTATAAGATGAAATTACATGAATTAAATAAAACTCCCGAAGCTAAAAAAGTAAAAAGAGTTGGTCGTGGAACAGGATCAGGTACTGGTAAAACATCAGGTCGAGGAGAAAAAGGCCAAAAATCTAGAAGTGGTGCTAGCATTCCTGCTTGGTTCCAAGGCGGACAAAGTAAATTATTTGAAAGATTACCTAAACGAGGGTTTAATAATAATCGTTTCAAAAAGGAATTTGCCTTAGTCAATTTAGATGATTTAAATCGATTTAATGATGGTGATGTTGTAACTCCTCAAACTTTAAAAGATTTAGGGATAATTAAAAAAGCATTATCAGGAATTAAAGTTCTTGGTAATGGGAATTTAGAGAAAAAAATCACTATCAAAGCACATCGCTTTTCAAGTGCTGCTGTTACCAAAATTGAAAAAGCTGGCGGAACTGCAGAGGTGATTTAAATGTTTTCAAGCCTAAAAGGTTTATTTAGCCCTACAAATAAAGATTTAAGAAAAAGAATTTGGTTTACTTTAATATGCTTAGCAGTATTTGCAGTTGGAACTAATATTGTTGTTCCAGGTGCTAAAGAAATAAGTAAAAATTTAGGATTTCTAGAATTACTTAACTTAATGAGTGGGGGAAGTTTAAAAACATTTTCGATTTTTGCATTAGGGGTAATGCCTTATATTACAGCATCGATTATAACTCAATTATTACAAATGGATGTAATTCCTTATTTTAAAGAGTTAAAAGAACAAGGAGCTGTAGGAAAACAAAAAATAAATAAAATAAATCGTTATTTAGGGATTGGTTTTGCTTTTATTCAAGGTTATGTATTCTCATATGCGTTTTTAGCAAATGCAGGAACTATTGAAATTATAAAAACAACCTTAATATTAACAGCAGGTACAGCCTTCTTACTTTGGTTAGGAGATGCGATCACTAAAAAAGGGATAGGTAATGGGATGTCATTAATCATAATGGCAGGAATTATCAATACTTTACCTAGTTCATTTATAATTGCTTATCAAGAATTAGTATTAGGAAGTACATTTACAACTTGGACGGGCTTAATATTATTTGCGATATTTGTGCTACTTTATTTATTTATTGTTGTTGGAATTATATATATCCAAACAGCTGATCGAAGAATTCCGATTCAATATAGTACTCGTACATCGAGCGCGTATGGTGGAAATAAATCTTTTATTCCGATTAAATTAAATTCTGCCGGAGTAATACCAGTAATATTTGCATCAGCCCTTATTGGAATTCCCTCATTATTTGCACAAGTATCAAATAAAGAATCAGTTGTCGATTTTGTTGAAAAGTATGTAACATACACCAGTTACTCAGGATTTTTAATCTATATGTTATTAATCTTTGTCTTTGGTTATTTTTATACTTTACTTCAATTAAATCCAGATGATATGGCCAAAAATCTAGATAAAAATCGAAGTTATATTCCGGGAATAACTCCTGGTGATAAAACAAGTGAATATTTAAGATATGTAATATCAAGACTTACAATTGTAGGAACAATATATTTAATGATAATATCAGCTTTACCAATAATATTTTCTGGAGTTACGAAATTACCTGCTCAAGTTTCATTAGGTGGAACCGGACTATTAATTGTTGTTGGGGTTGCCCTTGAAACTTATAAACAATTAGAAAGTAGTATAATTTCTAGAAGTTATATGGGAAGAAGAAAAGGAAGATTAAAAAGTTAATGGAAAATATTATTTTTATTGCTCCACCTGCAACAGGTAAAAGTACGCAAAGTAAAATGCTCGTTGAAAAATATCATTATAATTATATTTCAACAGGTAAATTACTTAGAAAAGAAGTAAGTGATAATAAACCTTTAGCAAAGGATATTAAAAAAATGATCGATACAGGTAATTTAGTTTCTGATGAAATTGTTACTAAATTATTAGAAGTTAAATTAAAAAAAATAAATGGCCCATTTGTATTAGATGGATATCCAAGAAATATTAGTCAAGCTAAAAATTTAGAACTTATATTAAAAAAACTTAATTTAAATATTGGCCATATTATATATATTGATATTAAATATGATGAAGCAATAAAAAGAGTTAAAGGAAGATTAATTTGTCCTCAATGTAATAAAGTATATAATATCCATAATAATGTTATGAAACCAAAACATGATAATATTTGTGATGAATGTTTAATAAAATTAATAGTGAGGCCAGATGATAACGAAGAAGCTTATAAAAAAAGATATAATATATTTGTTAATGAAACAAAACCATTGCTAGAATATTATCATAAACAAGGATTATTAAGTATTGTAGAAGATTCTTTTTATCCAGATGAAGCTTTTAGTAAAATAGAGAAAATTATATTATGATTAAAACAGAAGAAGAAATCAAAAAAATCAAAGAAGCAGGTAAAATTAATTATTTGACTCACGAATACGTTAAAAAATTAATTAAACCAGGGGTTACTACTAAATATCTTAATGATGAGGCTGATAAGTTTATAAGAGAAAATGGTGGTATTCCTAGTTTCTTAAATTATCAAGGTTTTCCAGCAAGTATATGTATAAGTATTAATGAAGAAGTAGTTCATGGGATACCAAAAGAAAGAATTTTAAAAAATGGTGATATTATATCAATTGATATCGGAGTTTTAAAAGATGGTTACCATTCAGATTCAGCTAATACTTATCCAGTTGGAACTATAGATAAGGAAAAAGAAAGACTAATATATCATACTAAAAAAATGTTATATCTTGGACTTGAAGAAATTAAAGATGGAGCAAAACTATATAATATTGGAGCTTCAATCAGTAAATATGCTAAAAAGCATAATTATGGAGTTATAAGAGAATTAGTGGGTCATGGAGTTGGTTCCTTACTTCATGAAGATCCTGATGTACCTAATTACGGAACATATAATACCGGAATGATTTTAAAATCTGGCATGGTTCTTGCTGTTGAACCGATGATTAATTCCGGATCAAGACATATATCATTTTTAGATGATGACTGGACAATAGTGACGCGTGATGGAAAACCAAGTGCACACTTTGAACATACAGTTGTTGTTACAAAAGATGGATATGAAATATTAACAGGAGAGTGAAAAAGTGGCTAAAGAAACTACGATTACTGTCGATGGAAAAGTTATCGATATTTTCAAAGACGAATACAAAGTTGAATTAGAAAATGGTTTTATAGTGACGGCTCACGTTTCTGGTAAAATACGAATGAATATGATTCGCATTTTATCAGGCGATAAAGTTACTGTAGAATTTTCACCATATGACTTAACACGTGGGCGAATAATATATAGACTAAAATAATATAGGAGGAAATTGTTATGAAGGTTAGACCATCAGTAAAAAAAATATGTGCTAAATGTAGAATAATAAAAAGAAAAGGTAAGATCATGGTTATTTGTAGTAACCCAAGACATAAACAAAGACAAGGTTAGGAGGAATAAAAATGGCTCGTATAAAGAATATTGAATTACCAAAAGAAAAAAGAACTGTTATTGGACTTACTTATATATATGGAATTGGTAGAAGTTTAGCTGAAACTATATGTAAACAAGCTAAAGTAAATCCCGATAAAAAAATTAGTGACTTAACTCTTGATGAAGAAACATCATTACGTAAAATTGTTGACAACTATATAACTGAAGGAAATCTAAGACGTGATGTTCAAATGAGTATCAAAAATAAAATGGAAATTAACTCATATGAAGGAGTAAGACATAAAAGAGGTCTTCCCGTTCGTGGACAACGTACTAGTAGTAATGCTCATACTCGTAAGGGTAGAGGTAAAGTAGTTGCAAATAAGAAAAAAGCAGGTAAATAGGAGGTAGATTATGGCTTATAATAGAAGAAAAAGAAAAGTAAAAAAGAATATTCCTGAAGGTCAAGCACATATCCATTCAACATATAACAATACAGTTATTTCAATAACTGATGTCCATGGAAATGTAATAAGTTGGGCATCTTCTGGAACAATCGGATATAAAGGCTCAAAAAAGAAGACTCCATTTGCTGCTGGATTAGCTGCTGAATCAGCTGCCAATAGTGCTATAGAATCAGGAGTAAAAAAAGTAGAAGTATTTGTTAGAGGTCTTGGTAATGGTCGCGAAAATGCTATTCGTTCATTACAAGCAGCAGGGCTTGAAGTTACTGCAATAACAGATGAAACTGCAATACCACATAATGGTTGTAGACCACCAAAGCGTCCAAGAAATTAAGGAGGAAATATTTAATGAATTTTGAAAAACCAGACTATAAAATTACTGAGTATATTGAAAAAAATAATTATGGAAAGTTTGAATTAGAACCTTTAGAAAGAGGTTTTGGAACAACTATCGGACATGCTCTTCGTAGAATAATGTTATCTTCAATGCCAGGTTCAGCAATTACAAGTGTTAAAATTGATGGCGTAATGCATGAATTTCAAAAAATAGATGGAATTGTAGAAGATGTAACAACTATCGTCCTTAATCTAAAAAGTGTTGTTATTAAAAATCATAGTAAAGAAAATAAAACGATTAGGTTAATATCATCAAAAGAAGGTCCTGTTACAGCAGGTGATATTGAAAAAGATCCTGATATTGAAATCGTTAATCCTGAACTTGTTATATGTAATATTGTTAAGGACGGAAAAATAGATATGGAAATGACAGTAGGAAATGGTCGTGGCTATGTCGATTCTAAAGAGAATAAAAGAATTTTAGGAGATGCTATTCAAGGTTTAATTCCAATTGATTCATTATATTCTCCAATTGAAAGAGTAACTTATGAAAGAGTAGATGCCAGGGTTGGACATAATGAAAATTATGACAAGTTAATTATGGAAATATACACTAATGGGTCTATATCTCCAGAAGAAGCTTTAGCTTTATCAGCAAGAATATTAATTGAACATTTAGAAATTATTGCTGATTTAAATAATATCGCCGATATTACGGGAATTATTGCTGAGAAGAAAGTAGATATTATTACTAAAACATTAGAAACTCCGATTGAAGAAATTGAATTTTCAGTTAGAGCATATAACTGTTTAAAAAGAGCCGGAATTAATACTGTTCAAAATTTAATTGATAAAAGAGAAATCGAAGTAACTAAAATTCGTAATTTAGGTAAAAAATCCTTAAAAGAAGTACTTGATAAAGTAGAAGATATGGGACTTAAGTTCCGTGATTAGAAAGAGGTAAGCATATGTTATATAGAAAATTAGGTAGAGAATCACGTATTAGAAGAAGTATATTAGCTGGACTTACTAAAGATGTAATAAATTATGGATATGTAGTTACTACTGATGCTCGTGCTAAAGAAGTAAGAAAATTTGTTGATAAAATGATTACCTATGGTAAAGAAGGCTCTTTAATTTCTCGTCGTAAAGCATTAGCTTTCTTACATAATGATAAAAAAGTAGTTAATAAAATATTTAATGAATTGGCTCCTAACTATATTAATAGAGCAGGCGGTTATACAAGAATAATTAAATTAAAAGAACGTGTAGGCGATGATGCTTTAGAAGTAAGACTTGAATTAGTATAATTCAAGTTTTTAATTAAAATAAAATAAAATGTCAAAAAAAGGGTTGACTTTTTGATCTTTATATCATATACTTTAAGTAGTTAAGAAATTATTAATTTAATATCTTAACTACTGAAAGAAATATAATTAATTTTATATTTCTTTCATTTTTTTTTGTTGGTTTATTTATCTTGAATTGGGATACCTCAAAAGTAACTAATATGGCCAATTTGTTTAGTAATGCTGGATATAATGCTACAACTTGGTATATTGGAAACATAAGTGGATGGTCTAATCCTAATTGTAATGCTTTTGGTACTTTAGGTTCAGCAGCAACTACAGCTTTAGCACCAGTTAAAACGGCTTGGGGTTGTAGTTAATAATTATTTTTTAAAAAAAGGTTGACTTTTTAATCTTTATAACATATACTTTTAGTAGTTAAGAAATTATCAATTTAATATCTTAACTACTGAGAGAAACGTGATTAATTTTATGTTTCTCTCATTTTTTTGTTTAAGGAGACTATACATGGCAAGAGTATTAAAAAAATATAAATTAATTGAAAGAAGTACTTTAACTAAATATCGCAAAACTATTTATTCTAAAGTAATTAAAGCAATTGAAGATTATGAATTAGTAAATAAAAATGACAAAATTATGGTATGTATTTCTGGAGGCAAAGATTCCTTTTTATTAGCTAAATGTTTAGAAGAAATTTCTAAACATGGTGAAATAAAGTTTGATTTAAAATATGTTGTTATGAATCCGGGATATAAAGAATTTAATCTTAATAAAATATTAGAAAATGCTAAAATATTAAATTTAGATATCGAAATATTTAATACTGATATTTTTGAAGTTGTAAAAAGAACCAGTAAAAAGAGTCATTGTTATTTATGTGCGCGAATGAGAAGAGGCTATTTATATAATAAAGCTAAAGAATTAGGATGTAATAAAATTGCTTTAGGACATCATTTTAATGATGTAATTGAAACAACTTTATTATCAGTTTTTTATGCAGGAGAAGTAAAAACAATGTTACCTAAACTTCATAGTGATAATTATCATGGAATTGATTTAATAAGGCCTTTATATTTGGTTAAAGAAGAGGATATAATTTCTTGGTCTAATTATAATAATTTAGATTTTATAAACTGTGCTTGTTCTTTTACTGAAGATCTAAAATTTGATAGTAAAAGAGAAGAAATAAAAAACTTAATTAAAGATTTAAAAACAAATAATAAAGATATTGATAATAATATTCATAAAGCATTAGAAAATGTAAATTTAAATTGTATTGTTAGCGGTCATAAAAATGGTAAAAAAATTTCGTTTTTAGATGATTTTAATAAAAAGTAAATAAGGAATATTGCAATTATTGACATATTTAGTTATACTAATTTAAGTAAAGGAAGATAAGTAATATGACAGTAGTAAAAATAAATGCTTTATGGTGTTCGGGATGTCTAGTTATGAATAAAATATGGCAAAAAATAGCTAAAGATTTTCCGAATTTAGATATTGAAAATTTAGATTATGATTTTGATAATAATGAAGTTAAAAAATATAATATTGGTAATAAACTTCCAGTTGTTATTTTTTTCGATGAGCAAAATAAAGAAATCCAAAGAATAATCGGTGAAACATCATATGAGATACTATATAAATTTATAGAAGGGAATAATAAATGAAAAGTCTTAAATTGTTATTAATATCATTTACTTTATTATTACCATTTAATGTTAATGCTTTAAATCAAGATTATGAAGATATTATTCATAATATTACTGGTGAAAAAGTTGATGATAATAAAATTAATATTTATACTTTTGTTGGTGAAGGATGTCCTCATTGTCACAAAGAAAAAGAATTTTTAAAAACTGTTGAAGAAAAATATGGCAAAAATGTAAATATTTATATTTATGAAGTTTGGTATAATAAAGCTAATTTAAAAATTTTTGAAGAAGTAAAAGCAGAACTTAATGATTCTTCAACCGGGATACCTTTTACAGTTATTGGTAATAAACATTATGTTGGTTTTTCTGATAGTATAAAGTCTTTAATAGATAATGATATAAAAGAATATGTTCAAATTAATCAAGAAAAAGATAGTATGCATCTTCCTATATTAGGAGATGTCGATATTAAGAATGTGTCTATTCCAATTGTCGCTATTATTTTAGGATTTATTGATGGTTTTAATCCTTGTTCGATGTGGGTTTTATTATTTTTAATTGGAATGTTATTTAATATGAACAATCGAAAAAAAATGTGGATTTTAGGAATGACTTTCTTATTTATTTCGGGGCTTGTTTATTTTATTTCATTATTAGGAATAAGTATCATATTAAGTTTAACAACCGTTTTATTAAAACAATTAATAGCCATAGTTGCAATATTTTTAGGCGGATTTAATTTATATAAATATTTTAAAACTAAAAAAGAAACTGGTTGTGAAATTATTAATGATAAAAAGAGAAATAAGATATTTACGATAATTCAAAATATTATTAAAAATAAATCTTTTTTCTTAGCAATCATCGGAATGATAATTCTTGCTACATCGGTTAACTTAATTGAACTAGCATGCTCTCTAGGTTTTCCAATGATTTTTGCTGAAATATTGGCACTAAATAATATTGAAGGTTTTACGAGAATAGCATATTTATTATTATATATTATAATATATATGATTGATGATATAGTGGTTTTTGTAATTGCGATGATAACATTAAATTTAACCGGTATATCTACTAGGTACTCAAAATACTCCCATTTAATAGGGGGAATAATTATGATTATTATGGGGGTATTATTATTAATTCCATAATATTAATACTTAAGATTGGAGAAAGAATATGATTTATTTAGATTATGCGGCGAATAGTCCCGTAGATAAAAAAGTTTTAGATATATTTTGTAAATATTCACTTAAATATAACGCTAATCCTAATTCTTCACATGATTTGGGGAAAAAAACCAAAAAACAAATTGATTTATTAACCAAAAAAATTGCAACATATTTTAATGTTTTACCCGAGGAATTAATATATACTAGTGGTGCAAGTGAGTCAAATAATTTAGCTATTAAAGGAATATGTTCAAAATATAAAAATAAAGGAAAACATATTATTATTTCTCCTTTAGAACATCCATCTATAGTTGCACCTGCCAATGTTATGCAAGAAAACGGTTTTGAAGTTGATATTGTTCCTTTAAATAAAGATGGCAAGATTGATTTTAGAAGTCTTAAATCATTAATTAAGGAAGATACTATATTAATAAGTATATGTGCTGTTGACGGGGAAATTGGTTTAATAGAGCCAGTAAATAAAATAGCAGAAATGTTAAAAGAATATCCTAATTGTCATTTTCATATTGATGCTTCTCAAGCTGTTGGAAGGATAAAATTAAACTTTGACAATATTGATCTAATATCAATTGCACCTCATAAATTTTATGGTTTAAATGGTTTTGGACTTCTTATTAAAAAGAATAATGTCGAGTTAAGTCCAATTATTAATGGCGGAAAAAGTACGACTATTTATAGAAGCGGTACTCCAGTAATTGCTCAAATAGCAGCTGTTGAGAAAGCTGTATATTTAGCTAATAAAAATTATCAAAAACGATTAGATTATGTTACAAAATTAAATTTATCTTTAAGAGAATTTTTTAGAGATTATAAAAATGTTATTATTAATAGTCCGATAAATTCAGTTCCTCATATTTTGAATTTTAGTATTATTAATATTGATGCTGGTAATATTTTAAAAAAACTAAATAAAAATGGAGTTTATTTATCTACTAAGTCAGCATGTTGTTCAGATAATAATACGCCATCTAATGCGGTATTTTCTTTAACTAAAGATAATGCAAGAGCAACAAGTTCAGTAAGGATTAGTTTATCTCATTTAACAACTGAAAAAGAAATAAAGGAATTTAAAAAAATATTTGCTAAATGTTATAAAGAAGTTTTGTAATTAAAAAACCCTATTAGGGTTTTTTTATGATGTAATACTTTCAAGAGCTAATATTATCATTTTATTTAAAGCATTTTGACGTTCTTCACTAGTTAAATCTTTATTATCTTCAAATTTACTATCACTAATTGTTACTAAACAGGTTGCTTTTTTATTTAATAAATCCGCTATATGAAATAGACCAAAAGCTTCCATTTCACTAGCAAGAGGTTTAATATTTTTAGGAATATTATCTTTTAAATGATCAATATTGTGATATACATCAAAAACTTCTGATGTATAAATTGTTCCATAATAAACTGGAATATTTAATTCTTTACTCTTATTAAGAATTTTTTCATTTAATGTATTAGAGCTTTTAATTAATTTTTCATTCCTTTTTTTTATAGCATAAACAAAATTTGAATCTGAGTAAGCATCTTTACCTAAAACAATATCAGTTACCTTTACATCCTTATTGAAGGCTCCAGCTGAACCTATTCTAATGATTTTATTAACATTATAGAATTTATATAGTTCATAAGCATAAATTGCTACTGAAGGAATACCCATGCCACTACCTATAACAGTTATTCTCTTTCCTTTATAAGTACCTGTATATCCAAACATATTTCTTACTTCATTAATTAGCTTGGCATTTTCTAAATAATTTTCGGCAATATATTTTGCTCGTAGGGGATCTCCTGGTAGTAAAACTAGATCAGCAATATTATCTTTTTCTGTTACAATATGAATTGGATTCAAGTTAATCATCTCCTATATTAATTATAACAAATGTTATGATATAATTAAATTATAAAACTAAAATATTTACATATACTAGTAAGTGAGGTGGACTATGGTATATAAAGAATATAAAATGGGACCATATAACTTACATACGATAAAAACAAATAAATTTAAACTTTGTCATATGGAAATTATATTTAGAAATAATGTTGTTAAAGAAGAAATAAGTAAAAGAAATATTCTTTTTGATTATTTAACTGATTCTAGTAAAAGGTATCCGACGGTAAGAGAAACATTT
The DNA here is from genome assembly GCA_029004695.1 of Bacilli bacterium. Classification (GTDB taxonomy): domain Bacteria; phylum Bacillota_I; class Bacilli_A; order RF39; family UBA660; genus DUUS01. The sequence goes on along the minus strand of JAQVZB010000004.1, from coordinate 14,154 downwards.
TTAAAATTAGAAGATTTATATAATGCCAGTATATATAGTGTAACAAGTAAAGTAGGCAATACAATCTTGACTAATGTTTGTATGGATTTTATCAATCCTAAATATACTGATAAAGAAATTTTAGAAGAATCTTTAAAGTTGTCTTTTGAAATGTTATTAAATCCTTTAGCTGTTAATGAAGAATTTAATCAAGAACATTTAGAAATTGTTAAAAATAGAAATATTGCCAATATAAAATCTTTAAAAGAAAATCCTAAAAAGTATGCTATAACTGAAACAATGAAAACTTTAGGTGATAATTCAAAATCTAGTTTTACTAATATTGGATCTTTAGAAGAGGTAGAAAGTATAACTCCGGTTTCTTTATATAAATATTATAAGCAAGTATTAAAACATGATTATATTGATATTTATATTATTGGTGATTTAAATATGGATGATATTGAAAGAATAATCTCTAAATATGCTAAATTTAAATATATTAAAAACCATGATATTAAGATGTATACTAGTAATCCGAAAAGAAAACCATTAATAAAGTCAGAAAGATTTATATATGTTCAAACTAATATTGTAATGATTTTAAATTTAAATAATTTAACTAGTTATGAACAAAAATACGTTGCTAATTTATATAATATAATTTTAGGTGGAGGATCCCTTGAAACTAAATTATATAAAAGATTACGAGAAGAAAATTCCTTATGTTATAATGTTAATTCAATGTATCAAAAATATGATGGTTTAATAATAATATCAACAGCAGTTGATATTAATGCTAAAGATAAAGCTATTAATTTAATTAAACAAGCTATAAAAGATATGAATAATAATATATCTGATGAAGAATTAGAAAGAGCTAAAGAATTAATTGTTTCATCCTTAGGTATGTCAATGGATAATATCGGAAAAATTGTTGATAATTACTTCTTTAAAAATGTTAGCGATTTAGATGATTATGAAATTAGAATTAAAGAATTTAAAAAAGTAACTAAAGAAGAAATATATAATTTAGGTAAAAAGATTAGTATCAGTACAATATATTCTCTAGTAGGCGGTGAAACTAATTGAAAAAAATTAAAATTAAAAACACTGGTGAATTTGTATACTTAGAAAAATTAGATAATGGTCTAGATATTATTATGATACCTAATAATAAGGTTAAAAATTTTTATTGTACTTTAAATATTAAATTTGGTTCAAATTGCACTAATTTTAAATATCAAGGGGAAAATATTAATTTACCTAAAGGAGTAGCTCATTTTTTAGAACATTTAATGTTTAATATGCCGGATGGTACTAATGCTTTTGAATATTATTCTAAGCTAGGATCTAATATTAATGCTTTTACTACTTATGAATATACCTCATATGAAGTATTTGCTAATTCCAAATTTAAAGAAAATTTATCATATTTGCTAAAATATGTTTATACGCCATATTTTACTAAAGAAATGGTAAACAATGAAAAAGGTATTATAACTGAAGAAATCAATATGATAAGCGATGATCCGGTTTCGGAAATCGTCTATGGATTATATCGCAATATTTTTATTAATGATGAAAGACAATATTTAATAGCTGGAACTATATCAGATATTAAGAGCATAACTTTAGAAGATATTACAACTGCTTATGATGCTTTTTATCATCCAGAAAATATGTTTCTAGTTGTTACCGGAAATTTTAATCCTACTGAAGCTGTTGCTATAACTAGCGAAACCATGAAAATATTTGATTTTTCTCAATATAATAAACCCACAATAAAAAAGAAAAAAGAACCGATAAAAGTCCAAAAAGAATATGAGGAAAAAGAAATGCCGGTTGATAAATATAAAGTAACGCTGGGTTTAAAAATTCCTAAAAGTAAATTTAAAAACATTAATATTTCGGAATTAGAAATTAAAATGTATTTAAATTTAATTATTAGAATTAATTTTGGTGCAACATCAATATTAAAAGAAGAACTTCTTAAAAGTAAAATAATAACCGATTCAATAAGTACTAATTTAACCTTTACGGAAGATTATTTTGTCATAGCATTTTTATCAACAACTGATTATCCAGATTACTTCTTAAAAAGAATTAAAGAAAAATTAAATAATTTAATTATAAATGAAGATGAAATAAACCGAAAAGTAAAAAGTTCAATCAGTAACTTAATTCTTAGTTTTGATGAAATAGAAGCAGTAAACAATGATGTTCAAGATGATATGATATATGAAGGAAAATTTATTTATGATATTTATGATTATTATCGAAATTTAAATTTAAAAAGTGCTAATGAAGTCTTGAAAAAAATAAATTTAAGTAATTTTACGGTAACAATATTAAAACCTAAAAGTGATAAATAGTTTATTATTTTTTAAACATAATAGGTATTAAAAATATTGATATTTATTTATCTAAAATTATATAATTTATTTAGTAAGATAAATACGAAAGATAAGTTTTTCGAATTAAAAAAAATTAATTTAGCTGGTTAGTTTTTTTGGAGCAATTCAATCATAAAATTAATAAGAATTAAATCTTAAAAGTAAACAGTAATTGTTTGCTTTTTTTAAAGGAAAAAAAAATTATTTTATAACATATATTTTTAGGAGGGCTATATGTTAAATAATTTTAAACCATATTTAATAATTGTATTAGTAGGATGTACTATAGTTATTATTTTTTTAAGTTATCTATTTATGGATCGCGAGGAAGAAATTTTTATTGCTGAAGAAACAGTAACAAGTACATCAATAATAAATGAAAATTTTTTTGTAGATGTTAAGGGAGCGATAAAAAATCCGGGAGTGTATGAATTTAAAAATGGCAATCGGGTAATAGATGCGGTTAATAAAGCCGGTGGATTAACTAAAACAGGTAATACAAGTAATCTTAATTTAAGCAAAAAATTAAACAGTGAAATGGTCGTATATGTTTATACTAATAAAGAAATAAAAGAAGGCTCTAAATCGATGGCTTGTAGTACAACTTGTGATTGTGAAACAATAACGGTAAATAATTGTATTGAGGAATCAATAAATAATAAAATAAATATTAATACTGCAAGTATAACTGAATTACAAACATTATCAGGGATAGGAGAAACTAAAGCTAATGATATTATTAAATATCGAGAACAATATGGTAAATTCAATAATATCGAAGAACTTAAAAATATAAGTGGTATAGGGGATGCAATATTTGAAAAAATAAAGGAATATATCACTATATGATAGGTATGTTACTATCATTAAATATTATGTTTTGTGATATCAAAGGAGAAGTAAATAATCCTGGAGTATATCAAGTAAATAATAATAACATTATGGATATTATTGAATTAGCTGGAGGAATAACTAAAAATGCTAATGTAAATAAAATTAATTTAAGCAAAATAGTTCATGATGAAATGGTCATCCTTATCCCTAGTAAAAATGAAAAAAAATTAATATGCCCGGTATGTAAATGTCCAGAAATAAAATGCTCGGAACCAAAGATAGAAATTTCAACTACTATACCAATAACAACAACAAAATTAATTACTACTACTAAATATATTACAACTACCAAAAATGAATTAATAAATATTAATACGGCTAATATTGAAGAATTAACTACTTTAAATGGTATTGGCGAGGTAATCGCTAACCGAATAATCTCCTATCGAATTAATTCGCCATTTATCGCTATTGAAGAGATAATGAAGGTTCAGGGAATAGGTCCAAATTTATTTGCTAAGATTAAAGATTATATTATTATTTAATTATATCTATTATATTTTATTAATATTAAGTTTATTATTAGCATTATTTAAAATTTATATTATTAAATATGAAAGTAAATATAATTTAAATAATAATCAAATAATTGGAACAGTAATTAATATTAAAAAAAACGAAGATCGGTATATATTAACCATAAAAGGTAAAGAAAAAATAATTGCTTATTATTATGGAGATATAAATTTGTCTTTAGGAAGCAAAGTATTATTAAACGGACAATTATATTATCCTAGTAATAATACAATTCCTAATGCTTTTAATTATAAAAAATACTTAAATAATCATCATATTTATTATTTGATGAAAGTGAATGATATTAAAGTACTACAAACAAATAAAAGTCCATTTTATCATTTAAAAGATAAAATATATAAAAAAATATCTTCTTATCGCTTAACTTCGGATTCATTAAAAGCATTTGCTTTAGGAGAAACTAATGCTATAAATGATGAATCTTTTTATAATTATCAGCGTAATGGTGTTATTCATTTATTTGCAATTGGAAGTACTCAAATAAATTTAATTGCTGCTTTGTTATTTATTTTTTTAAATAAAATAAAGATTAAAAAGATATTAAAATATTTAATTACAATAATTATTTTAAGTACAATTGTTTTTACTATTGATTACTCTGCAAGCGTAATTAGAAGTTTATTATTTTTTATTTTATATTCAATTAATCAACATTATGAGTTTGATATAACAACTAAAAATATTTTATTTTTAACAATTTCTTTACTTATAATTTATGATCCTAAGATTATCTTTGATATTGGTTTTCAGTATTCTAGCATTGCTTCTTATGGATTAATTATTAGTTATAATAAATATTCATCTTATTTTAAAAATTTATTATCTATTAGTACTGTAGCAACTTTATTTTGTCTGCCAGTTACTTTAATAAATAATTATGAAATTAATTTATTATCACCACTAAATAATTTATTATTTGTTCCTTTAATTACTTTAATAGTTTTTCCTGCATCAATTTTAACCATTTTGTTTGAATTCTTAGAGCCGTTTTATTTTTTAATAATAAAATTTATGGAATCCTTAAATACTTTATTAGGTAATATTACGCTTTTTAATATTATAATTCCTAAAGTAAATAATATTTGGTATTTAATATATTATCTTTTATTAATCATTTTTATTTATTCTCGAAATAAGTTATATCTTACTTTGGCTTTATTGTTAATATTATCATTTAAAATAAAACCTATTTTAGATGATAAAACTTATGTTTATTTTTTAGATGTTAAACAAGGAGATAGTACTTTAATATATAATAAAAATGAAACTATTTTAATTGATACTGGGGGAGTAGAAAATTATAATATTAGTAATAATACTATCACCTTTATTAAAAGTTTAGGTATGTCTAAAATAGATTTATTATTAATAACCCATGGTGATATGGATCATATTAAGGATGCCTCTAATATTATAAACAAAATAAAAGTAAAAAAGATAATGTTAAATAAAAATGAATATAATAAATATGAAAAAGATCTATTAAAACTAAATCTTAATTTAATAGATAATTATCATAGTAAATTTAATTTTATAATTTATAATAATAATATAAATAATGATGAAAACACTAGTAGTATTGTTTCACTATTAAAAATTAATAATTATAATATTTTATTCTTAGGAGATATTTCTAAAAATGAAGAAAGAAAATTATTAAAAGATTATAACTTTAAAGCTAATATTGTTAAATTAGCTCATCATGGATCAAAAAATAGTAGTGATAAAATATTCTTAAAAGAAATAAAAGCAAGGGAAGCAATTATTTCAAGTGGAAAAAATAATCTCTTTAACCATCCAAGTAAAGAAACCATATCCACTTTAAATGAATTAAATATCAATTATTTTAATACTGCTGAATATGGGACTATTAAATATACTTTTAAAAATGATTATTATACTAGAACTTTTTATAGGCCTTAAATTATTTTTAGGCTTTACTATTATACGAAGTAATTATTATTTCATATTATATACTGTACACTACTAGTAGTGTTTATATAGATTAGAAGAAGAGCAATCTTCTTCTTTATATTATAAAAAAAGATTGATTTTAAACTTAATATAATTTATACTTGTTATATAATAGCATTCGACATATTATGACAAAATTAAAAAGAAGTAAGAAGGAAAACTGAATGAAAAAAACAAATAAAAAAATATTATTTATGATTATAATGATAGGTATAATATTATATCCATTATATAAAGTTAATGCTGCTAATAATTATACGATTAATATCCAATCAAATAAAAGTTCAATTATAATAGGTGAAGAAGCTATTTTGACTGTCGCACTTCAAAATATTAATGGAGTCAGTGGAGGTCTAACAGCTTGTACTAGTACTTTAAATATGAGTGATAATAGTAAATTAGGTTATGTTAGTGTTACGGGATTAAATGGATGGACTGCAACTTATGCTGCTAATTTAGTTTTAGACACTGCCAGCCCTCTTTTATCAAATACTAATGTAGCTTCACTAAAATTTAAAGGATTAGTAGCAGGATCAGTAACTATAACCCCAACTGCAGCTGATTGTACTAATGGAGTTGATGAATTTACCGGAAATTCAAATTCATTAACTATTAATGTTAAAAATCCACCTTCTACTAATGCTAATTTAACTAGTTTGTCTTTATCTAATGGAACATTATCGCCAACATTTAATTCAAGTACTCTTAATTATACAGCTACTATTAATGCTACAAGCACAGTTATTAATGCTGGAGCTACAACAGGGGCAACAATATCTGGTCATGGAACTAAGTCTTTAAATTATGGCGATAATTCATTTAAAGTAACAGTTACTGCTGAAGATGGTATAACAAAAAAAGTTTATAATATCAATATTGTAAGACCTGATACTAGAAGTACGAATAATAAATTATCAGCAATTTCAGTAAGTACAGGATCAATTAATTTTAATCCCAGTATAAATTCTTATAGTATTACGATACCTTCAGAAATATCTACCTTTTCAGTAGTTAATGCCACTGCTCAAGATAGTAAAAGTGAAATTTCCTATAGTAATAAAACTGTATCATTAAATTATGGCGAAACAAAAGCAATTAATATTATTGTTACTTCTGAATCTGGAGCAAATAATACTTACACCATAAATGTTACTAGAACTGACGGTAGAAGTAATAATAATTATTTGGGTTCTTTAATGATAACTGGAATTTCACTTGAATTTAATAAAAACACCTTAAATTATAATGCTATAGTAGAAAATAGTGTTTCTAGTGTTAATATAACTGCTAGTGCAGAAGATGCGAAAGCAACAGTGACTGGGACTGGAAATAAAATCTTAAATGTTGGGTCAAATACCTTTCAAATTAAAGTTATTAGTGAAAAAGGTAGTGAAAAAATATATACTATCGTAATAATTAAAAAAGATGAAAATAATCAAATTCCAGGGTTATCAGATAATGCATTTTTAAAAAGTCTTAAGATAAATGATCAAGATTTTATTTTTGATAAAAATGTTTATAAATATACGATTTATTTAGAAAGTACTTATGATAAAGCTGTTATTATTGCTGAAAAAGAGGATGAGAAAAGTATTATTGCTTTAAATGGAAATGAAGTCCTTGATTTTGGGGTAAACAATTTTGAAATAACAGTAACAGCAGAAAATGCAAATGTAAAAAAATATGCTATTACTATTATTAGAAAAAATAATTTAATTGAAGAAAAGTTATTAAATGATTCTAAAAGTTTAGTTATTTCTAATAATAAGTTTAAAAATGCTGAAAAAGGATATCAAGATTTACGTTTTATTATTAATAATAATGAAAATATAGAATTGTATCGTTGGGATTTTAAATTAGAAAATTTAAAAAATACTAATATTTCACCTAAATTAGATATTGAAATAAACAATAATACATATAAAGAAGAAATCTTAAAATTAACTAAATTAAGTACAATTACCAATTTAACTTTTAAACATGAGGGAGTATTACCAGGAAAAAGTACGGTTACGATAAATTTAGCTAATATTTATCAAGATGGTAAGATAGTTAATTTATATTATTATGATAAAGATAATAAAAGTATTAAATTGATTAAAAATAATATTAGTATTATTAATGGAACTATTACATTTGATATAGATCATTGTTCAGAATATTTTTTAACTGATAATATCATTCAAGATATTAAGGTAGATGATTCTCAAAATAAAGAGGCCATAGTTTATGTTGCATTATCAGCATTAATTGTTGTTACTATTGGGGGATTCATTTATATTAATAAAAAGAAAAAAAAGGTTAAGGAAATAATATGAAAAGAGAAAGATTATATAATAAAAATATAATTTTTTTAGGAATATTAATATTAATATTATCTTTTCCTTTTTTAAATGAGAAAATAATTAATAATTCCTTTATAAATAAAACTAATGTAAAAAGTTATAGCTCAAAAGGAGCAATAGAACCGATTTCTGGAAATATTAATCCTGAATTTGAAGAATGGCTAAAATTATCATCTAAAGAAAGAAAAGAAGGTATAAGTCCTATACCTTATGTTATTAATAATAATTCTTCGAAAGTTTCAAGATTTAAATTTAATATTGATAATGTTTCGGCATCTATTTTAGATTCAACATTTGATTTAAGAAATGATGATGGAGCCAATAATATAACATCAGTTAAAAATCAAATGAATACTAATTGGTGTTCTTGGTTTCAAATTAATGGGATGGTTGAATCAACAATTTTAAAAAAATATCAATTGGAATATGATTTTTCAGAAAGATATAATCGATATGCTACGGTAAGATATTTTTTAAACGATGAAATAAATCCTTTAGGATTTAATGAAACTGCTGTAATAGGAGCTAATTATTTTAAAACCTCAGCTTTATTGAGTAGTAGAAGAGGTCCAATTAATGAAATTGATATGCCATTTATAAATAATATGGATCCAATTGATATCAGTGAAATTCAAAATAAGAATACTTCTGCTTATATAGATAATATTAAATTCTTTCCTTCATATACAAGTAAAGATACTGAAATGATTAATAATATGAAACAGCATCTTATCACATACGGAGCATTAGGAGTAGCTTATTTCCATGATGATAATTATTATAATGCTTTAACTGGTGCATATTATTATTTAAGCGATTCTACATCATTAAATCATGCGGTAATAATTGTTGGATGGGATGATAATTATTCATCAACAAATTTTAAAACTAATTATCAACCTCCAAATAATGGTGCGTGGATTATTAAAAATTCTTGGGGAACTGGTTGGGGAAATTCTGGATATGAATATATTTCTTATGATGATTTTCGAATATATGAACAAGTATATGGTATAACGGAAGTATCAATTACTAAAAATTATGACAATTCTTATTTTTATGATCCTTTAGGATGGTCTGGTGGATTTGGTTATGGAACTTATGATCCAATCTATGTTGCCAATAAATATACTAAGAAAACTAATGAATTGGAATTATTATCAGAGATTACTATTGGTGCTTTAGATGTAACAAATTATAAATTATATGTTAATAATATCGATTCTAATTTAACATCATCGAATATGAAATTAATTAAAAGTGGTAATCTTGGCTATGCTGGTTATCATACTATTAAATTAGATGAACCTATTTTATTAAAAAATTCTAATTTTTCGATAATGGTTAGTTATCAAGTCCCTGAATATTTATATCCCATACCTCTTCAAACATCTTTTGCAAGTGTAGAGGCTTATAATTATGATGGCTATGAAGCTAATCAAAGTTTTACTTCCTATGATAAGACTAACTGGTATGATTTATATGATGGTAATGAAAAAGCTGCTGGCTCTATAAAGGCCTTTACCCAAACAATAACATACGATTTTACTTTAGGTGATATTATTAAAGAACCTAGTATTATTTATGGTAAAAATGGTGGTAAAATGACTTTACCAATAAATAGTACTAATATTACTGATAGTAATTTATTTGAGGTAAAAATAACTAGTAATGAAAATGCCGATGTTACTAATCAATTTATAGTTACTAAAACCGAGATTGAAAATAATGTTTCCAACATAATATTAGAATTTACCGGACCAATTACTGCTGGAGATTATAATATCGAAGTAACTCATGGATCTATTATAAAGAATATAACTTTTACTTTAGATGAGTTTATTGATATTTCTGATATATCTATTTCAGAAAATGTAATTGATATAAAAAAAGGTAATATATATAATCTAGATTTCACTATTTTACCAACCAATGCTTCAAATAAGATTTTAAATTGGACTAGTAGTAATATTAATATTGCAACAGTAGATGCTAATGGAAATATTACTGCCATTGATTTAGGTGAAACAATAATTACAGTTTCTTCAACCGATGGAACCAATATAACTAAAACAATAAATATTAATGTTATTGATTATGAATATATTACTGATTATATTGTTGTTGATAACTATCTTACTAATGTTACTAAAGGAACCCTTTTAGAAACTTTTATAAATAATTTTCAACTTACTGGAGTTACTATTAAAGTAATTGATAAAGATAGTAACGAAGTAACAAGTGGATATATCGGTACGGGAATGAAATTAGATATTTTATATAATCTTAATAGTATGGAAACATATGATATTGTTGTATCAGGAGATGCTAATGGTGATGGACTTATAAAATCGATTGATTTATCGCAAATGAGATTCCATTTAGCAGGAGTAAATGGATATATAAAAGAGAATGCATATCTTAAAGCACTTGATATAAACAAAAATGGATCAGTAACAAGTATTGATCTTTCTCAATTACGATTACTTATTGCTAATGGTTAAAATAATAAAGTGATGGTTCACTTTTTTATTTCATTGCATAATGTAATATATAATTGACATTTTGTAATATACTTATTATAATGAAATAGATAGGAGATGAGTCCTACTTGAAAAATATAAAAATGAAGATTGCTAGGATAGAATTAGATTTATCTCAAGATCAATTAGCAGATATGGTTGGAGTTACAAGACAGACAATAAATTTAATTGAGTCAGGTAATTACAATCCAAGTTTGAATTTATGCATAGAAATATGTAAAGCACTTAATAAAACTTTAAATGATTTATTTTGGAAGGAGGTATAATTTATGAATTCTCAAAAAATTATTAAAGAGACAAAACAAATTTTAATATCAACACTTACTATTGGTTTAATAATGTTACTAACTGGAATTATTTTTAATATCTTGGACGTTAATATAATAAAAAACAATAAAGCAGTAATCGGTTTATCATTTATTCCTTTGAGTTTATCCTTACTTTATTATATAAAATTAATAAGGATAATAAAAAATCCTCGCAAGATGAAAAAAACTATCATAAATGAAACTGATGAAAGAATTATAGTTTCAAAAAATAAAGCTGATGCAAAAGCTTTCCGAATTTTACAAAGTATATTGTTTTTGTTTTATACAGGGTACACCTTAATAATTCCTGAAGATATCTTTGAGTCAGTAGGATGGTGGATATTATTAGCTTTATTAATTATTTCATTTGGAATTCAAAGTATATTATATTATATAGAAATAAAAAACAGTAATTCCAGTAAATAAGGAGTTTCTTGTTGATTTATCTTAACTTTTATAATATAATGAGTTAGAAGTTTTATCTTGGTTTAAATTACTCTTCCGAATTTTTACTCAGATATAACGGATTATTTATAAAAGGAGGATTTTTTATGGCTTTAACTAAAGAAAGAAAAGCTGAGTTAGTAAAAAAATATGGAAAAAATGCTACTAATACAGGTAGTACTGAAGTACAAGTTGCAATATTAACTGACGAGATTAATGAGTTAACTGAACATTTAAAAATACACAAACATGATTATCATAGTAAACGAGGCTTACTAATTAAAGTAGGGAAAAGAAGAAGTTTATTAGATTATTTAAAGAAAACAGATGTTGTAAGTTATCGAGAACTAATAAAGAAATTAAATTTAAGAAAATAGGCACTAATTTTTTTAGTGTCTTTTATTTATAGAAAGAAGTGGATAGAATTTGAATAAAAAAGAATTTAGTTTTAATTTTTTAGGAAGAAATATAATAGTAGAAGTAGGAGAATTAGCTAAACAAGCTGATGGAGCAGCATTAGTTAGATATGGCGATACAGTAGTATTATCAGCTACTGTTATGAATGATAATATTAGTAGTGGTGATTTTTTCCCTTTAACAATTGTTTATAATGAAAAATTATATTCGGTAGGAAAAATTCCAGGTGGATTTATAAAAAGAGAAGGAAGAGCTAGTGATAATGCGACACTTGCAGCTCGTTTAATAGATCGACCTATTCGTCCAATGTTTGATGAAAACTTTAGAAATGAAGTTCAAGTTATTAATACGATTCTTTCAGTTGATCCAAATAATACTCCCGAAATGACGGCTTTATTTGCTTCATCTTTAGCATTAGGAATATCAAAAATTCCTTTTGATGGACCTGTAGCTGGAGTTGTAGTAGGTAAAATTGGTAAAAAATATCTTATAAATCCAACTAGTGAAGAATTAGAAACAAGTGAACTTACAGTTACTGTTGCCGGAACTAAAAATGATATTTGTATGATTGAAGCCGGAAGTAAAGAAGTAAGCGAAGAAGATATGTTAGAAGCTTTAATGTTTGGACATAAATATATTAAAGAACTATGTTTGTTCCAAGAAGAAATTATTGAAGTAGTAGGAAAAGAAAAAGTTGAAATTGTAATTCCTGATACTAATAAAGCTTTAGAAAAAGAAATATATAATTATGCTGAAAAAAAGATGCTTTCAGCTGTTCAAATAAAAAACAAACTTGAAAGTTATGAAAAAATCGACGAAGTAAAGCTTGATGGTATTAATTATTTTACTGAAAAATATGCAGATGAAATATCAGAAAAATATGTTAAAAAAATGATGGATAATATTGAAGCCTCAGTAGTAAGAGATTTAATTATTAATAAAAAAATCCGTCCTGATGGTCGAAAATTAGATGAAATAAGAGATTTGTCAGCGCAAATTGATTTATTGCCTAGAACGCATGGATCTGCTTTATTTACTAGAGGTCAAACTCAATCATTATCAACAACAACTCTAGGAGCTATTGGAGAACATCAAATATTAGATGGACTAGGGATTGAAGATACAAAAAGATTTATGCTTCATTATAATTTCCCTCAATTTTCCGTTGGCGAAACCGGAAGATATGGTTCACCAGGAAGAAGGGAAATAGGTCATGGGGCATTAGGAGAAAAAGCTTTATTACAAGTTATTCCATCTGAAGAAGAATTTCCGTATACTATTAGGGTTGTTAGTGAGATTTTAGAAAGTAATGGTTCATCTTCTCAAGCTAGTATATGCGCAGGATGTTTAAGTTTAATGGCAGCAGGAGTTCCTATTAAAGCTCCAGTAGCTGGAATTGCGATGGGACTTATTACTAAGGGAAAGAAATATACTATCTTAACAGATATTGCTGGACTTGAAGATCATATGGGAGATATGGATTTCAAAGTTGCAGGTACTAAAAATGGGATTACCGCTTTACAAATGGATATTAAAATAAAAGGTGTTACGAAATCGATTTTAAAAGAAGCACTTCATGAAGCAAAAAAAGCCCGTTTAAAAGTGTTAAAAGTAATGGAAGAAGTTATTACTGAACCAAGAAAAGAATTAAGTCCATATGCTCCTAAAATTAAAATTATTAATATTAATCCTGATAAGATTAAAGATGTTATTGGTCGTGGTGGCGAAATGATTACCAAAATTATTTTAGAAGCTAGTAATGTTAATAGTGTTAGTCATAAAGATGCAGTAAAAGTAGATTTAGAAGATGACGGTAGAGTAATTATATATCATACTGATTACGAAGTTATAAATAAAACGGTTGAAATGATTGAAAATATTATTAAAGAAGTAGTAACAGGAGAATTATATACTGGTGTAGTTGTTAAAGTTGAAGATTTTGGTTGTTTTGTCAAACTATGGGAGGGAACCGAAGGCTTAGTTCATGTTAGCCATTTAGCTCATGAACGAGTTAATAAACCTTCTGATGTAGTTAAAGTTGGTGATGAAATTATCGTCAAATCTTTAGGTTATGATAATAGGGGTAGATTGAATCTATCTCGCAAGGAAGCTTTACCTAAGCCAGATAAGAAAAATGACTAATATTTAAAAAAGCAAAAATAAAAGATTAAAAAAGAAGAATTTAATTCTTCTTTTTCCTAAATTGAAATCTCAACCGCACCAGCGGTTGGGATTTTTTGATATAATAAAAGAGCCCACACCCAGCAAGGAGGAGCTCTATGAAAAATTATACTCAATTAACAGAAAAAAAGAAAGT
>JAQVZB010000003.1 GCA_029004695.1 Bacilli bacterium | reverse complement strand
TTTGTTTGACCAAAGCCTTTAATTGTGCTATTATTAATTGATTTTAATTAAGGGAACCCTTTGTTTAGAAGGGACTCCCTTTTTTTATGAAAAGAGGAAAATATATGAATTTTAAAGATTTAAATATAAATGAAAAAATAAAATCAGCAATAAGTGATTTGGGATATGAAACAATGATGCCAATTCAAGAAAAAACAATTCCCCTTATTTTAAAGGGAAAAAACATTATCGGAGAAGCAGATACTGGAACAGGTAAAACGGCAGCTTTTATAGTGCCTATAATTAATAATATTAATTTTGATTCAAAAGAAACTGAATGTTTAATAGTAACTCCGACAAGAGAACTAGCGATGCAAATAATAGACGAAATAAAAAAAATGGGTAAATATTTAAATATTTCTTATGCAACTTTAGTTGGAGGAATGTCAATTAGAGATCAAGTAAAAGATTTAAAAAAGAATCCCTCAATTGTCGTAGGAACTTTAGGTAGAATTAACGACCATTTAAGAAATCGAAAATTAAATTTATCATGTATTAAGTATTTTATATTAGATGAAGCAGATGAAATGCTTAAAGAAGGTTTTAAAGAAGATATTACTACTATTAATAAAAGAATTCCTAAAGATAAACAAATTTTATTATTTAGTGCAACTATTTCGAAACAAATACTAGCATTAAGTAAAACTATTATGAATGATTATGAGTTTATAAGTGTAAAAGACAAAGAAAATAGTTCTACTAATATCGAACAATATTATATTATAATGAAAGAAAATCAAAAGTTTTCTACTTTAATTAATATTTTAGATATCGAAAAACCAGCATCAGCATTAATTTTTGGTCGAACTAAAAAAAGAGTTGATGAATTAAATGAGGCTTTAAATAAATGTGGCTATAAATCAGTAGGAATCCATGGGGATTTATCTCAACAACAAAGAAATGCAGTAATGAGAAAATTTAAAAATAAAGAAATCGCTATTTTAGTAGCAACAGATGTTGCCGCAAGAGGATTAGATATAAATGATATTTCACATGTCTACAATTTCGATTTACCTCAAGAAGTAGAATTCTATATTCACCGAATTGGAAGAACAGGAAGAGCTTTTAAAAAAGGTATTTCTTATTCTTTTATTAAAGAAATAGAATTAAGCCATATTAAAAGAATTGAAAAAGAAACTAATTTTAAAATTACTGCTAAAAATGCGCCTACAAATGAAGAATTAATTAATGCTAAAAAAGATTATATTGAAAATATAATTATTGATAGATTAGCCAAAATTGACATTACTAAAACCAAAGATATTTGTGATGAATTATTATCTAAATATAAAACCGAAAAATTAATTGCGGTTTTAATTGATATTCTATCAGCAAAAAGCACTATTAAAGAAATTACTTTAACAGGGGAACCACCTGTTGTAACAAAAAAACAACATGGAAATAATAAATTTAAAAGCAATTATAAAAGAAGTAATAAAAATTATCAACGCCAAAATTGTAATAAAAATAATGCCCAATTAAGATATAATTCTCGAAGAGGTAACAAATAAAAAGTAAAGATTATTTTTCTTTACTTTTTTGACTATTTATTTTATTAACTTCACGTATGACATAATCTTTAGTTTCATCATAAGTTTTTCCTAAAATAACAGCAAATTCATTATATAATAGTTTTTCGGCTAAATTGAAAAAATTACTATCTTTTTCACTTACTTTTTTATTTTGATCAATTCGATCTTGATTACGTAAATGAGTGGTTTTTATTATTTTTATCAGATTTTCATGATTATTTGAATATAATAATTTTTTATATTCATGTTCTACCATTTTATCATTATTAAAATCAATTAGTTCAATTTGAGGAATTTTTTTTATAATCGCTTCAACTTCTTTTTTTGAAATTAATCCTCTTACTTTATCATTATTAAAAGGTATTTTAATAGTTAAAGATTTGTCATTAATAGGCATAAGAGTATAATATTTATTTTTATTATCAACTTCAGATATTCTACATACATCTCTAATATAAACTATTACATCATTAATTTTATACATTATGTTTCTCCTTTCGGGCCTTATATACTTATATCATATCACATTTTTAAACAAAATGGGTTTTTTCCCATATAATAAAGAAAAAAACTATATTTTAATATAGTTTGAACATACAAAGATATTTTTTTAAATTTTTATTAGAATAGTTCTTCTAAATCATTGATGGCAGGTCCATAGATAACTTTACCATATTTGTCAAATATTGACCCATGACATTTAGACTCCCATACTTTATCAATATCATTCCAAATTAGTGAGCATCCTAAATGGGTGCATTTATTTTTCAAAAAGATATAATTATCTTTATTTTCTCGATAGACTAAAATGTTTTTATTATTGGATCTTACTACTTTACCACTACCTATTTTTATATTATCTAAGTCTTCTTTTTTAATAAATAATTTACTTAACACTAACCCATCAATACTATGAGCAATCATTCTAAAGGTACTTTTTAAATCTCTTAATAAAGTAAAACGATGCGTTTTATATAAATCATCATAAGATTTATTAAGAATCATATTAGTAACATTTTTAGCTGCAATATGACTATTAGTAAATCCCCATTTTTGAAAACCAGTAATTAGGATAATATTTTTATGATTATTGGAGTATGTTCCCACATAAGGAAGAGAATCAATTGGCATGCAATCTTCAGTAAACCATTTAGAAACAATTTTAGCATCTTTATCAATTCGATAAATCTTTGATATTAAATCATCATAACATTTTTTTATATCATTATTAATACCTGTATAATGGTCACTTCCGCCAATTATTAAAGTATTGTCATCATATGTTCTAAAATAATAATAAGGTTCATCTAAAGATAAATAATTTGCATTTAATTTTAATTTAGATTTAAACGCTACAGCATAAGATTTACTTTGAAAGATTTTCGTAAAATATAAATTATCAGGATTAATTATTGGATAATGACAAGCCATTATAATTTTATTAGTATTTATTTTATATTTATTATTAATTATTACTTCATAATTATTATTATTTTTATTAATTTTAGTTACTTTGGAATTTTCATATAATTTACATTTATTATTAATTAAAAAATCAATAATACCCATCATATACTTAATGGGATTTATTATAAATTGCTTTTCTACCTCAACATTTTTTTTATTAAATATTATATTATTATCACTGTTAGTTACTTTACTTAAATTATAAGGATTTAAAACATTTTGAAGTTTATCCAATATTTTAATATTTTTTTGTGAGTATGCTCCAATTATAGTACTTTCTTCTTTATAATCACAGTTAATATTTTCTTTTTTTATAATATTCTTCATGATATTAAAACCTTCTAATTGTGATTCTAAATATCTTTTAGCTTTTTCTTTACCGTATTTTTTAATAATATCATCATATAAATTAGTATGAGCATATGTAATTTGAGCAGTTGTATTTGCACTTACTCCTGAAGCTAATTTTTTACTATCTATTAATATGAAATCAATCTTATTTTTCATAAAATTATATGCACACATTAAACCAGCAATCCCTCCCCCGATTATAAGTATTGGAGTATTAAAACTTTTATTTATACTCGGTAAGTTTTTATCATAGTAATCTTTCATCCATATTGAATCCATATTATCACCATTATTATTATGAGATAAAAATATTTATTGATACTAAATAATGTAAAATTATTTAATCTCACTAGAACATCATATAATAGTTTGATATTATAAATTTAGGTGAAATACATGAAAAAATTTTTAAATTATCTCTTTATTATTATTTTAATAATTGGAGCATTTTATATCATAAACAACAACTTTAAGAAAGAAGAAAAAATTAATAAGGATATAAATATCATAAATACAGCCGAAAGTAATCAAGATGATGTTGTATATTTTGCTAAAGGTATAAGTAAAAAAGATTATATAAATACTATAAATTATGAAGCTACGATAGTTAAAAACAACTATAAATATAATCCAATAGTTTATAATTTTGGTAATCATTTAAATTATAGTGAATTAGAAAAAATATATAATAAACTAAATAGTTCTGATATTGTTAATTTAAATATTATTGGAACTACAGTAGATAAAAGATTTTTATATTCTTTAGAGATAGGAAAAGGAAATAAAACTATAATGTTTGAATCTGGAACACATGCTTCTGAAATAGCAAATCCCCTATTCATAACTAAATTTATGATTGATTTAGTAAATGACTATGAAGCAGATAATCAAGATATTATTAATTTATTAAATAATTATAAAATAGTGGTATTACCAGTAGTTAATCCTGATGGATATAATACTTATATAAATGGCATTAATTCTATTAAAAACAAAAATTTATTTATCTATAAAAATCGTAATTTAATCGATTTTGATTATTATAAAGGCAATTTAAATGGAGTTGATTTAAATCGCAATATGCCATCTCAAAATTCTGGCTTACATTTTAAAAGATATGATTTACTTAATACTGTCGTATTAAAACCTTCAGTAAATAAGATGGCGTATTATGCTGGAGAATTTTTAGGAAGTGAATCAGAAACTAAAGCCTTAATATACTGGCATAATAAATATTATAAAAATATTTATGCATACATAACTTTACATTCATCGGGAAGAGTAATATATAGTTCTAAACCAAATTTATCGGCTGAATTAAATAATTTATCTAATAAATGTGCCCAAATCGTAAATAATATAACTGGATATCAAGTTTTAGGTGCTGATTATGAAGAAGTTGGAGAAGGAAATGATGGAACGACTACCGACTTTATAGCTGAACTATTAAGTGGTTATAAATTTAGCGAAATTACAGGAAGATTAAGTTATGGTAAATATGATGAAAAGATGAATGAATTAAAATATAAGGCTTGCGTTATTAATATTGAAACCTTAGAAAGTTATACTCAAGATTTAAAAATAATTAAAGATGAATATTACAACTACAATTTAGAAAAAGTTTTCTTGAATTTAATTAAACAAGATTAAAAATCAAAATATATTGACTTTTAACAATTATTGTATATAATAGGTGCCCTAAGGAGTGATTATTATGGATAATAACATTATAATCAATTACATAGCCCCCTTTTTAATTGTTAATGGCATAACTAATTATATATATCAAAAAAATATTGAAAAAAAATTTAAGGAAAGTTTTTCCTTAAATAAAAATGATATTATCCGAAAAGAATTGCCAGATGAATTAACTATCCCAGATATTCTTAAAAAATATACTAAAAATTTAGAATCAAAATGTGATAATAAAGCTTTAGAAAATTTATATCGAAATATTAATAATGTCCAAATAAATAAAAATCTGTTGCTTATATTAAGAGGATTAGCTGGATCTTATTTGACAAGTGAAAATAAAATTGATTACTTAGTCGAATCAGCTTTATCTCATGAATTTATTCACATGGCTAGTTCTTATTATGATAAAGATAATAATATTATCAAAAGTGGATTTCTTGATTTCTCTACTAATTTAGTTCTAGGAAGAGCATTAAATGAAGGATATACTGAATTATTAAATCGAAGATATTTAAATCCTAAATCAACTGGTTATAATGAAGAAGTAAATATAATGAGATTTTTTGAGTTATTATTTGATTCCAAAGAATTAGAAAATTCATATTTTACTAATGATTTTATAAGCTTGATAAAAATTTTAAAAAAATATATGACAACTGAAGAAGCTGTTAAATTAATTTCTAATTTTGATTTAGCTTTTAAATTAAAAATTACCTGTAACCCAGCCTATTTACCTATTTATATAAATATTAAATCTAAATTATCAAATATATTTGCCCAAAATAATAATAGCTTAATGAAGCAATTAGATTATTTAAAATTATTAAGTGAGAATCCTTTAATAAATACGATTCAAAAAACGAGCGAATTTTCTAAAAATAAAAATTATAGTTTAATTAAATCACTATAATTTTTTTTATCTCTTTTTAACTAATTTATATATTTCCAACATCTCAGATTTTTCTTTCAAATCTAATTGTTCTTGTTCTTCATCTAATTTTTTAATATAATATTGGCTAATAGTTAATAATATGTGAGCTTGTTTATGCGTCAAATTATGATTTAATAAACTCATAATTTTATCTCCAATATTTGAATCATTTTGTAACAAATTTTTAATTCTAGTTAAAATATTTTTATATTCGTAACCATATTTATATCTCCATAAACCTATAAATTGTTCTACCTTAGAATTATACATCTTTGCTAGTTCTTCAGATGATAATCCTTTTAGTTCTTTTTCATCTATTAGCCAATCAATGTATGAAAAATATTTGGGTAAACCATAGTGATAAAAAGTTAACCAATCTTCTCTATTTTTATAATTAATTTCTTCAATATTATATAAACCCAGACAATATAGGGCTAGCTTTTTTTCTCGAGGAAGTCCATATTTAATTACATATTCAAAGTCCTTTAACTGAATAGAAACACCTTCATGTTCACCTAGTTTTACTGTTCTTTTCATAATATCACTCCTATTTAATTGCCTATTTTAACATTAAAATGACTATTTTACAAATTTTTTCATATAAAAAACGGATCTAAATTGAAACATTAAGTGTCCGGTACCATAATATTATATAAATAATATTTATATTTCTAATAATATCATATTTGAGCTTTTATATTCAAATATAGGTCTCAAATAATTATTTAACCAATCTTCTACTTTGTTTATAAAATCCTCAGAAATATCTTCTATTATTATTCCTTTGGGAATCCATCTTCTTATCATTCTATTATTATTTTCGTTACTTCCACTTCACCACTACAATATGGGAGAACATATTACATTTCAAATCTTTTACTTTTTCTTAAACATGATTTTTCTATTAATTTATAATTTTGAAATTCTACTCCTTTATCAAATGTTATTGGTTTAATTTTTTTATAAAATCTAGCACCTAATTTTCTTTCAATTCTATTAAATGCTTTTGCTACACTTTCTGCTTGTTTACTTGGTATTTTAACTATTATTTCTTCTCTTCATTCGCTCTGTTAATATAAGCAATACTGCTCCTTTTTTGCGTTTCTCTATTATTAAATCTCCTTCCCAGTGACAATATACATTTCTATTATTTGCTTCTTTTGGCGGAATTCAATACTTTTTTCTGGGGGTATCATTTTTGATATTCGTTTTTCTTTATTTTTATTATTATATTTTTTATTATAAATCATAACTACTTCCGGGCTTTTCTTTTCTTCTTTTATAATTTCTTTGTTATAATTTAAATGACACATATGTGTCTTTTTTTATGTCCTAGTGGACACTTACTTTTTCAATTTATATTATAATATGATAATAACAAACATATATATAAATTGGAGGTAAGATATGTATAGTAAACAAGATATCTTAAATGCTGCTGAAATATTAGGAATTAATTTTGATAAATTCACTTTAGAAAATCTAATAACTGGTGTTAATGTAGAATTAGAGCATGGTGCAATTAATCCTAAGACAAATGTTACAAATAACGATTTACTATTAACAATGAAAATAGCTTTAGCCCATTTAAATGAATTTCCTAATTATTATAATAAGGAATATGGATTACCAATATTTGAAAAATATTTAAAAGAAATGAAAACTTAATTTTAAATAATATAATTCTTTCTATATAAGAACAAGTCCCATTACAAAATTAATTTTTAAGTCTATTAATCTATTAGATAATTATAAATTTTTAAATTTTTTTGGTCTACTAAAATGGATATGCTTTGAATTATTAAGAACCTTTTTATTAACTGCTGATTTATTTAAGTTTGGATTAATATAAACACCTTTATTTGAAATATTTACAATTGTCATTCCCCAAATCGCATCATAATTTATTACTAGATTAGTATATCTCGCCATAAATACATCTCCTTTTTTATTACGTTATTATAGGCTATAATTATTATAAAAGTCAACAAATATAGTAATCCAGTCATCCATGTTATTAAACCTTAGGGATTCTTTTTAACAAGAACATATAGTTCTCGCATCTATCTTTAAATGGGGCTTTATTCATCTGTTTTTTCTGCCTACTAACTTGTAGTTAGACATACAATACCAGTTTAATAATGAAAGTCTAGTTATTTTATACCTACACTTATAATACACTTCTTTTATCAATCAGAAGCTCCACCTTAGAAGCATACTTTTGCGATGAAATTATTCAATTGATTTCAAAGAATCTATCATATCTATTCTTTTTAATGTACCATTAATAATTAATTGAACTATAACAGAAAATATGATTGTTATTATAGAAGATATAATATAACTTAATATATTTATTTGTCTTAAAAACACAATATTATCAGTTTCAGCAGTTGCTATGATAAAATGATGCAAATACTTCCCTAAAAATAAACCAATAATTATTCCTATTATGGTTAAAATTAAAGTTTCTCGATATACGAAAGTTGATATTTCCTTATCATAAAAACCTAAAACTTTGAATGTTGCAATCTCTCTTTTTCTTTCACTAACATTTATTATTGTAAGATTATAAAGCACTATAAATGCTAAAAAGGAAGCAAAGGCAACAATCATTATAATAATATTATTTAATCCTGATACAAAACTATCAAATGTATTTATGATGTCTTCAGTATAATTAACCATTAATATATCATAATCACTTAATGTTATATTATTATCTATTTTACCATTAGCAATTATACTATTGTAACTTAAATCTTTTGAAAATATTTCCTCATAATAATCTTTACTAATATAAATATAGTGAGCAACGTAATTATAAGTAATATCGGAGATGTGTAAAACAATTAACTCATTGTTGCTATCTCTAATGCTAATGCTATCACCAATTTTTACTTTTAAATGATCTGCCAGTTGTTTTGTTATTATAGCTCCGTCGTTAGGAATGCTAATCCTTTTATTTGAAATTGTACTAGTCAAGTCTACATAATTATTGAAATTAATTGTATCAGATGGTGTTATTATGTAGACATCTTCTGTTTTATTATCAAAAGTGAAAGTATAAGACTTTTGATTAATTAGAAGAGGGTTTACAATTCCATTCTCATTAAAAAATTCATTTAATAGCAGTGGCATTTGTTTAGTATCCTTTTTCAGAACATACATAGTATCATACTTAATAATATCCCTATATTGCAATTCTGATATTTTATTAAAACTATCATTTATTCCCATGCCTGATACTAACAAAGCAGTACAACCAGCAACTCCTAGAACAGTCATTACAATTCTTTTTTTATATCTAAATAAATTTCTTATAGTAGTTTTTCCCATAAAACTTAACTTTTGCCATAAACATTTGAATCTTTCAAAAAATACTTTTTTCCCTACTTTCGGTGGTTTTGGTCTAAGGAGAGAAGCTGGGGTTTCTTTTAATTCTTTCATACAAGCTACAATTGTTACAATAATCATAATAATTAAAGTTACTGAAATAACAAGTACAAATGGAAGTGGACTTACAACTGTTATTAAATTAGGAATATAATACCTGCCTAAAAAGACACCATATATTATTCGAGTAATTATACCATAACCAACTGTTAGTCCTATTCCTATACCAATCAAACCAGACGTTAAAACATATATCATATAACCAAACAAAATACTAGTTATACTAAACCCATTTGATAACAATATTCCCATTTCAGTTCTTTCTTCTTCAATTAATCTTGTTAATGTATTTAATATCATTAATATAACGACCATTATAAAAAATATAGGTAAAATTTTAGCTATAGCATCTACTTTCAAAATATCTTCTTTGTAACTTATATATCCACTGTTATCAGTGCGATCTAACAAATACCAAATCGGTTTTTCTATTTTGTTTAATTCTTCTTTTGCTTCATTAATTCTTTTATTCGCCTTTTGCTTAGCATTTTCTATTTCACTCATTCCATTTTCATAAGAATAATATCCACCTTGTAATTTTTCTTCCTCTTTAGAAATTCCCTTTTGGAAAAGAGTATAGTTTTCTTCTAAGTTTAGTAGCCCTTTATTTATTTCTAATAAGTTGGCTTTAACTAATGTTAAATCATCATGTTTTTTATTTAATTCATTTATTTGATTAGTAATATAACTATATTCTTCACTACTTGAATCTAAAGAAGATAGTTGTGCTTTTAAATTATTTATTGTATTAGATAAATTTAAGGTATAATTATTTAATTCTGTTTCAGATATTCCTAAATAATTAAGGTTATTCAAAATAATAACTTTATTTTTATTTAATTCATTTCTATTTGTATCAAAGTCCTTCAAAATTTTGTTCTTTTTTGTTTCTAATTGCTTTTTACCATTATCTAAATCTATTTTCGCTTTTCGTAATTCGCCTAATGAATCATTTATTTTATCATCTAAATCATTTTTAACTTTTAAAATTTCATTATTTGCTTCTTTTAAAATTTCTTCATAACGAATAGTTTCCCTTATAGGTTTCAATTCCTCTAATTCTTTTTTTAAAGGGAAAATCGATTTTTCATACTCAACGTAATAAGATTTTTTTCCTTTAGAATCCTTTGATAAAATATATATATCAGTATAATATTCAGAAGTAAATGCTTCTTTATTTATAAAAGCAAAGGAAATTAATTTTCCGTTTCCTACATTAGAAATGCCTTTTTCATCCCTAACATATAGAGGTGACTTTATAAGTCCTACAACTTTACAACTAGAAACAGATAGGATATTATTTAAATTATCATTATCAAATGTGATTGTATTATTTAATTTATATTTGTACATATCCGCTACACATTCACTATTATTTTTAGGCATTCTGCCTTTCATTAAAACAACATTATTTATTTCATCTTCGATAGCATGAATTCTTATTGATTCACCTTTAAAAATCACATCTAGTGAATAAGATGGGACAACCTTTTCTACATTACTTAAAACACTTACGGAATCAACATCGTTGGTTGTAAATCCGTGAGTACTAACAATTTTAAAATCCATTAGATTATATTCATCATAATAATTGTCAGCTGTATATAACATTCCCGCAGTTGATTCTCGAAGGCCCATGAAAACGCTTATTCCTAAAGCAATAATAAACATAATAGAAAGGAACCTACCGATAGACTTTTTAATTTTTTTAAAAATATTTTTCAATAATAATTTCATTACCAGTTAATCTCCTTGATTTCCAAAGGCTTTTCGTTAACTATAATTTCTTCTACAGTTCCATTCTTCATCTTTATTATTCTATCAGCAATTCCAGCAATAGCAGAATTATGGGTAATAATCACTACGGTCATACCATATTCTTTACAAGTTTTTTGCAATACTTCTAATACTTTGTGTCCAGTTTTTGAATCTAATGCTCCCGTTGGTTCATCACACAATAATAATTTTGGTTTTTTAGCTAATGCTCTAGCTATTGCAACTCTTTGCTGTTCCCCCCCAGATAACTGTGAAGGGAAATTATCCATTCTATCTTTTAAACCAACACTAATAAGAACATCCTTGGCTGATAACGAATCCTTACAAATTTGGTTAGTAAGTTCGATATTTTCAAGGGTAGTTAAATTTTGAACTAGATTATAAAATTGGAAAACAAAACCAATATCATTTCTTCGATATTTAGTTAATTCATGATTAGAATATTTAGAAATATCTTTTCCATCAAAAATAATGGTTCCTGAGTCACATTTATCCATACCGCCTAAAATATTTAGTACTGTTGTTTTCCCAGCACCAGATGGTCCAAGGACAACAGCAAGTTCTCCTTTTTCAATGTTAAAAGAAACTTTATCAGCGGCAGTTATAGTTATATCACCCATAGTGTATGTTTTTTTTACCTTATTTAATTCTAGATACATACAATTTCTCCTTCCTAATAAAAGTTTTTATTGTTATTCTTTAAATAATTATAGCACCTTTTATATAATAAATAATTTATTTTTCTTTTTAGAATAACATTATTTTAAATAAAAATATGTATTCGCTATTTTTTTAAATATTTCTTCTTGTTGCTATTGAGAATGTTTATAATATTCTTCGTTATAAAATAGCCTTTCAATAGTTGTACTTAATATTATCGATAGTTAATATTCTATCTATTTTAGGTATAACATTACTACTTTCAATTTGATTTATTGTTTTTCCAGTAACTCATAAATATTCTGCTAAGTCATCTAGAGTTAGGTTTTTAATTTTATAAATTTCCTTAATCTTATTTATAATTATTTTATCATCTCTTCTATTATACTGCGTAATACTATATTTTGAAAATGAGTAATTTTAGTTACACATTTTTACTCATTTTTATGATTTTTAACTATAAAAAGCTCTCAAACCTTTTTTTTACTTGAGTTTGAGAGCAATAATGGGGCAATCTTCCAATAGACACAAAACTTTTTTTAACTATATAAATTAGTTAATAATTCTACATATTTTTCTACTGTATCTTTATTTTCCAAAAATATATTATCTAAAACAGATAACAAAAACTTCATAACCTTATTGTAATCAAAGCATATCTTATACAATAAATATGGCTCTGCCTCTCTCATATAAACAAAACCATCTACATTATTTGACATAGCAGTAATTGATAGTGAATATCTATGGGTCATAACATTCCTTAAGCTGTAAACATATTTATGAACACAACATCTATATTGGTTTCATCTTTTGAGGCTTCTTCAAATATATAATTGAATATCTCAATAACATTAAATAAATCTTGTTTGTTTTCATATAAATTTTTAAACAAATTTTTATAATATATTTTATCTATATCCAAATTTGTTTCAGCATATAAATTATACAATTGTGCTAAGGAATCCCATAGCATTTCCAACCTATATAAAGCATTCTCCAAATAATAATAGCACTTATATTCATCATCATTTAAATTATTATTAAACGGATTAAACTTAGTTTTTATCCTTTTACAATAATCCATTGCTAACATTATGGATTCTTTAGCTTTTTTTGCTAAGTCTAGGGTAGATTGCAAAAAATGATTATAAATATATATTTTATCAAAATTTTTATCTCCCATTTTTGCACCAAAAATATATGTTCCATTAGCCATTTTAATTAACATATTATCTTTACTAATTTTTCATTAATCATACTTAAAATTTGTTTTTCTTCTTTTTCAGTTATCATACCGTTTTCACCCCTTTTTATCGTTGATTGTCATATTGAGATTTATATGTTTCAACAAAGAACTGGGTTATTACCAAAGCAGTATTTACAGCTAATATTGCATGCCTTTTTTGAGGTTTATAATTTTGAGCATGCCTATCACTTGAATTATTACTTATCCCCGCCAAACCACTTATAATACTAACAAAACCCCTCATTATTTCGTTTAAACTGTTATCCGTATTACTGTCATTAAAAGTCTAGTACTTTTTATTGCTAACATTTGCAATACATTTCTGATACAAATTTATTACATGAGTTATTCCTTTTTATTGATTGATTTTAAGATCTATTTAATAATTAATTGTTAATAATAATGCGATTAAATTAACCATACTTTTTATTATGAATTTTTTTGTTCAATACACTTATAATACGCTTTTCTTATCAAGTGGAAGTTCAACTCTAAAATTCAAAAATTGAACTATAAATAATCCTTGATTATAGTTCTAGAATATTCATGATAATTTTTATTCAAGTATCTTTTTTTATTAGAATTTACTCCTACAAATTGTAATTAAAATTATTTTTTTATTTTTTTAATCATATATAATATTCCCAAAATTACCATTGTTAATATTATAGTCGAAAAAACCATTCTTAAAAACACAATTTTTGTTGGTAAAGTAGCAAAACTATACCAACTCATATAATAAAAGATAAATGATGTCACAATTACCGCTAATACAAAACTAACAACAATTTTTAAAATATTATTCACAAAACTTTTCCTCCCATCGACAGATTACTTTTTGTTTCATTAATTAAATCATTTTATGACAAGTTTTGATAGTCTTTACAATAATTATTACAAGTTCAATACATGTTATCAGTGTTTTGCAATACGTTTTTAATACAAATTTAATACAGTGTCTTAATACAAAGGTCATTTAAATTTTGATTTTTTTTATGAAAAAACATCAATTTTCTATTAAAAATTGTATAAAAAAAGAAGATTGCAAATACGCAATCCCTTTATTTATAAGGCTCACTTAATAATGAGCAGTATTTTCTTAATGGGGCAATATTCCAATAGGCACAAAACTTATTTAATGTCTTATTTTTCAAACACCTATACTAATTTTAAACTAACAATAATTTTATTTAGAAAACAAATCACACGTTAATTTGTCTTAACCAATCTCTAATATTAACACCTATCCTAGTTATGTCAAATTCATCCAATATCCCAGAATGCATTATTACATTTCGTGAATTACCTAAATCAGAAAAAATTTTTCTTGCCCATTCCTGATCATTCAAGTAAGGTTCAAAATAAACCCAATTATCTGAACTAGTCATTATCTTTGATAAATCTTCAAAATCAACATAAGATAACAACTCACTACCTCTATTGGATAAGTAACGGAGTTTTGATTCCTTTTCTTTTCTAATTAACGCTTTTTCTTTAATGCTTTTTTGAATTCCATTTTCCCACCAATCTGTATTGAAGGCATCATAAAGGACAGAATAAGCAAAATCGCGTGTAGCATTCTCAAAAGCGGTGACTGCAGCAAACACTGTAATCATACTTTTTGATTGCTGAATATACTTTTCGTCTATTTCATTTAAATTTAGTTTTTTTGCAATTTCTTCCGAATAATATATTGCTTCCGGATTATATTTCATTCTCCCATTTTTATCCAAATTTTCTTCAGTCAAAACACCTCTAAAAATAAAAGAATATAAGTCATTTTTCATAAATACCTCATTTCTTTGATGAAAGATGTTTCATTAAGCTTTCAAATAATGCATCATACACTCCTGGATCTCTTGTTGCCGGAAGATGAATATGTATATCGTAACTCAAATCAAAAGATGTCTGTAGTTTTGCGTTCGAATTATTACTATCCATCACATCAGCATCATTCTTTTTCATATTAGAATAGTTAACTTCATTCATTGGCAATTTTTCTTCATCTTTAGATTCCCAGTCAGCATAATCACAAAGAGCTTTAAATGTCTTAGCCATAAACTCAACTGCACGCTTACCTTTTTTTCCTTCAGTTAAACTATTGAGTTTTCCCTCTAACTCTTTTTGAGTCATAGTTTGAGCATTCTTATTAATTTCAAATAAATCTGCGTAAGCATCCCTTATACCTTCTGCAACTACTTTCTTTGATATACTTTGGTCTAAAAAATCAAAATATTTTTTAGTTGGTGTTCCAGAGTCGTCAAGTAATCCAATTGTTTTAAGAACATTAATAAATAACCTGTCGCTAGAACTTTTAAATCCTATATTCTCTAAAAATTTAATTGTAAATCGCTCTGGAGCTTTTGCTGTTAACATGGCATCAAAATATGCAGGTATTTTAGCAAAAGCACCCGTCATATATGAAGTCGGTAATTCCATAAACACACCTCATTCCCTTAAACTAAGTCTAACTAGACCTTTAATAAATTATACCATACTTCTAAATTTTTATAAATCACTTGTACTATTTTTATTATAATACCTTTTTCATACTATATTCTAAACAAAAAACAAACCATCCAATTGGAAGGTTTGCTTACTCTCTTACTGGGGCGATATATGAGAATCGAACTCATGCATACCAGAGCCACAATCTGGCGTGTTAACCACTTCACCAATACCGCCATATAAAGTAATATAATATTAACAAATTTTTGTTTAATTTGCAATAGCAATTTATAGATCTCTTTGCTATAATTTGAATATGAAAAAGATTATTGATCTAAAATTTTATTTAATTACAGCAATCGGATTATTAACTTTTAGTGGTTTCTTTTATTTCTTTGTCAAATTATTAGAAGGTGATCCTATTTTAATAGGTAGTACTTTAGATACATATATTCCTTTTTTACCTATCTTTATTTACATCTATAATATATGGTATCCTTTTAATATCTTATCATTATATTTTATTTTTAAAGATAATGCTAATGTTTATATTAAAACAATTATATCTTTAGTGTTTTGCTTTATAATCTCTAATTCGATTTTTATTCTTTATCCGACTACGGTAAATCGACCAGTTATAAATTCTTATAATAATATAACAGAGTTTATAACTTATATGACTTTTAGAATTGATACCCCAGCTACAAGATGTTTTCCATCTAATCATTGTATCTTATGTTTTATTATCATATTTAGTGTTTTAGCAATTAAAAATATGTCGAAATGGAAAAAAAGCATGATTGTAGCTATAAATATATTAATTATTTTATCCACTTTATTTGTTAAACAACATATAATTTATGATGTGATAGGTTCATTAATAATAACCGTTATTTGTTTTTATATCCTAAGTAGATTTAAGTTTTTTAAATATTTAGAAAAAAAGTTAGTTAGCGTAAGCTAACTTTATTACCGATTTTTTCTCCAAGTTTAACAATCGTTTCAATATTATTTAAACTATTATTTAGGATTTCTTTATCTATTTTAATGGTATTTTCTTTAAATAGTAGTACTATGGTCGAACCACCAAATTTAAAATAACCTTTTTCTTCACCTTTTTTAAAGCTATATTTTTGATGATGATTTACGATTTTTCCGACACATAAGGCCCCTACTTCAATTTGAATAACATTATCAAAATTTTTTGTTTTAAGAATCGTCCACTCTCTTGAATTAGTTTTATATACATTATATTTATCAAGAGCAACTGGCCTTACCGTATGAAGCACTCCTTTAATATAATTATTATTACATTTTATACCACTATCGATATAACAATAACGATGATAATCATCAACACATAATCTAAATATTAATGCATAACCATTATAGTATTCTTTAGATATATCATTATTAATAAGGTCATAAATATTATAATAAGAATTTTTAATATTAAATATATTCTCTTGATTTATTTTATAAACAAGTAATCTACTATCACATGGTGATATTAAGACATTTTCTTTATAATTAATTGGTCTTTTTTGAGCTTTTATTTTCCGAATAAAAAAATCATTAAATGAGTTATATTTAATATCTTCATAATCATTCATGTTAATTTGATTTTTTTTAATAAATCTTTTAATTAAAAATTTAGATAATCTAGTACTTAAAAATAAACCAACTATTTTACTGATAATATTTAAAGTTAATATTTTTAATAATAATCTACCTATAATAGTACTATAAAAAAATAAGATATATTTATCTTCTTTATTTTTTTTTAACTTAAGATTATCCATATTTTATAACCTATAACTAATAATAAAAATTCAAATAACCCAACTAGTATTAATAATAACATTTTTTTATTATCAGGTTTATTTATAAATTTAGCATTTAAAACAAATAATAAACCGACAATAAGCAAAGAAACCGCAAAAATATAAGTAAAAACATTTGGGAAAAAATCCTTTAAATAATATACTAAAGGAAATATTAAAGCAACACTTGTTGTTGGTAATCCAATAAAAGTAGTACTTCTTCCTTTTTTGGTTTTAGCTATTTCTTCTTCATGGACATTAAAATGTGCTAGTCTTATTAAAGCTCCTAAGACATAGATAAAAGCAATTGGTAAATAATACCATTCGGTCATTCCAATTGAATAACCAATTGCTACTGGTAAGACACCAAAAGCAATAACATCAGAAAGGGAATCAATCTGAATTCCAAAATTTATTTCTTCTCGATTTCTTTTTTTAGTTCTAGCCACTTTACCATCAAACATATCTAATAAGCCCGATACCATTAAACAAACAATGGCACCAAAAGAATTTCCTTGAAATGCTAATAAAACTCCTGATACAGCACTACAGACACTTAAATAAGTTAATATTACTGTATAATTATATATTCCGATCATAATTCACACTCTTTACTAATTAATTCTTATTAAGTATAGCACTTTTTTTAAAAAAATAATAGTCCTAAAAAAAGCACTTTTGGTGCTTTTATCTTTCGCCTTCTTCTAACATTGTTGTTATAAATATCCCATATCCACTAGTAGGGTTATCTAATATAACATGAGTTACAGCCCCAAATATTTTATTATTTTGGATTATTGGGCTTCCACTCATTCCTTGGATGATTCCTCCAGCAGTAGCAATTAATTCTTCGCTTGTAATATTAAAATAGATATTTTTAATATCACGAGTTTTATCAATCGTATTTATATAAATATCATATGCTTTAATATCTTCATTATTTAAAACTGTATATATACTAGCTTTTCCAATTTGTAAAGTATCAGGTGTTCCTACTTCAAGAGTTTTTAAATCATTAATATTAGCAGTATATATTCCATATATTCCTTTATTAGTATTTTTGGTTACTGTACCAAAAATAGTATTTGAATAGAATTTAGCATTTTTAGTACCAGCATTACCTACTCCACTACGATCAATTCTAATTATCTTATTTTTAAATATACTACCGGTTTTTACTTCAATTAAATTACCGGTATTACTTTCAGTTATTTCATGCCCTAAAGCACCATATATTTTAGTTATTGGATCAATATAAGATAAAGTTCCTATTCCGGTAATCTTATCTTTAACATATATTCCTGTCTTATATGTTTCATTAATTAACACTAAATTAAATACGGTTGAAAAAACTTTGTTTTTTCTTTTAATAGTAAAATTTACTTGATTATCAAGAACATTATCTTCAATTGCAATAATTAATTCATCAATGGTATTTACGGGAGTATTACTTACTTTAATTATTGTATCACCGGTTTTTAAATCATTTTTATTAAATTTATTATCTATTTTATAAAAACCGATAACAATTATACCATCATTCTTAACTTCAATTCCTATTGTTTTACCTCCAGGTATAATATTGTTAGAATAAGCAAATATATTAATCGGAATTAACAAAATAAATAATATTATTATTATTTTTTTCATTGTTATCACCCTTTATATTAGTATGTTCCTAAGCATAAAAAAAAGATAACCAATTACTGGTTATCTTCGATTTTAAAATCCTCAAAATTACCATTTTCCGCCAGTACTTTATTGACCGAAATTACGGCTTTATTTAGCTTATCACCACATACTTTTACTAATTTCATAGCTTCAGTATATTTTTCAATTGATTTTTCTAAATCAATTTCACCGTTTTCAAGTTCTTTGACAATTATTTCTAGTTCATTCATTAATTCTTCAAATTTTTTATCTTTCATTTATCCCACTTCCTCCACTTTTGCTTTTATTTCACCTTTAAATAATTTTATATCTATTTTATCCCCTATTTTTAATTTTGAACTATCTTTTATAATTTTATTATCATGTTTTAAAACACTGTATCCTTTACTTAAAACACTAATTGGATTTAAGAGCTCTAATTTATTTAAAATAAGGGTATATTTATTTTGTTTATTTATAAATAAACTATTAGGATTATTTAAGATATAACTATCTTTATATCTTAATAGCTTAGTTCTACTATGATTTAATTTATTATTAATATAACTATTTAAGTTAAGGATTATATTACTTAATTTTTGTTCTTTTATTTCATAAATAGCTAAAGGATTAGTAAGAACGTAACTATTTTTTGTGGTTTTTAATTTATTAATATTTAAATTTAAATTATGTTTGATTAAGTTAACAGTTCTTATATAGTATTGTTTTAATAAGATATTTAAATCGGTAATATTAGGTACTGCTAATTCTGCTGCTGCAGTAGGAGTCGGCGCTCGCAAATCAGCTACAAAATCAGCAATGGTAAAATCAATTTCATGACCTATAGCACTAATTATTGGTATTTTACATTCATATATTGCATAAGCTACTATTTCTTCATTAAAAGCCCATAAATCTTCAATGGAACCACCCCCACGGCCAATAATTAATAAATCTAAATCATGATTTTCGGCTTCTTTTATTTGTTTGACAATATCATCTTTAGCAAGCATTCCTTGAACCAGAGAAGGAAAAAGATAGGTTTCACATATTGGATACCTTCTTTTAATAGTACTTAAAATATCTTTTATAGCTGCGCCAGTTGGAGCAGTAATAATACCGATTTTTTGAGGATATTTTGGGATTAACTTTTTATGTTCTTGATTAAATAATCCTTTAGCTTGAAGTTCTTTTTTTAATTCTTCATATTTTAAATGTAAGTTACCTAATCCATCTTCTTCCATGTTTTCAATATATATTTGATAAGCTCCAGTTGCTTCATAGATACTTACTCTTCCATCTACTAATACTTTCATACCATCTTCAGGAATAAAGGTTAATCTATTAGCATTAAATTGAAACATTACGGCATTAATTCTGCTACCTTCATCTTTTAAGGTAAAATATAAATGACCTCTACTATGACCTTTAAAGTTAGATATTTCACCTTTTAAAGAAACATTTCGAATATTAGGATCGGTATCAAATTTATTTTTAAGATATTTATTTAAAGTTGTAATCGTAATATATTTTTTTTCCATTATTCATTTATTACCTTATCTAAAACCGCATTAACCATTTTTCTAACATTATCATCACTATATTTTTTACATAATTCGATAGCTTCATTAATAACCACAATTGGTGGTGTATCAGTATATTTTATTTCATATAGAGCCATTCTTAAAATAGCTGCTCCAATATTATCGATACGATCAATAGACCAGTTACTAAGATATTTATTAGCAACGATATTTAATTCATCATAATAAGTAATAATTCCATAAACCATATCTTTAACAAATTCATTTTCAATTTCCATATTTTCTTTTATGACATTATCAACATCATAAACTAGACCATTATTCTTATATAATGATATTTGATAAATAATAATCATAATTTGTTCTCTTAATTTCGTTCTATTTTTCATAAATAACCTCATAATTAGTATATCATAAAAAAATAATCGATGCGCTATTATTTTTTAGATATTTCTTTTAATTCATATAATATATTAAGCGATTCTAAAGGAGTCACTCTTAAAGGGTCAATATCGATTAATTTGTCTTTTAATTCATTTTTTTCATTTAAATCAAATGATAATTGCATTTCATTTGATTTAACCTTTTTCGGATTACTTTCATATTCATTTAATAATTCATTTGCTCGATTTATTATTTCATCCGGCATTTTAGCTAATGCTGCGACATTAACCCCATAACTTTTATCTATCGAACCATCTTTTACTTTATGTAAAAAGACTAAATTACCATTTTCTTCAGCAGCGCTAACATGAATATTTTTAATACTTTTAAATCTTTTATCTAGTGCTGTAAGTTCATGATAATGAGTGCTAAATAAAGTTTTGCATTTGATATTTTTAGTTATATATTCAAGAATTGCTTCGGCGATACTCATACCATCATAAGTTGCCGTTCCTCGACCTAATTCATCAAATAAAATTAAACTATTTTCAGTCGCATTTACGACGGCATTTCGAGCTTCTAACATTTCAACCATAAAAGTAGATTCACCACTTACTAAATCATCAGATGCCCCAATTCTAGTAAATATTTGATCAAAAATAGGTAAATCAGCTTCATCAGCTGGAACAAAAGAACCGATTTGAGCCATTAATATCGTAATAGCAAGTTGTCTCATATAAGTACTTTTACCACTCATATTTGGGCCAGTTATTAATAAAGTATTAATATTTTCGTCCATGATGATATCATTTTTTATATATTCTTTTTCACTTACAACACTAATAATAGGATGAAAACCATTTTTAATATTTATTACATGATTATGATTAAATTTAGGTCTTATTAATTTATGATTTTCACTTATGACACTTAAAGAAACTAAAGCATCAATATAACCAATATTAGTTGAAGTCTTCTTTAATTCCATAATTTCTTGTTTAATAATATTTTTTATTTCCATAAATAATTCATATTCTAAATCAATTATTTTTTCTTCAGCATTTAATATTAAAGCTTCTTTTTCCTTTAATGAAGGGGTTATATATCTTTCTCCCGTCGTTAAGGTTTGTCTTCTTTCCCAACCATATTCGGGTTTTATTTTATTTATATTACTTTTACTTATCTCAATATAATAACCAAATACTTTATTAAAACCTACCTTTAAATTAGATATCCCCGTTTTTTCTCTTTCCTCTTTTTCTAAAGTAGCTAAATAGTCTTTACCACCTCGTCTTATTTTTTTAAGTTCATCTAACTCATTATTATAATTTTCTTTAATTAAATAGCCATCTTTAATCGTAACTGGTGGTTCTTCATAAATGGCTTTTTCTAGTAATTGATATAATTCTCGATGGTCATTTATTTTGATATTTAATTTTAATTGATCAATAATTTTTATTATATCTGGTAATACTTTTAAGGATTTCTTTATTTGTAATAAGTCTCTACCATTTAATGAACCACAAACAGCTTTACCACACAATCTTTCAAGATCATAAATTTCATATAAAAGTTCTAATAATTCACTTTTTAAAATAAATTCATTGTTAAATTTTTCGATATAATCTAATCTTTTATTTATTTTTATTTCATCTTTTAAAGGATTAGTTAAAAAATCTTTTAAAGTTCTTGAACCCATTGAAGTCTTACATTTATCTAGTAACCATATTAAACTATATTGGCGTTCTTTTAATCTTAAAGTTTCGAATAATTCTAAATTTCTAACCGTATGAATATCCATTAATAAATATTCATTATTCTCAATTATAATTACATCATTAAAATGAATTATTTCTTTTAATTGAATCGTAATTAAATAATAAAATAAATGTTTTATTCCTTCTTTTACTTGATAATTTTTAATATTATTTATAATTTTATGATTTTCTTCATATGTATTATCAATAATAGTAATATTAATATTATAATTATTTTTCAAAATACTTAATAAATTTAAATCAAAATTATTTTTAATAATAATTTCTTTTAAATTTAAATTAATTACTCTATTAATAAGAGCATCTTTTTCATGATTTAAAAATTCAGCATATACATTACCAGTAGAAATATCAGTATAAGTTAATAAATAAACATAATCATAATCAATTAAACTACCAATATAGTTAAAATCATAACTATTTAAAAATTCTAAATCAACAATAGTTCCTTTACTTATTACTTCTGTTACTTCTCTTTTAACCATCCCTTTAGTATTTTTAGGATTTTCAACTTGATCACAAATAGCAACTTTAAATCCTTTTGAAACTAGTTTTTCGACATAACTTTTAACAGCATGATGAGGAACACCAGCCATCGGTATCCTTTCTTTTAAACCACCATTTTTACCAGTTAAAGTTAAATCTAATTCTCTTACTACTTTTAAAGCATCTTCAAAAAATAATTCATAAAAATCCCCAACTCGGTAAAATAAAAATTCATCCTTATAATTATTTTTAATATCAACATATTGTTTCATCATTGGACTTAATTCATTATAATTTATATCACTTATTTTCATGTTACTTCCCCACTTATATTTATTTTATCAAAATCATTAAAATAAGTCTAGAAAGTAAATATAATCATAAAAAAAGAATGAATTTCATTCTATTTATTTTGTTAAGCCAACTTCGTTATTTTTCTTATATGGTTTAGATACATAATAAGTAATATTTCTTTTATTTTTATAATCATCATTTTCATATAAGACAAATTCATATAATAATCCTGTATCTCTTAATTCGGTAATTATATCACTTTCATTTGATAAACCAGAAACTTTAATAAAATATTTATTCCCTTTTAATGCTAAATCATAAGCGAATTCTGCTTTTGATTTATTTTGAACTATTTTAATAGTTTGTTTCCATATTGGATAACCTTCTTCAGTATAATCTACTTGTTCAAATTCAACTGGTTCACCATTCATAATTGCTTTAGGTACTGGTGATAATGGATCTTGATCGTAAAATATATCAATTTTATGGCCTTTACTTGATTCGTTTTTAGGCAGATTATTTTTATTTAAATAAGTTTTAGGTATATCTAAAGTATCTTCTAGGGCTTTTTTAACAAAATTATCTTTATTTTGAGTATATACTTCAATATGTTCTTTAAGAGGCATTTTACTAAGTCCTAAGGCTAATAATTCTTCTAAATTTTCTCTTCTTACCATTAAATAATCATCATAATCATTTGAATCAGTATTATTTAGGATTATACGATTATTTACGCGTTGCTTTTTAACTGGAATACTTGAAGCGGTTAAATTTCGATATAATTTTATATCATCTTGCGATAAATTACTTAAATCTTTATTACTTAGTGGCTTTACTAAATAATAATTTTTATTGCTTATATAACAATTATTATTTCCAATATCAGTAATTTCTGTTATCCAAGTGCGACAATCATCAAGTATTTCTGGATTTGTAGTTAGGATATATATATCAGAACCTAATTGATCAGTATTTAATTCATATCTTAATTTATTAATTGATTGTTTAACTCTAATTAAGGAATTATTTTTATCATAAAATAATGTTCCGTCATCGCTTATATCAGGTGTTATCATAACAATATTAAAATCATTTATCTGAACATTTTTTAAATTTGTATACTTTAATGCCCCAAATTCAATTAATTTAATAGCATGAGTATTAACAGGTTGCGTTGCATCACGATATAAACCTTCTTTTATTTCTTCAAATTCATAAACATCTTCTAATAAAACATTACGATTAATTATTTCACTTTCATATACTTCATATAATAATTCTTCATTTCTACTTTTGCATTCAGCTGCATATTCTTCTACTTGATTTTTATGAAATCCACTAGTTGATAAAATTGGTTTTAATACAATATCACCATTTTTATTAACTGATTTAATTTTTAAATTATCACTCAATAATGTTATGTCATCTAAATAAATTCTTCCTGCTTTATCGATATCTATAAAATATCTTTTCATTTTTTTACCTCCATCTTGTTAAGGACCTCTAAAGCCTCATCAAAATTAGAAACTCCTTTAATAATTATATCATATTTTTCTTCTTTAGCATACTTTAATGCTTCTTTTAAATTAGCATTGGGAACGATAAATAGATCAGCTTTCTCTTTTACGGCTCCCGCTAATTTATATTTTATTCCCCCTATTTCGGTTACAGTTCCATCTAATTGGATAGCACCTGTTCCGACAATTTTATTTCCTTTCGTAATATCTTTATCTAATAAAGCATCATAAATAGCTAAACTTAAAATCAACCCTCCACTAGGTCCACTTTCTGAAGTTTTCGGATCAATTATAATATTTTTTTCAGATTTAATATTATATATCGAAACAGTAGCAACCCCAATTAATAATGTATCATCTTCTTCAAAGATAATTACTTTTTCATTAATTTTTTTATTATCTCGATTAATGATCAAAGATATATTATCACCTTTCTTTTTAGTCTTAATATAATCTTTTAAAGTATTTAAATCCGAATAATTAATGCCATCATAAGATATAATTTCATCGCCTATTTTTAAATTAGCACTACATTTTTCATCAACATATATAATAAAATTATTAATTTTAGTCATCTTAAAAGGAATATTACTTTTTTTATATGCGATAAGTTTAGCATTACTAATTGATTCTTCATAATATAAATGATCTCGTTTTAAGGAATCATTAATCGTTTCTTCATTATTATATGTTATTTCATCATTCGGAATTAATTCCCAAGATGGAATTATTTTAGCAAGTAAATAAAATGGCAATTTACCTTGAATCATGCCAACATATGCCATATTAAATGATCCAGATGAAGAACTTAAATCATTAGCTCGGTTTATTCTTTGGCTTATATTAATGCTTCCACCAGCTTTATATATACTATAATCAGTTTTTATACTAAATGTACCTAAGAAAAGAAGTAAAAAAATTAAAAAAGAAAGATTATATTTAATAAATTGTTTAAATCTATCATAAAGTTTATTAATCATTATTTTGCGTCCCTTCATTTAAATTATAGCAAATCAAAGAGGTATTATGATAAATAAAATTAAAAAAGTGTCAATAGTTTTACTTATAGGATTAATTATAATAAAAAGAACAGTTATAATTGGAGCAATTTTAGAATCTGTTAACATCTGGATTACAAATATTTTTCCTTCGATATTTCCTTTTTTAATTATAAGTGATTTAATTATAAGTACCGATTTAATAAATTCTATTACTAAATATATTGGTTTTATATTTAATAAAGCATTTAAAATGAGTAAATATTCATCTTATGTTTTTATTATGAGTTTAATTAGTGGCTGCCCTACTAATGCTAAATATATAAAAGATCTTTTAGATAACAATTTAATAAACAAAGACGAAGCTATTAAAGTTTTATCTATGTCTTTGTTGTATAATCCGATTTTAATATTAACTATCACTAGTTATTTAGAAATTAAAGATTCAATATTAATTATAATATTAAATATTATAATTAATTTATTAATTGGTTTTTTCAATCGTAATGTTGATTGTAATTATATTAATCATGTAGAATTAAAACCTAAAGATTTTAATATCGTATTATCGATTTCGAAAGCGATTGATACTTTATTATTAATTCTAGGGGTTTTAGTGTTATTTAATGCATTATCAGCTTTAATATCATATAACCACCCTTTAATAACCGGTATATTTGAAATAACAAATGGTATTAAAGAAATTAATTTTATTGATAATTATAATCTTAAATTAATTTTTACGGGAATATTATTATCTTTTGGAGGATTCTCAATAAATGTTCAAATCAAAAGTATTCTAAAAAATTATAATTTAGACTACAGTTTATTTTATAAATCAAGAATTATTCATCTAATATTATTTTTATTGTTTATGTATTTCAAAATTATAATGAGCACTAATTAAAGAGATTGCTTGGAAGCCTTTTTCCGATATATAACTTAAATTTATTCCATAATCATCGCCATTTTTAGCTAGGATTGGCATATTTATTAATACGACACATAAATTAGGATTATCAAGAGAACAATTTATATTTGCTATACCATTTATTGTTGAATCAAATCTTTTTTGAGTCTCTCTAATAATACTTTTATCTCCGCGACGGTAACCTGTAACATATATTTCATCTTCAATATTTTCTTTAGGATCGCCATAGTAATAACTATAATATAACAAATAACCAACATTATCTTCACCTTTAGCAGGATTATATATTAGTTTTAAGCAATAAGATTTACCTGATGTTTCAAATGAATTGCTTTTTGTTTTAATATAGGATCTTACAGAATCATTAAGTCTATCACTAGGATTCGGTCCACCATCTTCACATGATTCTATTCCAATCAATTCTCGTTCAATAAAATCAGTATGAATTTCTTTTGTTATTAAGGCTTGATTAAGTTTTAATTGTGATAATTCTTTACTTTCTTGATCTTCAGAACGAACATTAATTAATACTGATAAAATAAAGACAATAATTATTGATATTAAAGTAATACTAATAATAATTTCTACTAATGATATACCTTTAGTATTTAATTTCATTTCATCATCCCCTTAATATTTTAGCTTTTTTCACTTCATAAGTTTCAATATGAACTCTTTGAGTTAAAAATAAAACAAAGATAATATTAATATAAAATGAACCACCATAACTTAAAAATGGAACTGGAATTCCAGTTAAAGGTATTATTGCTAATATTCCTAATAAATTAATTAATAAATGTAAAAGAATAAATATAAAAGAACCATAAGCCATTATTGAACCACTTAATGTACTAGCATGCTTAGCAATTTTTAATATTCGATATAAAAGAACAATAAAAGCTAAAATGATAAGAATAGAAATAATAGCCCCCAACTCTTCAACAATAATTGGGAAGATAAAATCAGTATAAGCTTCTGGCAAATATAAATATTTTTGAGTAGAATTTCCAAGTCCAGTTCCAAATAAACCACCATTGTTAATAGCTATAAACCCATTGCATACTTGATAACCAGTTTTATCTATATATCTAGTGCAAGGTTCTTTAAAGATTAGACGACTTGATTGTTCAGTATTTAAAACTTTATCACCAAATATAATGAATAAAGATACAATGATCACTGAAATAATACCAAATATTTTTAATTTGTTTATTTTGGGATTATTAAAAGGTAAAGCTAAAAAAATAAAAAAGGCAATCCCACCAATAACTGCTGCTGTACCTAAATCAGGCTGAATTGCAGTAAATATTAATATTATTAAGACAAAAAGAAAAGGAGTGATTATTTTATTTAAAGTAAAATCTTTTTTTTGATATATTTTTTCTAAAGCTATTGCTAAATAAACTATTACTATTGATTTGGCAAATTCACTAGGTTGTAGTGAAAAAAAACCTAAATTATACCAACTTTTAGCGCTGTTAGTAATAGTTCCATAAGGTATTAAACCTGCTAAAAGAAATATCACAATTAATATTCCAACTGGGCCTAATAACTTATATTTTTTTATTGGTTGTTTAAGTACGATAAAACCAAATATCCAAGAAACTATAATTATATATATATGTTTTTTAAAATAATAAGATTCTTCAACACCATTATATAAAACAGCTGTAATACTTGATGCACTAAAAATCATTATTAATCCTAAAATTGTAAATACAATCATTAGAAAAAAAAGCGTTTTATCCATTTTTTTAAAGGTTGATTTCATATATACTCCTAGTATAATAATAACATAAAATACTCATAATTAAAAATAAGTAAATATTTTCTTTACATATTAATTAACGGTAGATATAATATAAATAGAAATATAAAGGAGGTGAAATGATAAACCTTTTTAGTAAAGATAAAGAACTTATCTTAAAAATAACTAATGGCATTTTATTAATCTGGTTTTTAGCAGCTTTAATATTTACTGGTAATAATTTAGTAAATATTTTGGTTAAAGAACCTGGCTATACTTTTGAAGAATATAAAACCGAATATTGTAATTATAAATATGAAAATGAAATTAAAGATGATTGTAAAAATATGTATAATAACTTTAATACAGAGGGTAAAAGAGAGAATTTTAATCAAAAAAGAAATCTATATACCTCAATCATTAATGTTGTAAT
>JAQVZB010000002.1 GCA_029004695.1 Bacilli bacterium | reverse complement strand
AAATAGTATTATCTTTTTTAAATTGGGTGATGTATTTTATTAAAAATTTTGATATAATATCTATACTACTAAAGGAGTGAGATTTATATGACGTTAATGTCATTATGGAATATAGTAACAAAAATAATTGATATAAGTATAGTATGGTTTATCTTTTATTATTTACTTAAGAATTTAAAAAATAATGTAAAATTAGTATTAATCTTTAAAGGAGTAGCAATAGTTGTAATTATTAAGATTTTTAGTAATTTATTAAACTTATACACTGTTGGTGTACTTTTAGAATATGTAATATCTTGGGGTCCCTTAGCACTTATAATTATTTTTCAACCTGAAATTAGAGCTGTTTTAGAATCAATAGGAAGAAGTCAATTA
The DNA here is from genome assembly GCA_029004695.1 of Bacilli bacterium. GTDB lineage: Bacteria > Bacillota_I > Bacilli_A > RF39 > UBA660 > DUUS01. Next base: position 33,710 of record JAQVZB010000002.1, on the reverse strand, counting down.
TTAGGAAGGCATAAAGTTTTAACAGTTGATGAAAGGGAAAGAGTTGTCTTTGAAATTATGGGTGCAATTGAATACTTAAAAAGAAATCGAATTGGAGCATTAATTATAATTGAAAGAAATGTATCATTACAAGAATATATTGTTCCTGCCCATAAAATATATGCAGATATTACATCGATTTTGTTGGAATCGATTTTCTATCCGGCTAATCCGTTACATGATGGAGGAGTTATTATTCAAGGTGATCGCTTAACTTGTGCTGGGGCTGTTTTTAAAACGAGCATGAATCCAAGTGTAAATAAAAAATTAGGAACCCGTCATCGAGCTGCTTTAGGAATTGCTGAAGAAACAGATGCTATTGCCTTAATTGTATCAGAAGAAACAGGTAGAATTAGTATTGCTGTTGATAGTAATTTAAATTATAATTTAACTTTAGAAGAGTTTAGATTATTGTTATTAGAAGAATTGAAACCGAAAATGGAAGCTTTCTATGATGCAGATGATGAGGAAGGTGAAGATGATGAATAAAATAATCAAAGTTTTAGGATCATTTTTCAAATTTATTTATAATATAATAGATAAATTTATCATTATTCCAATAAGCAGAATTATTTATCGAATTAGTGAATTATCTAAAAATAATGGTGGTAAATTCGAAAGAATATTGAATCGACCAAATATATTAATTTATATTTCTCTATTTTGTGCAATTATAATGTTTTTATTAATTGATACTAAAGCAATTAGTTTAGTTACTGAAGAAGCTGAAGTTCTTACTGCTCAACCAGTTAAGCTTATTTATAATGAGGAAGCTTATGTTGTTGAAGGGGTACCTGAAACAGTAGATATTACTTTAATAGGAAGAAAAAGTGATTTATACTTAGCTAAACAATTAGGAGAACATGAAGTAATACTAGATTTAAGTGGTTATACTACTGGACAATATAAAGTAAAATTTAAATATAATCATAGTATAGGTTCGGTTGATTATAAATTAGATCCGAGTAGTATTACTGTTAAAATAAGTGAAAAGATAAGTACAGTAAAATCTTTATCATATGATTTATTATATCAAGATAAATTAGATAATAAATTATCAATCAAAGATGTAAAATTGGATCGTAATGAAGTTATTGTCAAAGGTTCAGCAGAAGCATTAGAAACGGTATCTTCAGTTAAAGCTTTAATTGATTTAAAGGCCGCAAATTTAACAGAAAAAGGAACATTTATAGTTGATTCAATAATTTTAGTAGCTTATGATAATAATGGAGTTAAAATAGAAAATGTAGAGATTGTACCAGCTAAGGTAAGTGCTTCAATCATTGTAGATTCTTATTATGTTGAATTACCAGTTAAAGTAGTTACTGAAGGAACATTAACAGTCGGTTATGCAATATCTAATGCAACTAGCTCAGTTAATAAAGTAAAAGTATATGGAGAACAATCGATCATTGATAATTTAGACTATATTAAAGCTATTATAAATATTGATGGCTTAAGTACTGATAAAACTTTTAGTGTTTCTTTAACCAAACCAGCGGGGGTAAGATTTATGACTGAAACAACAACTAGTGTAGATGTATCTTTACAATCTGAAGTAAGTAAAGAATTTAATAATATTCAGATTGAATCAATAAATTTAGGAAGTAATTATAGTGTAGGAGCTGTTAGTGAAGCTGATCGAGCTATTACGGTTATTGCTAAAGGAGTTCAAAGTGTACTTGATAATATTGAATTGACTTCTATAAAAGCTCAAATAGACTTGAATGGATATGGTCCTGGTACTCATGAGGTTCCAATAATTGTATCAATAGATGATGTTAGAATTAATTTAATACCTAAAGTTACAACAGTAAATATAAAAATAGTAGAAAAAGGTTAATTTAAAAAGTAGTAATTCTACTTTTTTTTATTTATCTATGGTAATATTATTATAGGTGATATTAATGAAAAAAGGATTTACATTAGTTGAAACTATTACAGCAATAATAATTATATCTATGATAATTATTATTGCAATGCCAGCTTATAATGGAATCGATAATACAATTAAAGAAACAACTTATAATAACAAAATCAAGTCAATAGAAGCAGCTACTATTAAATATGCAAATGAATATTGGCTTGATGAAATAAAGCCAGAAGAATGTTCTAGTAATTGTTTCAAATGTTATGATTTATATGATGATATTGTTGCTAATGGTGTTTATTTAGCAGAAACGAATAATGAAGACGGAAATCCTATAATAAATAATCCTAAAATTAATAGAAAACTAGTAGGGAAAATTAAACTTACTTTTAGTATCGAAGATGCTTCATTAAATGCAGAATTTGTAACTGATTGTGAGTAAAATAACAAACAGTATACTTAAATAAAGGAGAAATAGATGAAAAAAATATTAATGATAATATTAGATGGTTTTGGCATTAGAGAAGAAGAACATGGTAATGCAATAAAAAAAGCTAATATGCCTTACTTTAATAAAATATGGAACGAATATCCTCATTCGATATTAGAAGCATCTGGTGATTTTGTCGGATTATCTGAAAATCAATTTGGAAATAGTGAAATATGTCATGGTGTTATAGGATTAGGTCGCAAAATAAAACAAAAAATGACAATAATTAATGAAGAAGTAAATAAAAATAGTATCTATGAAAATAAAAATTTAATCGATTTAGTTAACCATGTTAAAACAAATGATTCTAATTTACATTTAATGGGCCTTTTATCTGATGGTGGAGTACATAGTCATATAAATTATATCTTAAAGTTTATTCCCATTTTAAAAAATATGGGAATAAAGAAATTATATTTTCATGTTATTACTGATGGTCGAGATACTGCTATTAATACTTCTCTAAATTATATTAATCAACTCCAAAAAGTTTTTAATGAACAAGGATTAGGAGAAATAGTAACCGTATGTGGTAGATATTTCGTTATGGATCGAGATAATAAATATGAAAGAACTAAACATTATTATAATATGGTTGTTAATGGTCAGGGTTTAAGAATTTTAAATTTAGAAACCGCTATTAAAAATTGCTATAATAAAAATATATATGATGAATTTATTCCACCTTTATTATTAAATAGTAATATTAAATTGGAAGAACATGATGCTTTATTATGGCTGAATTTTAGGCATGATAGAGCTATTCAAATATTAAATGCTATTAATGATCGCGAATTTAATGGTTTTCAAAATAGAATTATAAATAATTTAAAAGTATATACTTTATTTGGGCAAGAAGATATTAAAAATGTAACACCATTATTTGAATTTAATGAAGAAGAATTATACCCGATTGGTGAATATTTTTCTGATTTAGAATTAACGCAAGCAAGAATTGCTGAAACAGAGAAATATTCTCATGTAACTAAATTTTTTAATTCTGAAAAATCAAAAAAATTTAAAGGGACAGATAATTATTTAATACCTAGTCCGCAAGTAAGAACATATGATTTAACTCCACTTATGAGTGCTGAAGAAGTTACTAAAAAAACAATAAAATGTTTAGAGAAGGATTATGATTTTGTACTTGTAAATTATGCTAATCCTGATATGGTTGGACATACTGGTAATTTTAATGCTACGATTACCGCACTAGAAGGTTTAGATAAATTTTTAGAAGAGTTAATAACAAGTGCTGAAGATAATTTTTATAAAGTGATATTACTTGCTGATCATGGTAATGCTGATACCATGTTAGATGAAAACAATAATCTGATAACTACCCATTCAATGTCACCTGTACCATTTATTTTGATGGATAAAAATATTGATTTAAAAAATAAAGGGGATTTAACTAATGTAGCACCAACATTACTTAAATATTTAGATATCGCAATTCCTAAAGATATGAAAGAATCAAAATCTCTTATAATTGAAGATATTTAATGTAAAGTTATAAAAAACATATAATAATTTGTCTTACTTTATTTTATTATTGATATAATTATTATGGAGGAATAAAAAGTGGATTATAATATATTAAGAGAAAATGATATTAGAGGAAAATATCCTAATCAAATCAATTCTCTAACTGCTGAAATAATTGGTAAAGCTTTTGGGACATATTTAAAATCAAAAAATGAAGTATCATGTGTAGTTGGACATGATAATAGAACTAGTAGTGAAGAATTGAATGAAGCATTAATAAATGGCCTATTAAGCACTGGTATTAATGTAATAGATATTGGTCTATCTACAACACCATTATTTAATTTTTCTAGTCGAAAATTAAAAGTCTTATATGGTATTATGATAACTGCAAGTCATAATCCTTTTCATGATAATGGATTTAAATTATTTGGAGAGAATTATTTACATTTAAATCATGATGAATTAGATATTTTTTATAAGATAGTTAAAGAAGAAAGATTTGTTAGCGGGAATGGGTCATTAAATAAAATTAATTATCAAGATGAATACATTCAAATGTTAATATCAAAAGCTAAAATTACCAAACCGTTAAAAGTAGTAATTGATACTGGAAATGGGACGACATCTATTATAGTTAAAGAAGTATTTGATAAATTAGGATTAGATGTTGTATATTTAAATGCCGAAAGTGATGGAAGTTTCCCTGTTCATAATCCTGATCCTAATGATGAAAAAAATTTAAAAGCTTTAAAAAGTAAAATATTAGAATTAAAAGCTGATGTTGGTATTGGCTTTGATGGTGATGGAGATAGGGTAGGTATTGTTGATGAAAAAGGCAATACAATTCCCACTGATATTTTAATTGGTATTTTTGCTAATGAAATTATTCCGATATCTGATAATAAGAAAGTAATTATTGATGTTAAATGTTCTAAAGCATTAGAACAAGAAATAAATCGTATTGGTGGAATTCCAATGATGTTGAAAAATGGATCTGCTTATATTGAAACAATGATTTATAAAACACCTGTTCTTATAGGCGGAGAATATTCGGGCCACATCTTTTTTAGAGATGATTTTGATGGTTATGATGATGGTATTTATGCGGGGATAAGATTCTTAAATATTTTATCAAATACCAATAAAAAAAGTTCAGAAACTTATGAACATATGAATAAATATTATAATACCCCTGAAATAAGAATTGATATACCTGATGATTTAAAATGGGACATAGTTAATAAAATTAAAAATTATGCTTTAAATAAATATCCTAATGTAAATACGATTGATGGTGTAAGAGTAGATTATAATGATGGTTTTTCATTAATAAGATGCAGTAATACAAGTCCATCTATCACATTAAGATTTGAAGCAGCCAATGAAAAAGAATTAGATATTCGAAAACGAGAATTTGTTAATCTACTTGAATATTATAAAAAGAATTGAGGACTATTATTTGGATAAGTAATAGTTTTTTCTTTTGGTTTAATACCATCTTTAATTATATTGGTTTCCGAGGTAGAAGTTTTATTATTAGTTTTTATTAAATTATAAGCACTACGCATATTTTTTAATAAGGGTTTAGTTTGTTGATAAAGAGGAATTACTTGATTTGCAATTCCTAAAGTTTTTGATAACCCGGTCAATACTTTCCCTAGAGATATGGCGTTATTATAATTCATTAGTTTCACCTAATTAATTATATGCTAAATAATTAAAATAGTTTAATATAAAAATAATTTATGTTATAATTAATGATAATAGAAGGGTGTAAATGTGATGAAGAATAAACCTAAAAAAAGTAATAATCTTTTTAAAATATTTTACTTACCTTTTATGTATTTTTTTCTAGGATGTTATTATGTTTTATATGGTATGATATACCCCTTTAGAATATTTTTTAAAATTATTGGTGATAGTATATTTAAAATATATACCAAAAATAAAAAGAAACAAATAGATATTCAAGAAATAGCATCTAACGAATCAATTAATTTAGCTACTGAAAAAGGACAAACAATTATTGAACATATCGATGAAATAAAAACAGAAGAAAAAAAACCTAGATTAAGTAAAAGAAAACAAGCGAAAGAAGACGCTATTAGAAATCAATTAATTAATTCTCTTCAAGAAGAAACAGGCAGAAGTGATACACCCTTAACATTTAGATATACGGCAATTAATAATGAAGGAAAAAAAGAAATTAATACTTTTATTGCTTTTTCAAAAATGGAAGTATATACATATTTAGAAAATGAAGGATATATTGTATTAAAAATTGAAACTTCAAAGTTGATTGAGTTATTATATGGTCCAACATCTTTTAATTCAGCTAAATTTAAAAATAAGGATTTAATTTTCTGGCTTACTCAATTATCAACTTATATTAAATCTGGTATTCCATTAACTGATTCAATGAGAATATTAGGAAAACAAATGAGCAAAGATGCTAGTAAGAAAAGAGTATTTGATTCAATAATATATTATTTAACATTAGGTGAAGCTTTTTCTTCTGCTTTAGAAAAACAAAATAATATTTTTCCTCAACTTTTAATAAATATGATTAAGGCTGCTGAAGCAACTGGTGAGCTAGAAGCTACCTTAGATGATATGGCATTATATTATACTGATATTGAAACAACTAGAAAACAAATGGTTAGTGCGATGAGCTATCCGACAATTATTATGGTATTTTCTATAGGAGTAGTGGCTTTTATACTTGTATATGTTATTCCTAAATTTCAAGATGTTTATGCTCAAGCAGGAGCAGATTTAAATTCTTTTACGGCTGGAATAATTGTAGCCAGTAATTTTTTAAGCAATAACATTTTATATATTTTATTAATTACAACAACTATAATTTTAAGTATTATTCTTTTATATCGGAAAGTCAAAGCATTTAGACATCAGGCACAAAAATTATTAATGAAATTACCGCTGATAAGCAAAATAATAATATATAAAGAAATGAATATATTTGCCAAAACTTTTTCTTCATTACTAAAAAATAATGTTTTTATTACTGAAAGTATAAGTATTTTAACTAATATAACAACTAATGAAATTTATAAAGAAATTATGATTAATACAATAGATAATATTGCCAAAGGAGAAAAAATATCGCAAGCGTTTAAAAACCATTGGGCTGTGCCCGATGTAGCATATTATATGATTGTAACTGGTGAGTCTACTGGAGAACTTGCTGATATGATGAGTAAAGTAGCTGATTATTATCAAACAAGTCATAAATCAATTATAAATAGTATGAAAAGTTTTATCGAACCAGCTATGATTATTTTTTTAGCTGTTGTTGTAGGTGGAATAGTAATGGCAGTTATATTACCAATGTTTGGTTTATATCAAGAAATACAGTAGGTAGATATGATAATATTTATATTTGTATTTGGATTATTATTAGGATCCTTTTATAACGTAGTAGGTATAAGATTATTAAAAAATGAATCTATTGTTAAACCTAGAAGTCACTGTCCTAAATGTCAACATCAATTATCATGGTATGAAAATATACCTGTAATCTCATATATCTTTTTATTAGGAAAATGTAAAAATTGTAAACAAAAAATATCTTTAATGTATCCTGCTATGGAATTATTAACGGCAATATTATTTACTGTTAGTTATTTATTATTTGGGTTTAGTGGAGAATTTTTTATAGCAATAATAATATCTAGTTTAGTAGTTTTAATATTCATAACTGATTCCAAAGATATGATAATATTAGATGAAGCAATTATTGCAAGTGGAATATTAATATTTATAGTAAAAATAATATTTGAAGGAATAATAGCGGCATTAGCAAGTATATCTTATGGATTTTTAATCTTTATTTTTATTTTTTCTTTTATGTTATTTGGTAATATAATTTTTAAGAAAGAATCTTTAGGTGGTGGAGATATAAAATTATCTTTTATTGCTGGAATGGTTTTAGGAATTCCTTTAGGAATATTTTATGTTATTTTAGGATCTTTTTTAGCTTTTCCTTATGCTATCTATGTTTCGATTAAAAATGAAGATGGAATTTTACCTTTTGGGCCTTTTTTAGCTATAAGTTTATTATTATGTTATTGTAATTCTGATATGATAATAGAATTTTTAAAAGTTTTATTAAATGTAACATAGACTAAAATACCTAGTGGTATTTTTTTTATAACATCATAATATTTAATGTGGTCTTATGAAAAAAATTATATTAATATTTATTTTGCTTTTTCCTCTTAATGTAAATGCTATAAGCGCATCTGCATATATTGTTATGGATTCAGATAATAATCGCGTATTAGAAGGTAGTAATATTAATACTCCTTATTTAATTGCATCTATTACAAAAATAATGACAGCAATAGTAGTATTAAATAATGCTGATATTAAAAAAGAAATAACTATTAATGATGAGGTATTAAAAAGTTATGGTAGTGGAATTTATATTGAGGTCGGAGAAAAAATATTAATCAAAAATCTTTTATATGGTTTAATTCTAAGAAGTGGCAATGATGCTGCGATAGCTCTGGCCCATGAAGTAGGCGGATCTATGGAAGGTTTTGTTTTATTAATGAATGAAACTGCAAAATTAATTGGGATGAATAATACTACTTTTTTAAATAATCATGGTTTGGAGGAAAATAATAAAAACGGAAATACTTCAACAGTTTACGATATGGGATTATTATCAAGTTATGCGATAAATAATCCTCAATATAAAAAAATAACTAGTACTAAAAAAATGATAGTAAAAACTAATTATAAAACTTATGTATGGCATAATAAAAATAAATTATTAAATTCATATGAATATTGCATTGGTGGAAAAACTGGTTTTACTGAGCTTGCTAGAAGGACTTTAGTAACTAATGCTTCTAAAGATAATATGAATTTAACAATCGTAACTTTTAAAGATGGTAATGATTTTCAAGATCATCGCGATTTATATGAAAAAGCATTTAAAAATTATAAAAATTATAAAATTTTAAAAAAAGGTTATATTGATACTAAAATAAATAATACATATCTAGAAAATGATATTAATATAACATTAACTAATAAAGAATATAAAAAAATTGAAATAAATTATATTTATAATAAAAAAAATGTTACTAACATAGCTGGTGAAATACAAGTGAAATTAAATAATAAAATAATTAAAAAAGAAAATATCTATTTAAAAGAAAAAAATAATTCTCCAAAGTTAAATTTTATTCAAAAAATATTAAAGAAGTTTGGTATTTATGGTTAATATTATATGGGGTATATTTATAGTAATAGGGATATCTTATAGTATCATAACGGAGAAAGCTTTAATTATTAATAATGAAATAATAGCCTCTGGTACGGCAGCTTTTGATTTAATAGCAGATATGATGCCCTTACTAGTTATTTGGATGGGTCTTATGAAAATAGCAGAAAAAAGTGGTTTAATAAAAAAAATAGCTGAGTTAATGACTCCTATTTTATCGCTTTTATTTCCTAAAATTCCTAAAGGACATGAATCAATAGGTTATATTGCTAGTAATGTTGCTGTTAATATGGCTGGATTAGGTTCAGCTGCAACTCCGTTTGGTCTTAAAGCTATGCAAAAATTACAAGAATTAAATCCTGATAAAAAAAGAGCTACTACTTCAATGATTACTTTTTTAGTACTTAATACTAGTGGAGTAACAATTATTCCTACAACTATAATCTCACTTCGAATGATGTATGGAAGTGCAAATCCAACGATTGTTATTCCAACATGTATTTTAGCTACGATATGTGCAGGTATAGGAGGACTCACCTTAGATTATATTATAAGGAGAAAAAATGACAACAATTAGTTTTTTAATCCTTCCATTATTAGTTTTATATATTATCCTTTACGGTTTTAAGAAAAAAATAAATTTATATGATGAGTTTTTATTAGGCGCTAAAGATGGTTTAATTACCACCTTTAAGATAATACCGAATATCGTAGCCATGATATTTGCTATTAATATTTTAATCAAAAGTAATATTATTAGTGATATGTTTTTATTTTTAGAACCTCATTTAGATACGCTATCTTTGTCATCAGAAATTTTACCAATGACTTTTTTAAGAAGTATATCAGGTACTAGTACACTTGCTATAATGAGTAATATATTTAAAGAATATGGACCAGATTCAATTATGGGTTTACTTGCAAGTACTATTCAAGGTTCATCTGATACAACTTTTTATGTTATAGCTCTTTATTATGGAAGTATCGGAATCATAAAAAATAGATACGCTTTAGGAGTAGGATTATTTTCTGATTTTTGTGGTATAATTGCCTCATTTTTATTAGTATACATATTTTTTTAATTATGTTAAAATTGATTAGGTGATAACTATGGAAAGACTCCAAAAGGTAATTGCAGAAACTGGCTTTGCTTCAAGAAGAAAAGCTGAAGAGTTAATTAAGCAGGGTAAAGTATATGTTAATGGAATTAAAATAACGGAATTGGGTACCAAAGTAGACGGTAATGATATTATAACTATTAATGGTAACGAGGTTCAGAAAGAAGATAAAGTTTATTATTTAATGAATAAACCCAGAGGAGTTATATCATCAGTTAGTGATAATAAAGAAAGAAAAACCGTAACTGATTTTATAAATACCGATAAAAGAGTATATCCAGTTGGAAGATTAGATTATGATACAACTGGTTTAATTATTATTACTAATGATGGCAAACTTGCTAATATTTTAATGCATCCTAAAAATAAAGTTGAAAAAAAATATGTTGTTAAATTAAATAAAGCGTTAGCTATTACAGATTTACAGAAATTAAAAAAAGGAATTAAGATTGATGATATTAAATGCACTCCTACTAAATTAAAATTAAAGAAAAATGATACTGATAAAGATTTTTCGATTGTCGAAATATCTATCATCGAAGGAAGAAATCATATTATAAAAAAACTTTTTTTAGAACTTGGTTATTTAGTAGATAAATTATCAAGAATAGAATATGGTTTTTTAGATCTAGGAACTTTAAAAAGTGGTGAATATCGCTTATTAAATATTAAAGAAGTTAAAAAATTATATGACTATAAGAACTGATTTATTATAAACATATTTCAGAAATTACCGACAATTATATAGCAAAATCGAATCAATAGTTTTAATTTAAATAATCTATTTTTGTAATTAATGCTAATTTGGTAGATTTTATAGAATCATACAGGAATATAATAATTAAAAATATACATCCAATGTCGATTGCATAATTGGGAATATTTAATATGATATGTTTAATATTAGGATGAATCAATTTTACTAGTAATATTGAAACAAATCCCCAAGCAAGTGAAGTATATAAGCATATATGCCCGTTTACATTTAATCTTTGATCGCTATAATCCCAATATCTTTTATTAAATAATTTAATTAAAGTAGATCCTGTTATGTATTCTATGATAGTTGCACCAATCATACCTAAAATAAAAATAAGTGCTAAGTTGTTTTTAAAAGACCAAGTTAATAAAAGTATTATAATTGCACCAAATCCATATATGGGAATCAAAGGGCCATTTAAAAAGCCACGGTTTACCCATTTTTTCTTTCTTAATGAAATATAACTTGTTTCCCAAATCCAACCAAAAAAACAATATATAAAAAAGAATATTACCCACTGTGTTAATATATAATTCATATTTTACATCCTCTTTTATATTATAACTTATTTTTATAAAAATATAAATTTTATTTTAAATAATGTCTACTTTATTAAAGTTTTTTTTTATTTAGTTTATAATTCAAATACGTTTTTTATATTTAATGAAAAAGATTTATCCTAATGCAACATCGAGCGTCATCATTATGATAAAGCCGATTATTAAATATAATGCCATTTGGTTTTTATTTTCTGTCGCCATACTTTCAGGAATTAATTCTATTACAATAACATATAGCATTGCTCCTGCAGCAAATGCAAGAAAGAAAGGAAGAAGCATTTGTAACTTTATTGCCAAATATAAACCAATTAAAGCTCCTATTGGTTCTACTATAGCTGTTGCTGAACTTATAAAATATGATTTTAATTTACTATATCCTTTTTTATAAAGCGGAAAGCTTAATGCACTTCCTTCGGGAAAGTTTTGAATTCCTATTCCGATAGCTAAAGTTAATGCTCCCATAATAGTAGCACCAGGAATACCATAAATCGCTGCTCCAAAAGCAACACCGATAGCCATACCTTCGGGAAAGTTATGAAGGGTCATAGATAATACAAGCATATTTGTTTTATCATCATTTTTATAAATCTTATCTCCGAAGAATAATAGTAAACCTCCAAATAATATACCTAAAATGCACATTAAAAGTGAGTGTTTTCCATAATCTAAAGCCGGATTTATTAATGAAAAGAAAGTAGATGCTAACATAACTCCTGCCGAAATACTAAGTAATATAAACATTTTTTCTTTAGTTATATTTTTAAATAAAAAAATAGTAGATGCTCCTAAAGAACTAATAAAAAAAGTTCCAAATGATGCAATTAAAGTTTGAATTAATGGATTTAATGAATAAAAAAAATCTATCATAATATACCTCAATATTATGATATGACTTTAATTTATTTTGGTTATTTATTTTTTACTTCCATTATAACTGGCAATATAATAGGTCTTCTTCCCGTTAAATTATTAATAAAAGGATTCAATTCTAATATAATTTGATTCTTTAAATCTAAATAATTATAAGATGTTTTTATGGTGTTATTAACTATCGATGTCACTTTATCTTCAATTTTTTGAATTAATTCAATATTTTCATTGATTAAGACAAATCCTCGTGTCGTAATATTAGGTTTTATTAGTATTTCTCTAGTAAGAGGATTAATATTAATAAATGCAACTAAAATACCATCTTGACTCATTAATTTTCGATCTTTTATTACTATTGAACCAATATCTCCGATTCTTGAACCATCAACATAAATATCTCCTGCCTGAACTTTTTTGCCTAATCTAACACCATCTTTGGTAAGCTCAAGTACATCTCCATTAGTACAAACAAATATATTTTCTTTAGGAATATCACAATCTATGGCTAAATCAGCATGATGTTTAAGCATTCGATATTCACCATGAACAGGCATAAAATATTGAGGTTTAATCATTCTAAGCATCCATTTTAATTCTTCTTGATTGGCATGTCCAGAGGTATGAATGTCTGATAATTCAGTATTAGTATAAACTCTTACTCCTTTTAAATATAATTTATTTATAATGCGATTAATACTTGCTTTATTACCAGGAATTGGGCTAGAAGAAAAAACAACTATATCATCAGGTAATAATACAATTTGACGATGATTTCCATCTGCTATTCTTGATAATGCTGCTAACGGTTCACCTTGAGAACCGGTACATAAAATACATATTTCATTTTTCTTTAAATCTTTAGCTTCATTATGTTCAATAAAGATCGATTTGTCTTCAATTAAATTATTTTTAATAGCTATTTCTTTAGCATTTTCCATACTTCGCCCAAAAGTAATGATTTTTCGATTATTTTTACGACAAGTTTCAATTATATGCTTAATTCGATATATGTTAGATGCAAAAGTTGCAATTATTATTCGCGAATTTTGACGAGCAAAAACTTCTCCTAGAGCTTCATCAACGATACTTTCACTTTTAGATGAACCCGGAGTTAAAGCATTCGTGCTATCAGACATTAATAATTTAATTCCTTCATCACCTAATTTTGCTATTTTATGAATATCAGCCATAGGACCAATAGGTGTTAAGTCGAATTTGAAATCTCCAGTTGTAAATATATTACCGTTTGGAGTTCTCAATATAATACCAAAACTATCAGGTATAGAATGGGTTGTTCTAACAAAATCAACAGTCATATATTTAAATTTAAAAACACTGTTAGCGTCATATATTTTAAGATTATTATAGCTCATATTTCGATCAGTTAGTTTCTTTATTATTAAGTCATTTGCTATCTGAGGTGCATATATAACAGGTATATCAATATTTTGTAATAAAAAAGTAATACCTCCGATATGATCTTCATGACCATGAGTTATAAATAAAGCTTTAATATTATCGGCTTTATGTTTTAAATAAGTGATATCTTGAATAACATAATCTATTCCTAGTAAGTCATTTTCAGGGAATAATACTCCTGCATCTATGATAATTATTTCATCATCATGTTCGACGACATACATATTTTTGCCGACTTCACCTAAGCCTCCAAGTGCAAAAACAGTAGTCACTGTTTCATTATTTTTCATGTAAAAAATTCCTCCTTAAAAAATATAAAAATACATAAGTTCTCTTGGTATGTTTTATTATATTATATTTTAGCTCATTTGTCTAGTTAAAGTTTAGTTTTATTTTTAGCTCGAATTTTAGTGAGTTATTAACAATAAACGCAAGATTATAAACATAATAAATAATTAAGAAAGAAATTAATTATTAAAATATAACATTTAAGAGTGGAGGGACAATGATGAAACGATTAATATTGTTATTTTTATTGTTATTATTAATACCAATAAATTGTAATGCTGAAATATTATATACTGATTATTATTTATTAGAAAAAGATAGTAATAATTATTATGAAGAATCAGATATAATAAAAAGAGAAGAAACTAATAAATATTTAAATTTTAATTATGAAAGAAATGAAGAAGGCTATTATTTACTAGATAAGAATCCTGAATCTTTACCATTTGTTGATAAAGATGATTATATAAAAAAAAGTAATAAAGAACATTTAATAGCAGAAGATGGACCTATTACTGAACATTTCATTAATGAAAATATTAATGTTAAATATATAAGAATCAATAACTTTGTTACTAATCAAACATCAATTAAAAACATATCGATTTATTCAGGAGAAGAATTAATATTTTATTATATATATCATAAAAATTTTAGTTATCGTAAAATAATTCCGTCTTATGGAGAATTAATTATTGATTTAAGAACTTTTTATCCTTTAAATAGTATTAGTTTAATAATAAGATTTGAAACATCAAGTTTAGATGATATATCATATGATATTGGTTTTAAAAATGATTTAACTAATTATCAAACTTTTCATAATAATGTTTTGAGAAGTAATTTAAATGAAAATCATAAGCTTAACTTTATTAATGAAGATACATTAACAGATATTATTTTATATAAATATTATAATTTAAAAAGATTAAATAGCAGTATTTATTCAGAAGAACCATTAATTAATTTTGAGCATGATTTATTAAATTATAAAAAAACTTATACTTATTATAAAAGAGATAAAATAGAAATAAATGATGAAATAGTAAATATAAATGATCCGATAATTAAATTCTCTTCTATCGAAATATTAAATATTGATAATCTAGACTTATTTAATAATGGAAACCAAGAAATAAAAATATGTTTAATAAATAATAATTGTTTAAATAAAAATATATTAGTAAATATACCAAAAGAAAAAGAAAAAAAAGTAATTATTAATAATATTAAAAATAAAAATAAAAAAGAAATTAATAATAAATCTAAATATTTAATTACCGATGATTTAGAGGAAATTAAGATTAAAAACTTAAATATAATTAATGAAGATGAAAAAAATATAAAAAGAGATAAATATAATCTTTATCTTAATATTTTAGGTATTATTTTTATTATTATACTTATTTTTTCCTTAATAATTAGAAAAATAAATAGAACAAATGTCGAAATGGTTTAAAAAATAATAATTGTGACCTATATTAAATTAGAAGGAGTGATAAATGTTAAAAATTAATATGGAATATAGAAAAGGAGTATTATTTGTAAGATTAAAAGGAGATCTAACAAAATATACTGTTAATAGCTTAAATAATTATTTGATTCCAGTTATATCGAAAAATGGTATTAAGTATATAGTTTATAATTTAAATGCGGTAACTGTTATAGATAATTATGGTAAAGATTCATTAAAAAAAGGCGTTAATGCTGCAAAACTTAATGATGGGGATGGTTTAATATGTAATACAAGTTTAATTTTAAATGATGAATTTAAAATAGTAAAAGATGAACTTTCAGCTTTATCTTTATTAGAGGTTTAAAATGACAGAACAGAATTTAATTGAGCAATATGAGTTATATATATATAAAATAGCTAAAAAATTTTATAATGTTGAAACGGCTGATTTATTTCAAGCAGGTTGTATAGGGTTGATAAAAGCTTATCGTAAATATAAGCCAGAAGAAGGAGTTAATTTTATGACCTTTGCTTATAAATATATATTTGGAGAAATGTATGAATTAACAATTAAAAGCAGAGATATTAAATTAAATAAATATTATTTAAAAATATTAAGAGAATTAGAAGTTGCAAGAAATGAATTAATTCAAAAATTAAACAAAAATCCAACCTTAACCGAAATTTGTTTATACACTGAAATTGAAGAATCATTAGCAACAGATGTAATTATGTTAACTAGTCAAATAATAAGTTTAGATGATGAATATAAAACTATTAACGGTGAATTACATATTAAAGATTATATTGGGACTGAAAGTAATCTTGATGATCAAATATTAATAAATGATTCAATTGAAACTTTAAATCCATTAGAAAAAACAATTATTGATTATCGTTATTTTCAAGATTTAACTCAAACTGAAACCGCAAATATATTAGGAATAAGCCAAGTAAAAGTTTCACGAATTGAAACTAAATCTAAACAGAAAATAAAAGAGTATATTGTCGCTTAAAAAAGGTCATAATATAATAGGTGATATCATGAATAAAAAAGAGTATCTTAAATTAGTTAAAGAAATAACTCCAAAAGAAAAAAGATTATCTAATTCATTAAATGCTTTTTTAGTCGGTGGAATTCTAGGCATTGTTGCTGAAATTATTAAAATGATACTTGTTAGTATATTTTCAATAACTATTACGGAAGCTATAGGATGGGTTTTATTAATTTATATATTTTTAGCAGCATTATTTACAGCTTTAGGCTTTATGGATGATTTAGCCCAAAAATATAAAAGTGGAATATTAATTCCAATAACCGGTTTTGCCCATTCAATAACTAGTGCGATTATGGACTATAAAAAAGATGGTTTAATAACAGGAGTTGGAAGTAATGTTTTTAAATTAGCTGGTTGTGTATTATTATATGGGATATTTTTTGCTTTTGTTATGGCAATTATCAAGGTGATTCTTTATGTATAATTTCAAAAATATTTATATAAATGATTATTATTCGCTTGCTGGACCTATAGAAAAAAAATCTAATTTAAAAAAATGTGATTATTTTATTGAAGATTATTATTTTGGAGAAAAAACCCCGGAAAAAGCTGAAAGTAAAATGCAAAAAATCGTAATTAAGAATTTAATTAAAGATGAAAGACCGGATTTAATAATAGGAAGTGATTTAAATAATCAACTTACTGCTACAGCAATGTCTGTAGTAGATTTAAAAATACCTTATATAGGTCATTATTGTGCATGCGCATCATCAGCATCGATGTTAATTACTTTAGCAAACTTCATAATGTCAAAAAATATAAAAAAAGGATTATTTATAATAAGTTCTCATACTTTAGTTGCAGAAAAACAATTTCGATTCCCAGTTGAGTATGGAGCCCCTAAACCACTTAGAAGTTCTCAAACAGCTACGGCAGCAGTTGGGATTATAGTTAGTAATCAAGAATCAAAAATAAAAATTGTAAGTGGACTTTTAGGTAAAGTTATCGATTCAGGAATAAAAGATGTTCACAATATGGGGGCAATAATGGCTCCTAGTGCCGTTGATACTTTAATAGTTTTTTTAAATAAGAGTAATACTACGGTTAAAGATTATGACTTAATATTAACTGGGGATTTAGGAAAAGTTGGAAGTGAAATATTTAAAGCGGTACTTCAAAAAAAGTATAAGATAAAAATTAATAATCATTTAGATGGTGGAGCAACTTTATATAAAAATTTTGAATATTCAGGTGCTAGTGGATCAGCAGTATTACCACTAACTTTGGTAACTAAAGTATTAACTAATAAAAAATATAGAAAAATATTATATTTAGCAACTGGAACTCTTCATAGTACACTTTTAGTAAATCAAAAAAATTCGATACCTACATTAACACATGCAATATATATGGAGGTGGGATTATGACATTAATATATTCTTTCTTATTTTGTGGATTATTATGTTTAATTGCTCAGGTTATTATGGATAATACTAAATTGACACCAGGACATATAACATCTATTTATGTTGTTTTAGGTACTATCCTAGGATGTTTTAATATTTATGATAATATCGTCGATTTTGTAGGAGCGGGAGCGAATATACCAATTATATCATTTGGAAATTTATTAATCAATAGTGCTTATCAAGGTTATTTATCTGATGGAATTATTGGATTATTTGGTAATATGTTAACTGATGTTGGAGTTGGAGTAGTCTCTGCAGTCGTATTTGCATTTTTGTTAAGTATTCCATTTAAAGTTAAAGATTGATTGAAATCAATCTTTTATTGTGTTAATATTTATATATAAAGATAGGTGATAATATGAATAAAACCACTAAGAAGTATATGTTATATACAGTTTCTGGTATTATACTATTACTTGTATCTATAACTGCTGTAACATATTCTTTTTTAAAAACCGAAGTTATTCAAGAAGAAGCAAATGTATTAACAACTTTAGATTGTATGGAAGTAGCAATAACAGGAGTATCCGATGAATTAAATTTAGCAAATTCATATCCGATAACTGACGAACAAGGAACAAATACAGTTCCTTATACTTTTAAAGTGGTTAATAAATGCCAAACATATGTTGAATATAAAATAATAATGTCGTTAATGGATACAAGTACTTTAACTGATGAAAATTATATTAAAGTATCATTAAATGGTCCTAAGAATTTAAAAGCATCTACATTAGATAATTTAGAAAAAGAAACATCAACTATGGAAATTGAAAATACAATTCATAATTATGTTTTATTAAAAGGGCATTTTGAAAATATGGAAGAACATACATATGACTACAGAATGTGGTTAAATTCTAATAATGAAAATATATGGACTGATGAAAGTATTGCTAATAAGAACATTAATGTAAAATTGTCCATAATTGCCGTAACAACTTATAAACCAGTTCAATTAAAAGAAATATTGAGTTATGAAGAAGCAAATACGCCATTTTTAAATGGCCCAATTAATAAAGATCAGATAGAAAATATCGATTTTTCAACTTCTAAAGAAATCTCGACAACTGCTATAGAATCATGGGATGTATCTAATGATAATAATAATAGTATTATAGCTTGGTATGAAAGTACTGGTGTTGATGGAAGATATAAGGTAACAATAGGTCAAAATGCCGGAGTAATTGCTAATGAAAATTCAAGCTATTTATTTAGTAATTTACCTTATTTAAAGATATTAAATCTAAACAATTTTGATACTAGGTTTGTAAGTAATATGTCAAATATGTTTATTAATATTGGTTCTTTATCAAGTACTATAGAGATTATTGGGTTAGAAAATTTTGATACTTCGGGTGTAACTGATATGTCAAATATGTTTAATAGTTTCGGACAAAATAAAAATGATTTATATCTTGATCTAAGTTCCTGGGATACATCTAATGTACTAAATACTAGTTATATGTTTAATAAAGTAAATTTAGATAGCTTAAATTTAAGTTTATGGAACATAAATAAAATTACAAATATGGATAATATGTTTGATTCAGCAATTTTTCAAATTTTAAGATTAGATAATTGGGACACTCCTACTAGTACGAAAAATTTAATGTTTAATAATATCTCTTTAACATCAGAAATTTATGCTAAAAATGAAGAATTAAAGAATTGGATTATGACTGAAACAAATTTACCAGAAGGTATAATGGTTATTTCTTTAACTTAAATTTACCTATAATTTTATTTAAGATAAATAATCCTAAAATTATTAATAATAGATATCTAATATTTAAATAAATAAAATTAAATAAATTATAGTTACTTATTATATTACTAATTAAAATGATAAAAACCATAATAATTAGTAATATTTTTTTGTTAGTATATTTTCTAATATTAAGTGAACATAAACCAATTAAAGAAAAAGAAGAAAATATCCACATCATGAAAATAATATTTTGGATATTATCAAAAAAATCTAAAAATGTAACTCTTTTAAAAATGATATATTCAGGATAGTTGAATATAGATGCTACATTGATTCCTAAAGTACCGATAATTAATAAAAAGAATATTGTGATTGTTAAGGAACTGATTAAATAAACTTTACTATTATAATTCTTTTTTAAGTGAGGAAATAATATTAAAGAAATAGTACTAATAAGAGCAAAATCTAAACTAGATAATAAGATATTTATAATTGAAGAATTACCTATTATAGGTAAAAAATTATTTATAGATATTAATGGTATTAAGGATATAAAGGCTATAGTAAAAAGAAAAATATTAATTAAGACAATAATATTGGCAGCTTTAAATATTGTTTCATCACCTTTTTTACTAGAATAAAAAGCAACTAATAATAAGGGAATTAATATAATATTAATAGGAGTTTTATTTAAATATAATAATGAAATACAATTTGTTAATATTGTTGTCATAATTAATAAGATGAAGACATTTATTAAGGTAAAAATAATTTTATTATTTTTTTGTGGTAGAAGATGTAACATATAATAAATAAATAAACCAATAATTATACCTAGAATAATACCTATCCAGTAGTCATTACCTAAATCTCTTATTATTTTAATAAAACCAATTCCTAAAAATAATGGTTGAGAAATTAGATAAAGCAGAGAATTATATTCTTGTTTTGTGTTTTTCATTTTAATCACCTATATTATCTATTATCAAAGAATAATCATTAATTATTATCTTGGTATTAATTTGATAATTTATTTTATTTAATGAACTATCAAGATGTTTTTTTTGTTTATAAATTATATTTCTAAAACCTAAGATGTCACTATTATTCGAATATAATTTGATAATTAGATTATCAATTCTTTTTTTAAATTCTTTATTTATTATTTTTAAATGTTCTTTATTATTAATATCAAAATTTTCGGTTTCAATTAAATCTCCTTCTAAGCGAGTAAATATTTTCATAATATTATTTTGGTAAATAATGTTAGAAAAGTAATTGTTTCCTTTAAGAACAGCTTTTCGATCATCAAAGTCAAAGTTTAAATAATAATTCATAAAATTATTATTTAATATATTATAGATAGCAATTTCTTCGTCATCAATATAATTGACGATATCAGACTTATTAAATATAGCGGCTTTATTCATTATTATTGCTTCATTTTGCAAATCGAAAATTGGTAATATTATATCTTGATAATTACTTAAATATAGGTCTAACAGATCACTTATTTTTATGTTAATTAGATTATTATTGGTATTATCATAAACATTTTTAATATAGTTACCAAATATTTTTTCTTGATTAATGATAGTTTGAATTACCTCTTCACTTTTATCACAAATTGCAATATTATAATCAAATGAGAAATTATTATCTCGAGCAATAAAATCTAAAATTTTATTTAATTTTAAATTTGCAGCGTCAGAAGATATTAATAAAATATCAAGATTGATAAAATGTAAATCTTTATTAAGTGATGTTGAAGCATTTTTTATAGCTGATTCAATTGAAGCACCTATCCCTTTTAAAATATATGATGAATATTTACCATCTTTGTTATTTTCACCAATTTCAATAATTACTTCAAAATTATCATCTTTAAAATTAATTGCTAAAGAAGAAACAATTGCAAGATTATTTATTTCTTTATAGTTATAACAACCAGTTAATAATAAACACATGATAATTAATATAATTTTTTTCATTTTATATTTGCTTTCTAATATTATCAGTTAAATATTTACTACGATAATTATTTTTTTTTCTTTTAGTTTTTATTAAAGTTTCTTTTAAATAAGATAAATCAAATGGTGATAAGGGAAACATATAGGTAAGGTTAAATGATTTATATGAACATAAGTTGATAATTATTAGTAATGTACACAACGCTACACCATATAGACCTAAAAAGGCGGCAAATAATAAGAAAATAAATCTCCAAGCTCGAATTGCACCCGTTATCTCAACTTCATTAAAGATTAAACATGATAAAAAAGTCAAAGCTATAATAATAATCATAATCGGACTTACAATTCCTGAAGCAACGGCTGATTCTCCAATTATTAAAGCTCCTAATATAGATATTGCACTGCCATAACTATTAGGAAATCTTAAATCGCTTTCTCTTAATAATTCACATACAAATAACATAATTAAGGCTTCAATTATTGAAGGAAAAGGAACTCCAAATCGTTGAGTAGAAATATTCATTAAAAATTTGGCAGGAATTGATTCTTGATTAAAATTAGTTATCGCTATATATAAAGCGGGAGTTATTATAGTTATGATAAAACAAAATATTCTTAAAAATTTTAAAAAATTAGTATTAATACTATTGGTAAAGTAATCATCAGTAGGATTAATATAATCAGCTAAAACAGAAGGTAAAATAATCGCAAAGGGGGAAGTATCAACTAATATGACAATTTTACCAGAAAGTAATGCTCTTACGATTGTATCAGGTCTTTCTGATAATTTAATAGCAGGAAAAACATTCTTATTTTCATTTGCTAAAAATTGTTTTAATTCACCAGATGTGGTTATAGCTTCAGTATTAATACTATTTAATCTTTGAGTTACATCATTTACTAAATCTGGTTTAACAATATTATCAATATATAATAATCCAATATTTGTTTTAGAATATCGTCCAAGGACGAAATCTTTGGTTTTTAAATGATGACTTTTTATTCTTTTTTTTATTAAGCCAATATTTTTTTGATAGTTTTCGATAAAAGAATCTTTTGGACCATAAAGAGAAGGTTCGACTTGTGCTCGATCGATAGATCTATCAAAAGAAACTTTAGTTTCTAATGCGAAAATAATATTATTTTCAATTATAATAGTATATCCACTACACATATGTAATTCAACTTCACTAAAACTTATTTCCTTTAAATTTGGAGCACCAATTATTCCCCTAATATTTTTAAATTTAAAATTAGGGGTTGTTAAGTTTTTCATGATGTATTTATTTATTAAATCACTACTTGATAATGTTGATAAAAATAAGACATAAGTAGTTTTAAAATTTCTTTTAATTTTCCTTACTACTAAATCCGAATTGTCTTCAAATAATTTTAAAATTAAATCAATATATTTCATTTTATCACCATTACATTTATTATGGATTATATTTGATATTTTATATAACATTTTTTTTATAATTGTGATAAAATAAATAACCAAATGAAGGAGGTTTAATCAATGGACGACAAAAAAGAATTAGAATCATATACTGATGGTATATATATTTTTCAAGAAACAGAAAATGAAAAGCAATTTTATTTTTATCGAGCTGATGGCGAAGTATTAGGTGAATTAGATAATGAAGCGATGGAAACGTATCAAAAATATATCTGCATGAAAATGCTAAAACAAAATACAATTCCCCCAATTATTGCTAATAATATTACATTTGATACATCTGATGATGGAAAATGTATTAGATTAACAATATTTGACATTTTTAAAAAAGAAATTATCATAAATCAACAAAAGGAAAAGGGGATAAAAAAACTAGTAAAATCGATTTTCGGAAAAAAATAAATATAAATATGAATTATTTTTATTATTAGAAATATAATATATATGACAGATTTATTTATAAAAAGGTAATTATGATATTAATAGTTGACAAAAACATTAAAAGTGATATAATATCTTTGTCATTTAAAGGAAAGCGATGTGTCCACATCCACCTGATTCATACGTTTGAATAGGTAAAAAGCTAAAGTATTTTTAAAATATAATTAGGTTTTTAGTGGATGCATTAATTGCATTCACTTTTTGATTATGGAGGTGCTTTATAATAGCAAATATCAGAAAAGATGATTTACCTACTAATGAAAATATAAAGGTTAGTGAGCTTATGGTTATAGGTCCAAATGGAGAACAAATGGGGACTAAAAAACTTGAAGATGCTTTAACGCTTGCGAATTATGCTGGTTTAGATCTTGTTTTAATGAGTGAACTTAATGATCATCCTGTTGGGAAAATAATGGATTATAATAAGTATCGTTATGAAAAACAAAAAAAACAAAAAGAAGCATATAAAAAT
The DNA here is from genome assembly GCA_029004695.1 of Bacilli bacterium. Classification (GTDB taxonomy): domain Bacteria; phylum Bacillota_I; class Bacilli_A; order RF39; family UBA660; genus DUUS01. The sequence goes on along the minus strand of JAQVZB010000002.1, from coordinate 9,572 downwards.
CAAAAATCTAACACTAAAGATATAAAAGAATATCAATTTTCTGTAACTATTGATGTTGGAGACTTTAATACTCGCAAAAAGAATGCTGAAGAATATTTAAAAAAAGGTCATAAAATTAAAGCTTCATTAAGGTTTAAAGGTAGACAAATGGCTCATACTGAATTAGGTAAGGAAGTATTAATTAGATTTGCTGATTCATTATCTGAATTAGGCATAATTGAAACTCAACCCAAATTAGATGGTAGAACTATGACAATGATTTTAGCACCAAAAAAATAAGGAGGAAATAAGATGCCAAAACAAAAAACTCATAAAGCTAGTAGTAAGGTTTTTAAAAAGAAGAAAAATGGAACCTTAGTTTTTAAAAAATCTGGTGGTAATCATAATACTGCTAAGGATTCTAGTAAACAAGTAAGACAAAGAAGAAATAAGGGAGTATTAGCGAAAGGAGACGCTGACAGATTAAGTTCTGTTATCTAGGTGATAATTAATGACAAGAGTTAAAGGCGGATCTGTTGCAAAAAACAGAAGAAGAAAAGTATTAAAACAAGCAAAAGGATATTTTGGAAGTAAACATCGATTATTTAAAACAGCTCAAGAACAAACTTTTCATAGTGGAGAATATGCTTATCGTGATCGTAAAGCAAATAAAAGAAATTTTAGAAAATTATGGATAACAAGAATTAATGCAGCTTGTTATGAAAATGACATAAGTTATTCAAGATTTATTAATGGTTTGTCAAAAGCTAATATTGACATTAATCGTAAAATGTTAAGTGAAATAGCTATTGATAATCCTAAATATTTTACTAAATTAGTTATTATTGCTAAAGATATTTTAAACGGAAAAACAGTAAAAAATGATGATGTAAAATCAGAAGTCAAGACTACTACTGCTACTAAAAAAGCTGAAATAAAAGAAGAAAAATTAGATTTAAATAATTTAACAGTTGCTGAGTTAAAAAAGCAAGCTAAAGAAAAAAATATTACTGGATATACGACAATGAAAAAAGCAGAATTAATTGCTGCTTTAAAATAATATAAACTTTCGATAAAGAAAGTTTTTTTCATTTGTTAATAGTTTAAAAAAATACTAATAAAAATAAAAATGATTAAATAACACTTTTAATTTTTTGATATATTTCTGTAGTATCTTTTATAAGTTGTTTTTCCTTATAAACCGGTATTAAATGTAAATGATAATGTTTAATTAATTGATTTATACCATAATTATTAATTAATGTTAAACCATCAGGATTTAAACTTTCATATAAATATTTTTTCATTAGTTTTGCTATTTTATGGATATGATTAAGAGTATCATCATCGATATTTAAAAAATCGCTATAATGTTTAATTGGGATAATTAATATATGTCCATTACTAGTTGGATTAACATCCATTATTACTTGTACTATATTATCTTCATACAATATTTGAGATGGAATTTCACCATTATTAATTTTACAAAATATACAATTCATTTTTATCACCTATAGATAATATAACATAAATTCAATCTTTTATGTACATTTTGCCTACTTAGTGCATAAATTAAATTGAGGAGTGATAATTTGGCAAATTATAAAGAAATAGTTACTAAAGCCGTAATTGGTAAAACTAAAAAATCAACTAGTGAGGATTTAATAATTGATACAAAATCATCTATAGATACAGTTCTAGGATGCTGGGTAATTAATCATAATTTTAGTGGGCGAAATAATCAAGGAAAAGTTCATATCGAAGGTAGTTATGATGTTAATATCTGGTATTCTTTTAGTAATAATACTAAAACTGATGTTTTAGTTCGAAATTTTGTTTATAAAGATATAGTAAATGTTAAATTAAAAAACGCTAATATTTTAAACAATACCGATGAAATAATCGTAAGAAGTTTATCAGCACCATCAGTAACAAAAGTAGAGGTAGATGGAAGTAATGTTAAGTTAAATATAGAAAAAGAATTAGGGGTAGAAATAGTGGGAGAAACAATGGTAAAAGTAGCTGTTGAAGAAGATTATGATGAATATGATGATGATGATTCTGAAGCTGAAACATATATTGAAGAAGCTATCAATGAAGAAATCGATGAAGACTATTTGAACGGTGTCAACCAATAAAAGTTGACACCTTGTCTTTTTTTTGTTATTATTTATTAGGGAAAAAGGAGGAAATAATATGGCAGTAAAATTAAGATTAAAGAGAATGGGAGCTAAACAAAAACCATTTTATAGAATTGTAGCCGCTGATTCTAGAAGTTCTAGAGATGGAAGTTTTATCGAAATGGTAGGAACCTATAATCCACTAATAGAAAATAATAAAGTAACTCTTGATGAAGAAAAAACCCTTAAATGGTTAAATAATGGAGCTGAACCTACTACAACAGTTAAAAGTATTTTATCAAATAATGGTATTTGGGCAAAATTTAAAAATGCTAAACAAAAACCAAAAAAAGCTACTAAAAAAAGTACTAAGAAAAGTGGAGAGTAATTATGCATAAAGAATTAATTACTTTTACAGAAAATTTAGTTAAAAATTTAGTTAAACAACCTGATATGGTAAGCGTCCAAGAATTTGGTGGTGATGATGAAACAATTTTATTAGAAATTATTGTTCATGAATCAGATATGGGAGCAGTTATTGGGCGAAGCGGTAAAATGGCTAATGCTATAAGAACTATGGTTCAAGCATATGCTTTTCTTCATAAACTAAATCGAATAAAAATAAATATAGATTCTTTTTAAGAAGCTATATTTTTTTTATTATTGGTTTATTTGCAATTTCATAAGCATAAGTATTTTGATTAGTTAATAAGTCATAAATTAAAGATGATTTTAATTCATATTGTTGCGAAATATAATCTTTAGATATTTTTCTACTTAAAGGAATGTCAATGGTTTTTTTAATTTTATTAATGTATTTAAGTCCTTTTTCATTAAAGCCTAATAATTTAATGTATTCTAGTTTCACAATATTATTATTTTCTTTTTTTAAGCCTATTAAGATATGAAAAAGCATTCTTCTGATGCGATTGTAAGTATATCTTTTTGTTTTAATTAATCTAATAAGATTTTCTAAATTATCAGCATTATTTATTACTCTTTTTAATCGATGTTCAATACCTTCATCAACTGTTAAATATTCATTTAAATTAGGCTCACTAATTATTTTATATTTTATTAAATTAAATAAAATGGTTTCATCTATATTTTTAAAATAAAAATTATATTTAGTATATTTTTCAACATTATGATTATTTTTAATTTTATCTCTAATATTATTAGCACTTATTATTTTATTGGTACTTAATGTATCATGAAAATTATTAGTCCTTTTAATTGTAAATGGAATTATATTAAATTTATTTTTAATTATCGCTTTGATATAAGAAATCCCTAATAAATCATTAGGACTATTTAAATTAATTCCGATTGATTTATTTAAAGCCGTAGGATAATTAATTCCAGTTTTTAAATTTTCTATTAATTTAAATTTAAAATCATTTTTTAATTGCACCTTTGCAATTTTAGTAATTAAGTTAATATCGTTACTTTCACTTCCAAATATTACTTTTTGGCATCCTAAATAATTAAGTATTTTTATTGCACTTTCAGCAAAAATATCAGCAGAATTAGAGGAATATTTAAAAGGATGTTCTACTACTATATCGATATTATTTTCTAAAGCTATCTTAATTTTATCTTCTTTTGTTAAAATACTTACTTCTCCTCGTTGCATAAAATAACCATTTAACACTAAAATAATTAATGAATTAGGATACATATCTTTAATCTTTTTTATATGGTAAGCATGACCATTATGAAAAGGATTATATTCACATATTATACCAACTATGTCCATAAAATCACCTATATTTAATTATAGCAAATAAATATAGCCCGTGGTATAATTATTAAAATAAAGAGGTGATTTATATTTGAAAAGAAGATTAAAAGTTTATTTTGTTCATTCTTCTAAATTAGATTATAAAAACTTAATATATCGTTTGGTAATTACAAGTCCAGTATGTATTAATCATGAACTAATGTTACCTTATACTAAAGAATATCAAACTAAATATGTAAAAGAATTAATGGCCGAAGCAGATATAATTATTGCTGAAGTAAGTAATCCAAATTTAGGTTTAATTTATGAACTTAAATTACTTTCCAAAATTAATAAACCAATAAAATATCTTTCACTTACAAATGAAATACCAGATAATGTAAAAAAATATGTATTAGAAATTGAATATATCACTGAAGATAAATCTTATATTCAAATTATTGAAAATTTTATTAAACAATATTCTGATATAAGTAAAGAAGAATATGAAGATCCCACTATTATATTAGGAGAATTATAAGATATAATTATAGAATAAAACTTTACATTTAAAAAAACCTTTGTTATAATATAATTGCAGATTTAAGTGGGCGATAATCCCGCTTTTATTATTGATTTAGGAGGAATCATGAAAGAGATAACCAAACAAATAACAGAAATTATAAAAAAACCGATGGAAGAATTAGGAATAATAGTTCATAGTGTTGATTATGTTACGAAGAATAATTATAAATTTTTAAAAATTACTTTAGATAAAGTTAATGGGATTGATTTAGATACAATAGTAGAAGTAACAAACATTATAAATCCAATAATAAATAAGCAAGATTTAATAAAAGAGGAATATATTTTAGATATTTCAAGTAAAGAAAGAGGTTAATTATGAATGGTAAAGAATTTATTAAAGCAGTAAAATTAATTACTGATGAAAAAGGCATTAATGAAAATATTGTTTTTGAAGCTATGGAGCAAGCACTTATTACATCTTATAAGAAAAATTTTGGCTCAAAAACTAATGTAAAAGTTAATATTGATCGTGAAACAGGAGATATAAAAGTATATTCATATTTAGTTGTAGTAAATGAATATATTGAAGGAGAAGAAATAATCGATGAAGAAGGAAATATTTCTTATGGTGAACCTGAAATAAATGAAGATGCCCAAATATTACTTGAAGATGCCCAGGAAATTGTTCCAGATATTAAGGTTGGAGAAACAATTGAAGAAGAAGTAACTCCTAAAGACTTTGGAAGGGTTGCAGCTTCGACTGCTAAACAAGTATTAACTCAAAAGATTAGAGAGGCTGAAAGAAATAGTATCATTGATGAATTTTCTAATAAACAGGATGAATTAATGGTTGGACTTCTAGCTATGGAAGATAATAATAATTATTATGTTGATTTAGGTAGAACAAGAGGGATATTACCTAAAAGTGAAATGATACCAGGTGAAGTTGTAAAAATGGGCACTAGTATAAAAGTTTATTTACAAAAAATCGAAGCAACTCCTAAAGGACCACTTATATTATGTTCGAGAAAACATCATGGATTTGTAAAAAGGCTTTTTGAAAATGAAATACCTGAACTTGCTGATGGAACTATTATTCTATATGGTGTTGCTAGAGAACCAGGTATAAGAAGCAAAGTATCTGTATATTCTAATAATGAAAGGATAGATCCTATAGGTACATGCATTGGAGAAAGAGGCTCAAGAATAGGTAGTATTTTAAAAGAATTGAATGGTGAAAAAATCGATTTAATTTTATATAGTGAAGATCCAAGTGAGTATATTGCTAATGCTCTAAGTCCAGCTAAAGAAGTAATTGTTAATATCATCGAAAATGCTAAAGAAAGAAAAGCTCTTGCAATAGTGAATGCCGAAAATTTATCTTTAGCAATTGGTAAAAAAGGAATAAATATCAAATTAGCTAGTAGATTAACAAAATTTCATATTTCAGTTAAAACTCTAGATCAAATAACAGCTGAAGGAAATGAAGATAAATGAAAAAAATACCATTAAGAATGTGTGTAGTTACTAAAGAAAAACTTCCGAAAAAAGATTTAATCAGAATAGTTAAATATAATAATGAAGTATTTGTTGATATTAATGGTAAACAAAATGGTAAAGGATGTTATTTAAAAAAAGACATTGAAGTAATAAACAAAGCTAAAAAAACAAAAATATTAGATAAAATATTAGAAACTAATATTAATGAAGAGATATATAAAAATTTATTAAGTATACTAAAATAGAAAAGGCGGTGCTCATAAATGAGAGTAAAAGATTATGCAACCGAATTAGGTTATACTATTCAAGAAGTTCTAGATCAATGCAAAGAATTAGAAATTAAAGTAAATAATGCAACAGATGCATTAGATGATGATGCGATTATTATGTTAGATAATTCAATGAATTTGATAAGTAGTGATAGTGATATAGACCATGAAGATCATGAAATATTAGATGATACTGTAGAAGAAATAATTAGTGAATCAAATTTCATTAAGGAAGAAACTCAAGATAAAAAACAAAAATTAAAAAAGAAGTCATCTAATGATACAAATGATAAAGAATATTATAATAAAAAGAAAGCTATGTATAAAAATAAGACTAAATTAATGATGAATGAAGAACTTAATGATAATATAGTTTTATACAAAGAAGATATGACTGTTAATGATTTTGCTAATGCTTTGAATATAAGCTCAGCAGATTTAATAAAGAAATTAATATTAGCTGGATTAATGCTTAATCTAAATCAAGTAATAGACTTTGAAAATGCAGAAATTATTGCTTTAGATTATAAAAAAGTATTAAAAAAAGAAGAAACTCAAGATATATATAATTTTGAAGAATATGAAATTATTGATAAAGAAGAAGATTTAATAGATAGACCTCCTGTGGTAACTGTAATGGGACATGTTGATCACGGTAAAACCACTTTGCTTGATTATATAAGAAATTCTAGTGTAGCTGACAATGAAGCCGGAGGAATAACTCAAGCTATTGGCGCTTATCAAGCTACTTATAAAGATAAAAAAATTACTTTTATAGATACTCCAGGTCATGCTGCTTTTACTGAAATGAGAGCGAGAGGAGCAAGTGTTACTGATATTGTTATTTTAATAGTAGCTGCTGATGATGGTGTAATGCCACAAACTAAAGAAGCTATTGATCATGCTTTATCTGCAAATGTTCCAATTATAGTAGCTATTAATAAAATAGATAGACCAAATGCTAATCCGGATAAAATAATGGAAGAAATGGCTGCTCTAAATATTACGCCTGAAGCTTGGGGAGGTAATATTCCATTTGTTAATATAAGCGCAATAACTGGTGAAGGAATTGACAAGTTATTGGAAACAGTATTAGTTATTGCCGAAGTTAATGAATTTAAAGTTAATCCTAATCGTTATGCCTTAGGAACTGTAATAGAATCGCGTATTGATAAAAATATTGGTGGGGTAGCTACTATCCTTATTCAAAATGGTACCTTAAGATTAGGAGATCCAATCGTAGTTGGGACCACTTATGGTAAAGTACGAACTTTAAAAAATGATCAAGGAAAAGATATTGTATCAGCTGGGCCAAGTATGCCAGTAGAAATAACTGGCCTTTCAGATAATCCTTCAGCTGGAGATAAATTTATGGCTTTTGAAACCGAAAAAAAAGCAAGAGCAGTTGCTGAAAAAAGATTAATCGATACAAAATCTAAAAAACGCAATAAAGAAGTGCTATCTTTTGAAGATTTATTTGCGAAAATCCAATCTGGTACAAAAGAAATAAATATTGTTTTAAAATGTGATGTCAGAGGTTCAGAAGAAGCAGTTAAAAATTCTTTAGAAAAAATTGATGTTGAAGGGGTAAAGATAAAAGTTATCCGTACTGGAATTGGGACAATAACTGAAAGTGATGTAGTCCTAGCTAATGCTTCTAATGCTATAATAATAGGTTTTAATGTCTCACCATCAGCAATCACTAAAGAAGTTGCTAAAGAATATGATGTTGAAATCAGATTATATCAAATAATATATAAATTAATAGAAGAAATGGAACTGGCAATGAAAGGATTACTTGATCCTGAATTTGAAGAACAAATAACCGGTACAGCTGAAGTCCGCAAATTATTTAAATTTAGTAAAGTAGGTACTATAGCAGGTGTTTTTATCACAAGTGGAATTATTAAAAATCACTCTAAAGTAAGAATTATTCGCGATGGCGTAATTATTTATGATGGAAAAATATCATCAATTCAAAGAGAAAAAGACACTGTTAAAGAAGTGAAAAATGGTTTTGAATGTGGAATCACTATCGAAGGATATAATGATATAAAAGAAAAAGACGTTTTTGAGGCTTATCAAGAAGTTGAGGTAAAGAGATGAGCAAGATTAAAATTGAAAGAATAGCGTCTCAAATAATAAGAGAATTATCGAACATTATATTTACTGAAGTAAAAGATGAAAAAATAAAAAATATTACTATAATAGCTGCTGATTTAACTCCTGATTTAGGTTTAGCAAAAATTTATTACACTTTTTTAGGTAATTATAGTCGTGAAGAAGTTCAAAATGAATTAGACAAAGCTGCTTCTTTTTTAAGAACTCTATTGGCTGAAAATATTGATATAAGACATACTCCAGAATTAAAATTTATATACGATGAATCAATTGAGTATGGTGCTAATATTGAAAAAATACTTGAAGATATTAATTCAAGGTGATTTATGAATGGCGCTATTATAATAAATAAACCTAAAGGATATACAAGCAGAGATGTTATTAATCAATTAAACAAAATATTAAATACTAAGCAAATAGGTCATACTGGAACATTGGATCCACTTGCAACTGGAGTATTAGTATGTTTAATAGGTAGAGCTACGAAGCTAGCAAATATTTTAACTAATCAAGATAAAGAATATATAGCATCATTTAAATTAGGTATACTTACAGATACATTAGACATTACTGGTAAAGTATTAAAAGAAGAAAATTTTATTTATAATAAAAAAGGTATTATAAAGGCCATTAATAGTTTTAAAAGAAATTATTATCAAGAAGTGCCAGCTTATTCAGCAGTGAAAGTTAAAGGTAAAAAATTATATGAGTATGCAAGAAAAAATGAAAAAATTAATTTGCCTAAAAAAGAAATTAATATATACGATATAAAATTATTATCTATTCATGGAGATATTATTACCATTAAAACCAAAGTATCTAAAGGAACTTATATAAGAAGTTTAATAAGAGATATTGGGAATTATCTTGGTACTTATGCTACATTAACTGATTTGGAAAGAACTACTTTAGGTCAATTTGATATTAAAGATGCTAATACAATAGATGACATTATTGATAATAAATATCATTTTTATTCAGTATTAAATCTTTTAAAAGATTATCCTAAAGAAGAGATTGATCCTGAAATGTTATTTAAAGTTAAAAATGGGCAAATAATAGAGAAATCGATTAAAGACCATTTATTATTTACGGTCCATAATCAGGAAATAGCTTTATATGAAAAATATGATGATAATCATATCAAACCATCTGTAATGTTTTATATAAATAAATAAACTTATTATAATATAATAAGTTTATTTGTTTATTGTAATCTCAACCGCACCACTTAAATATAATTTAATTCTATATCATAAGCACATTTAAAGTCAAACATTTTTCTTGGCATAGCATTAATATTAAATGATATATCATCTAAATATATCT
>JAQVZB010000001.1 GCA_029004695.1 Bacilli bacterium | reverse complement strand
TCCTGTTAATATAGTTGCAAATTTATTTAAATTTGAAGCGAGAGAATTTTTTGAAGCTCTAGAAGCTGAAAAAGAAAATGTAACCTTAAAATTTTAAGTGAATTAAAAGTAGATAATATCTACTTTTTTAAATCTTCAAGTTCATTTAATAACATTGTATTTTATTAAAAAAAATGATATATAAAATATAGGAGGATTTATGAAAAAGGTAATTATTATTTCATTAGCGATTTTAGCTTTAATTTTAGGAGGAGTAGTAGGTTTTTTGTTTTTAAACAAAACTAATAGTAAGGAATATAGCTATATTATATTAAAAATCAATCCTGAAGTAGAACTTGCAGTTGATTATAAAGAAATAGTACGTGAAGTTAATCCACTTAATGAAGATGCTGATATTGTAATTTCAGATTTAAATTTAGTTGGAAAACCATTAGAGGAAGTAACTGAAACTATAATCGATGAAACAATTGAAATTGGAAAATTAAATAATGAAATTGAACTTAACGTAATTAATCAAAACGAAGAACAAAGATTAAAACTAGAAAACAAGCTTAAAGCAAAAATAGAAGCTCATATTCAAGCTAAATCATATAATGCGGTACTTACTGTAAAAGGTGTTACTGAAGATATGAAAGCATCAGCTGCTTCTTATAATATAAGTGATGGTAAAATGCTAATAATATCTAAAGCATTAGAATTAAATCAAGATTTAAAATTAGAAGATTTAATAAATCGATCTGTAAAAGATATTCAAAAGTATATTAAAAATGCATCAATTCAACGTAGAGAATCAGCTGAAGAAATAAAAAATCAAACCAGTGAAGAAAGAAAATCTGAATTAACATTAAAAAAAGCAAGTTTAAAACAAGGACAAAAAGTGCAAACAACTAAACAAGTACAACAAACACAACAAGTACAACAAACTTCAAAAAACCGAAAAAATTATTAAATTAATTTTAAAAGAATCTGATTCTTTTTTTTATTGAATATGTTAATATAAATATAATATGGAGGACATTTATGAAAAAAATATTTTTAATTATGTTTTTAATTTTTAGCTTTGTTATTAATGTCGAAGCTGATTCAATAAATAATATTAAGATGGATATTTATCTTGATCAAGAAGGAAACGCTAATGTCACAGAAATATGGGATGTTAATATAAATAACGGTACTGAAGGATATAAACCTTATTATAATTTAGGAAATTCTGAAATAAAAAATTTTACTGTAAATGATGAAAAAAATAATTTATATAAGTTTATTCCAAATTGGTATGTTAAGGGCTCTTTTTCTGATAAGTCTTATAAAAATGGATTTAATTATATAGAAGATGGTATTGAATTATGTTGGGGAATAAGTGAATATGGTAATAGAATCTATACTTTAAAATATCAAATAACTAATTTGGTAGTTGATTTAACTGATAGTCAAATAATTTATTGGACGCTTATACCTTATGATTTATCATTAGCTCCTAATGAAGTTAACATTGTTATAAGATCAAATATTAAATTTAGTGATGATATTGCTGTATGGGGTTATGGTAATTATGGTGGGACAACTTATGTTTATAATGGCAATATTGAAATGAATAGTGATGGTAACTTATCATCTAATGAATATATGACTATTTTAATAAAGTTACCTCAAGGGATGTTTAATACAAATAATAAAGTTGATAATGATTTTAGTTATTATTTTGATATGGCTGAAAAAGGTTCAACTAAATATGAAAAAGATGAATTTAGTTTCTTAGAAGTATTAGGAAGTTATATTATTATAGTAATAGTTTTCATTGTTATATTCAAAGTTTTTAATTCAATTCGTAATAATACAAGGAAAAATTTTAAAAAAAGGATATCAAAAGGAAAGTTTACGAAAGATTTAAGTTATTATCGTGATATTCCATGCAACAAAAATATTTATTATGCCTTTTTTATGGCTGATAGTTATAAATTAAATAAAAAAGAAGCCGATTTTTTTGGCTCAGTATTACTAAGTTGGATTAAAAAAGGATATATATCGATTGAAAAAAGAGAAGAAAAAACCATATTTAAGACCCGAGAAGAAACTTACATTAAATTAAACGAACACGCTTTAACAAATCATGATTTAGAATCTAGAATTTATAATTATATGTATTCGGCAAGTGAAGATGGCGTATTAGAATCAAAAGAATTCGAAAAGTATTGTCAAAAAAATTATGATAATATTTTAGATTGGTTTAATTTGGTAAGAGAAGAACAAAAAGAATTTTGTTTAAAGAATAATTTATTAATTAAAGAAAAAAAATTATTTACTACTTATTTGGAAACAAATGAAATATATGAAGAAGCAAAAAAATTAGCTGGGCTTAAGAAATTTTTGGAAGATTTTGCTTCTATGGAAGATAAATCAGTTTTAGAAGTCCATTTATGGGAATATTATTTACAATACGCGCAAATATTTGGAATAGCAAAAAAAATTGCTTCCGAATTTAAAAAACTTTATCCAGAGCTTATAAAAGAGATGGATTATTCAGATATTATTTTTATTAATACTTTTTCTTATGATGCATTACATAGTGCTTCTACTGCTTATAATAAAGCTCATAGTTATTCATCTGGTGGTGGCGGATTCTCATCTGGTGGCGGCGGTGGTGGTTCGTTCGGTGGTGGCGGAGGAGGCGGAGGTTTTCGCTAAAGACTTATTGACCGCCAATTTCGATTATGATAACATGTAAATAAGATAAAGAGGTTGTAATGATTAAATTAGATAAAACAAATCACTCTAAAATTAGACATATTGTATTTATTTTTGGTATAACAACATTGCTAATTTCGGTTGCGACATATGCCTGGTATATTGGAATGCGTACTGTAAATATTTCTAGTTTTGATATTGAAATAGCTACCACTGATAGCTTATTAATATCATTAGATGGAAAGACATGGTCAGATGAAGTTATAATATCAGAGGCTAATCATGATAAAACTTACCCTGGAAATACAAATTCTTGGGGAGGGAAAGGTTTAATACCGATGTCTAGTATGGGTGAAGTTAGTCAGGTATCTTCAAGATTAATATTTTATGAAAAAGCTAGTTTAACAGCAACTCCGGGAGGCTTTAGATTACTAGCTAGTAGAGTAAATAACTCTGGAGTAAAAGAACAAGAAGGTTATGTAGCTTTTGATGTATTTATTAAAAACTTTTCGGGGAAGCAATATTTTAAAAATTTAAATATCCTTGATGAAGAAGCTATCTATTTAACAATAGATTCTGAAGCTGGAGTTGCTGCAAGTGGGGTACCTAATACAGGAATTGAAAATTCGGTAAGAGTTGCTTTTGCTCATATAGGTAGAGTTATTGCTAAAACAACTAATCCTAGTACTATAACATCGATTACTTGTTCTGATACAAATGAAGTTACTGGTATTTGCCGAAATGCTGCTATTTGGGAACCTAATGATAAATATCATCACGCAAATGCTATAAGTTGGTATAATACAGTCTGTAAAAAAAGAATCGGTTCAGATGTAAGGAATCCTAAATCATATTCAGGTTCTTGTAATCTAATTCAAGATGGTACTGCATATCCAACATATGTAGTAAATAGTTCAATTGGATCAGCTGATAATGTCGATATATATGATGGGTCTTCATATAATGGATATATATATAGTAATAAATTAACTAGTATGTCATATTTTACTGATACAATGAGAGATGAAACTGGAACTAATAGATTAGAAATTTTTACTTTAGCTCCTAATAGTATTACTAAAATAAGAGTTTATGTTTATATTGAAGGACAAGATATTGATAATTATGAATATGCTTCGATTGGAAAAAAAATCGAAGTTCAGTTTGGATTTACAAAAGAAAGATTTTCGGCTTCGGAAATTTATTATGAGGCTGGAGAAGTTGAAATAGATGTATGGAAACCAATAATTTCGATTGATCCTGATATAAGAGAAATAACGATAAATCAAGGAGAAACATTTATTGTTCCTACTGCAACTGCAACTGACAAGATTTCGGAAGATTTAGATGGTAATGATATTACTGAAGATATAACTAGAAAGATTCAAATTATTAATCCAGTTGATACAAATGTTCCGGGAGTATATTATGTAACATATAATGTTAGTGATTGGGCCGGTAATTATGCTGAACAAATTATGATTGAAGTAACAGTTGTTTAAAAAGATTTATATTTTAAATCTTTTTTAATTGAAAATAACAAAATTCGACAAAAAATATTGACAAAGTTTTAGATTATGATAAGATTATATTATATTACGGTAGTAGTTATCGAATTATACGTATATTACTATTTAGAAGTAATTTATAACTAATGTAATATACAAAAATAAGAAAAGGAAAGAGGAAAAAAATGAAAAAAACAAAAAAGGCTTACGCAAGTAGACTTAGAAATCTGGTAATTATTTTTGCTTTAACAGCAGTAATAATTGGAGTTTCTACTTATGCATGGTTTGTTGGAATGCGTACTGTTAGTGTTTCTAGTTTTGACGTCGATATTGCAGGAACTGAAAGTTTACTTCTATCATTAGACGGATCAACATTTTCAGAAACTGTTACGATAAATGGTAGTAATTATTCCACTGCTTATACTGGTAATAAAAACTGGTGGGCAGGAACAGGATTAATTCCAATGTCATCTGTTGGTGTAATTAATGCAGATTCTTCAAGATTGGAATTATATGAAAAAGCTAGTTTAACTCCTTCACCTGGAGGTTATCGATTATTAGCTAGTAAAGTTGATAATTCAACTAGTGAACAAAATGGCTATGTAGCATTTGATTTATTTGTTAAAAACTTTACTGGGGAAGATTATATTGAAACATTAAATCAAGCTGATGAAGAAGCAATATATTTAACTGTTGATTCTGAAGTAAAAGTATCTAATGCTGGAGTAGCTAATACTGGAATTGAAAACTCGGTAAGAGTAGCATTTGCAGAAATAGGAAGAGTAATCGCTAGTGAAGAAGATGCAACAAAAATACAAGGAATAAAATGCTCTGATGTAGCTACTTTACCTGAAGGAACACCTTCTGGTATTACTGGAATTTGTAGAGCAGCTCAAGTTTGGGAACCAAATGATACTTCCCATGTAGTTGGAGCAATAAGCTGGTATGAAACTAGTTGCTTAAATAGAACGGGAGCAGATATAACCACAGATGCATCTTATACAACCAATGAATGTGGATTAGTTATTGATGGCTTAGCTTATCCAACTTACGCAATTAAAGCTCTAATTCCATCAAAATCTAATGTTGATGTATATGATGGAGCCGTATATAATGGTTATACTTCAGCTACTTATTTACAATCTATTTCATATTTTACTGATACAATGAAGTTCTTAACTAGTACTGAACGTCCTACATTTATAACTTTAGCTCCAAATAGTATTACTAAAATAAGAGTATATATTTATATTGAAGGACAAGATATAGATAACTATGATTTTTCTTCAATAGGACATCAAATATCTGTAGCATTCGGATTTACGAAACAAAGATTTACTGAAGATGATATTAATTACACTGGGCCAGATGTAAATAAAGGTAAAGGGCCATATTTAAGAGATGAAAATGGAGTTATCCAAACAGATGGTGAAGGTAATCCAATAACAATAGATATCGACTATACAGCTCCTAGAATAACATTATTAGGAAATGCGATAGATAATGTTACTGTACCTACAGAACCAGATGTAACTTATACAGACGCTGGAGCAACTGCAATTGATAATGTGGATGGTACTTTAACTGATGATATTGAAGCGATCGGAACTGTTGATTTATATGTTCCTGGCACATATAAAATCACTTATAAAGTAAGAGATGCAGCAGGGAACTTAGGTATAAAAACCAGATCAATAGTAGTTACCGAATCAACACCATAATAATTATTAAAAAAAATAATTACAAAAAAACACAGATATGTGTTTTTTTTGTTTAATATAATTATTAATTTAATTAGCTAAAATAATTTTTGCCTTTTTATTTATAAAATGATAATTTTCGACAATATTCTTCAAATTGAATTGACAAACAATATTTAAATTGATAAAATTTAATTGTATATTAAGGTAGGGTGTATATAGAGAGTAACGTCAAAATTGAGAGAAAAGGATTTTTATGAAAAAGGAAATTGTAACAAGCGCTAAAAAAGTAAAACGCAAAAAAAGAATAGTGAAAATTTTAAAGTTAATATTATTATTTATATTACTATTTTTACTTCTTATATATTTAGTATTTGCATTAATATATAAAGGTGGAAGTTTTAGCGTAAATTTAGATCGAGAATTATATATAAAAAATAATATAATTATATATGACGATCCCGATTATAAAGTTTTCAGATCAGAATTATTTGCAGAAACGATAAGTCATTTTGATAATATATCAGGTACTTGGCTTCCAAATAATTTAAACGAACGAAGTAACGGCTCGCATAATGGTGAAAATTTTGTTGCATATACTTTTTATATAGAAAATTTAGGCTCAGAAATTGCCGACTATTGGTCCGAAATTGTCATTGATGATGTTATAAAAAATGTAGATGATGCTATTCGTATTAGAGTATATAAAAATGGTGAAGATATAACATATGCTAAAATATCAAGAAATAATACTCTCGAAAAAGGAACAGTTGCATTTACATCAGATACCCTTGTTGCAAGAGATCATGTACAAAATTTTGCTCCGGGTAATCGCGACAAGTATACGATAGTCTTATGGCTAGAAGGTACCGACCCAGAATGTACCGATAATATTTTGGGAGGTCAGATTAAAATTCATATGGATTTTAAATCGGAAATAATTAAATAGAAGAGGAAAGAGGTAATTATGAAAAAAGGAAAACTTGGACACAAAAATCGTGTCAAAAATTTAGTTATTGCTTTGTCATTAACAGCGATAATATTATCTGTATCAACATATGCGTGGTTTGTCGGTATGCGAACAGTAAGTGTTACTAACTTTGATGTTACTATTGCTGGTACAGAAGATTTACAATTGTCATTAAATGGATCAACTTGGAAAGATACCGTAGCAATTAATGCGGATAATTTTAATGATGATACAGATACTGTTTATTCAGGCAACACTAATTGGTGGTCAGGCGGAGGATTAATTCCAATGTCATCAGTAGGTGATATTGATGCAACAGTATCAAGAATGATTCTTTTTGAAAAGGCAAGTTTAACCCCTTCATTAGGAGGTTACAGACTTATTGCAAGCCGTGCTGAAAATGATGTAGATTATGATGTTAATGGATATGTAGCATTTGATTTATTTATCAAAAACTCATCAGGTACTCAATACATTGAATCATATGAACCACTTGATGAAGAAGCAATTTATTTGTCAACTGATTCACAAGTTACAGTTTCATCTAGTGGAGTGGCTAATACTGGAATTGAGAATTCAGTTAGAGTCGCGTTTGCTCAAATAGGGCGTGTTAAAGGGACAACAGAAACTGCTGCAACTATAACTGGTATTACATGTGAAGATGTGGCTGGTGTAGTAACTGGTATTTGTACAAAAAGAGCTCAAATTTGGGAACCAAATGATAAAAGCCATGTAGTTGGCGCTATTAGTTGGTATGAAACATCATGTAAACAAAGAGATAAATCGGGAGCATATATAGGTGAATTTGGATCATGCGGACCATTTGCAAATGGAACTAGTTATCCAACTTATGCCGTTGCACAAGAAATTACATCTGTAAATGCTGTAGATGTTTATGATGGAGAAGCATATAATGGTTATGTTTCTGGTTCAGAACCAGAACTTTATGAACCTTATACTGCAAGTACTGATGTACCTGAAGGAGGAACAGCTTTATTAGAAGCATATCCATATTTTACTGATTCAATGAAAATACTTACTGGAACAGCTCGTCCACAATTTATGACACTTGCTCCAAATAGTATTACAAAAGTAAGAGTATACATTTATATTGAAGGTCAAGATATTGATAATTATGATTTTGCATCAATTGGAAAAAGTATTTCTGTTCAATTCGGATTCACAAAACAAAGATTTATTGATAGTGATATTCCTGGATATACCGCACCAACAACTGTAGAACCAGCTGCAACTACTACTGTACCTACAACAACAGCTCCATAATTATAAATGGAAATAATTTAAGATTAATTAATATTAATGATTATTTAATATTATAGTATAATGAAGAGTAATCAATCTGGTTACTCTTTAATTATATTAAATATAGAGGTATTTAATGGATTTTAAAAAAAATAATATAAAAACAATTAATTTATTTAAATTTAAAAACCGAAGAACACTATTTTGGGTTACTTTTTTATCTGCTATTTTATTAACTGCTTCAACTTATGCTTGGTTATCATCAGCTTTGAATGTTAAAATTAATTTTTTTCAATTATCAGTTTCCAGTAATACTGGTTTGTTCATATCGCTAGATGGTATTGAATTTTCTGACTCGGTTAATATTTCAATGGATAGTATAATTATGGATTTAAAAGAAACCTATCCAGATCATGTTAACCAATGGTCTTACGGATTATGGCCGGTATCAACAAATGGAGCATTATTTCCTAATAATGATAAATTTGATATCTTTATTGGTGATTTAATTAGAACAAGGACAAGAAATCCTAATAATAATACAACTAAAAAATTATTAAATGTCGTTAAAGCCGAAGAAAAAAGAGCTAATGCATCAAGTTATTTTGTTGCTTTTGATATTTTTTTAAAAAATTCAAGTGGTTCACCATATCCTGATAATATATTTTTTGAAGAAAATACTATGATTGATTATCAAGAAGATACTAGTGAAGAAATAAAAGAATCAATGAGTAATATTATGAATTCTTTAAGGGTTGGAGTAATAAAAATGGGAAGCCTTCCTCATAATACTCCGGTTAAAGAAATCCAAAACATGAAATGTATTAATAGGTGTGAGATGGTTATATATGAACCAAATAATAATATTCATACTGTAGCTTCAATTGAAGCTGCTGAAAATTATGGAATTACACTTATTGATGGAACATATATCCCAACTTATGGTATTATAAAAGAAGGTAAACGTCTAGATCATATTAATGGCCATCCAGGCACTGGAGTGCCACTTGATAGTGAACATTTCGCTATTCAGAATACTATAAAAGATTTCTCGCAGCCTATTTTTCAAGTACCAAATGCTATAACTAAAGCAAGAGTCTATATTTGGTTAGAAGGACAAGATGTTGATAGTTTAGAAACATATTCTAAAGGAACATCTTTAGATATCATAATAAACTTTATAAAAGATTTAGCTGGATATGAAGTATAAAAAGGGTGATAATATGAATAAAGAAGAAAAAAAAGTTGATTTTGATTTATCAGTTTTGACTTTAAATGAGCTAGTTAACCTTTATGAAAATGTAAATAATTTTTTATCTTATTTAAGTGAAACTAAGATAGAAGAAACTAAAGAGGAGGATTAACATGGCAAATTTTTTAGAGTACATTGAAGAAGATATTCAATCTAAAAAAATATTATTTTCGTCTATGCCAGTTAATACTAAAACCAATAAAAGAAAGTTTAATGCTAAAATAGATGAAGTTTTTAATACATATACTGAATATAAGAAATCAATCAAAAAATATTTAGAATTAAAAAGTAAATCTTTTAATGTGATTGATAACAGGAATACTGCTGATTTAGCCGATAAAATATCTAAATTAGAAAATATAAGATTTATTTTAAATCCTTCAAATACATATTTTGAAAAAATGGGTTTTGACACTTTATTTTATCAAATTTCTAATTCTCAAGATGTCAATTTTAGTTCCTTAAATAATATTTTTAATGAATTTATAAATAAATTTGAAATGGTTAATATAAAATTAAATAAAAATGATTTTAATTATACTTATTATGTAAATCAGTTTATGATTTCTTTTATGGATATAAGAAAATCTGATAATAAAAACATTGACGAATTAACCGAAATATTTGAAAAAATATATTGGGAAAACCCAGAGATAATTTCTCATATTGAGCTAAATTTTAGAAAATTGATAAGAAAAAATGAGAAATATTTTATTGATTATATTAATAAATTAAAAAAAGAGTTAATACAGAAAAATAATATTGATTATAAAAGTTGTATAGATAAGCTTACTAATTTATATCAAGAAATGAAAACTATCGGTGAAGAAAATGTTTCTGATATTATTGAACTAGCTAAAAAAGGTGAATTAGACGTTAATCATTTTTTTGAAGAATCTAAAGTTAGAGTATCTACTTATAGTAGTTTAATGTTAGATTCCTTAAATGTTGAAAATGAACTTGTTATGAACAAATTTTATGAAAGTTTAGCTAAATTAAAAGAAAATGTTGAAGAATATGCTAATTATGTTAAGTTTTCACCACTTATTAATGACTTTAAATTAAAATATATTAAGAAAATAGATTCTGAAATTAATAAAAATGATTCAAACAAACAACTTAAAGAATTAGAGTCTCAAATTAATAAGAATGAAAATAAATTAAATAAATTAAATAAAAAAATATTTGGGACAACTAATAAATTTTTTATTCATAAAGAAAAAAATGCTACAGATTTAAAAATTGAATCAGTAAGACAAGCAGCAGAATTATATGGTTTATATCAAAATTATAATGATGAATATTTTAAAGTGAAAGTTCTAGACGTTATAAGCAATAATTTTGCCTTAAAAGATTTGTTGCATATTTATTATAGTTTTGATTATTATAAAAAAGAAGCAATTAAAAATTCTTATGAAATAAATAGTTATGATGAGCTAATTGAATATAGTGATAGTTTTGATTTATTTGCACTTGATTTAACTAATGTTATCGTATGTCCTGTGAATGCTTTTGATGAAGTTAGTGTTGCTAAGGTAATTATAAATAAATATCGATTATTAAATATTAATATTACTAATGAAGACTTATATCCAGAAAATATCGATAGTTTTACCGAACGGATTAATTTAATATTGAGAATTCAAGAACTTGAAAAGAGTCAGTTAACTATTGAAAAATTATGGTTTATGGTCCAAGTAAATAAATTTTTAATAAGCGAATCTGAAAAACAAATAAAATAACTTTTTAAGAGGGTTATTTTTTTTCTTTATTAGTGCAGATTATGTCAAATTATGTTATAATTATATAGCATAGTAAAGTATAAAAGGAATGATTAAAATGGAGAAAATAAAAAATACTTTTCTTAATTTATCAAAAATAAAAAAAATTATTTTATCTATTATAATCATAAGTTTCATATTATTGATTTTTAACATAATTCCGACATTAGCAGAATTTATTTATAATGACAGCTCAATATCTACTTCAGCATGGGATGGAACGGTTGCTAGCTCTTTTAGATCTGGTGATGGAACTGAAAATAATCCTTATATAATATCTAATGGATCTGAACTAGCTTATTTGAGCTTTAAATTAAAAAATACTAGTTTTATTAATAGTTATTTTGAAATAACTAATAATATTATTTTGAACGAAGGGATATTAAAATACAATGATAATGATGAAATTGAATATATATTAGATGATGTTACTTATTATATAGAACCATATACTAATAATTATTATGATAATGCAGAATTAAATGGAATTCCGTCTGGAACTTTAAATATATTATCATCTTTAGATTCTTTTGAAGGTACTTTAACTGGTAACAATAATACGATATATGGGCTATATGTTACTAGTGAAGTTAATGAAGAATTAGCATTATTTACAAATTTAAAAGGAAATGTTAGTAATTTGTTTGTTAAAAATGCTTTAGTTTATGGGGGAATTATAACTTCAGGTTTTGCATCTAAAACATCTAATGTAACTTTAGAGAATATATTTATGGATGGCTATGTAATAGGTAAAAAAAATAATATTGAAAAAACAATTGTTAAAGATATTGTCCAAGGAGATATAAATGTCTATAATTATGAAACTACTAATTATATAAATTTAAGTAATTTACTTCCTTTTTTAGGTAGTACTGTTAATTCAGCAAAAATAACTGGAAATTATGTTGTCCAAAATCCAGCAGAAGCTTCTATTTCAATAAATAATATCCCGGTATCAGGAGGAAGTTTCGAAATAGAATTGGGGACTACTTTATTAAGTCAAGTTCCGATTAAAGCTAGTACCACGCTTGCAAATGATGTCATAACATTTTCTAATTTAAAATATACTGTAAAATATAATTATGGTATATCAGGAGGGTTAATCGGGCAAGCATTAAATACGACGATAAAGAATTCGGTTAATAAATCTGATATATATGGCTATTTTACATCAGCAGGAATAGTAGCCAATGCTACAGGTAGTATTAATTTAATTAATTCATATAACATAGGAAGTATTGATAGTAATTTATCAAGTGGTGGTTTAATAGGTACAGCTTTTGACAATGTAAACAATATAATTGTTAATAATAGTTATAATAAAGGAAATTTAATTTCGACTTATAGTGGTGGATTAATAAGTGTCGTAACTAATAGTAGTAATGTCATTTTTAATAATGTATTTAATACTAGTAACAATAATTCTATAAATAAAGTTGATAATAGTACAGTTAGTGTTACTAATGCTTATTATACTGAAAATATTCTTCCTATAGGTAGTGGAAGTGTAACTGGTAGTTTTACAAAAGTATTAAAAGAAGATCTCGAAAATAAAAGTTATGTAATTCAAAATTTAAACTATAATGAATATGTGAGTGATGAAGACTTGTTATTAAATCCTAATAATATTTGGGTCTATAATGATGATGAAAATCCCGTATTATACTATGATAATAATACTAGTAAAACAATCAATGTGTATATAGGAAGTAATATTTATAATACTTACCATACAAATATTAATAATAAATATTTTAATGCTAATATTACCTTTACTGTTGATGGTTTAAATAATTTTACTCCAGTTTTGAAAGTAGCATATTATATTAGTGAGTCTGGGACGGTAATGGATAAAAGTGCTTTAGATTCAGTTGAAACATGGCAATTATTTACGCAAATAAATCAAATAACTACAGAAGGTTCATATATTATATATTTTAAAATTACTGATTATAAAGATCGAGTTACATATGTAAACACTGATTATTGTATTTTAGACCTAAATGCTCCTGTTGGATCAATATCGTTTGAAGACGATAATTGGGACACACTTAATAATGCACCAAGTAATTTATTTGTAAATAAGCCGAAAGAATTTATAATTGAATCATCGGATTATTTATCTGGGCTTGAAAGTACATATTATTATCTATCAAATGAGATTATATTAGAAGAAAATTTAGAAAATTTAGAGTGGATAGTACCAAGTGGAAACATATTAATTGATACCTTAGGAAAATATATTATCTATGTAAAAGCTATTGATAAAGCTGGAAATATTAAATATATTAATACTGATTATATTATTTATAATGGATATTCAATTGACGATTTATTGATAGGTACTGATAACAAAATTGATTATGGAGAAATTCCAATCAATATTACAAATAAATCTTCAATCACTTTAAAATCTTCATTTACATATGAATATTTTGCAAATATAAATAACTACTCACATTTTTTAAAATCTAATATTTTATTGCCAATGGGAACTAAAATAAATTTGATCAATCATAATAATAATAAAATTTATACTTATAAAATAGATACTGATGTCGACCAATTTGGTTATAATGATAGTTGCGATGAATTTGATTTAGAATGTGAGAAAATTGCAAGTTATCCTTTCACATTATTTAATGAAATGGGACAAAATGAAAATACTTCTTATATAGAAAATATATTTGTTGACAATAATCTAATTTTAGAAGATTATACTTTAATATTAGATTTTAAAGATGCAGTAATAAATACTAGCTTTTATAATATGAATATTTATTTAGAATTATTTGATTTACTTGCAGATAAAAGGATATCAACTTTGGAGAATTCATATAAAAAATTCAATCTTTATTCTAATAATGAATTTAATGTTGATGCTGATTTAAATTTAACATCTGATTATTCAGGTACGAGTATTTTCTTAAATACCGAATCAAGTACGCAAATAAATTTAAATAGTCAAATAAATTATCAAACGATAGAAGAAATTCAAGTTATAGATACTACTCATGAAGATCAAAAGACGGGATTATTAATAAGTTTTGTTGATAGTAATGGCTTTTTAGTTAATAAAAAACATTTTAAAAACATGAATTTTAAAATAAATAATATTAATTACTATCCCGATAATGATAATTATTTAAGAGCTAAGATAAATAATAATGAAAATATTGTTTTAGATATTATAACTACCGAAAGTGAAAATGATTTAACTTCCGGAACATACTATCTTAAAATAAATAATTTTATATCAGCCGATGGTAACTATGGAGGTTTATTAGGAAACGATGTCATATCAATTCCTATAATTGTAACAAATAATAGTTACGAAATAAGCCATGGATTTAAAGTGGATTTCAATAATAATATTATTAATAAAAATGATCTTTCTACTGAAATAAGCTTTAATATATCAAAAACCACCTTAAGTAATCCTAATATAAGAGTATCTTTATATGAAAAACAAGAATTATCAGCCTATAATCAAAATTACTTATTAGTTAATTTGAGTAATTATATTAATGAAAATTTAGAACTTATTAGTAATAATGTGTATTATTTAAGCAAAAGTAATGACAATAATATTTCAACAACTTTAAATTTAAAAAATAATTTATTTAATTATAATAGTTATAAATTAATATTAGAGTTATATGATGGAGAACTTAAAATTGATTCAATAAAAAAATATTTTATTCTAAAATAATAGAAAGTGGAGGAAAAAATGATAAAAAAACGATTTAAATTAATTTTAGTAGTTATGATAATTTTTTCCTTGGGAATAACCTATTCAGTTTTTCAATCAAGTGCTGGTTTAGTTATTGAAGATCAAAATATTGCTAAGTTTGTTTTTAATACCAAACAATTAGATGATATTAATATACCTCTTTTAGATATTAAACCGGGAGAAAATAAAGAATATTTATTTTCAGTTGCTAATAATGAAAATGGAAATAAAAGTGATGTGTCTTTTGAATATCAAATAATTATCAAAACCTATCATTTTATTCCTTTAAAAATCACCCTTTATAAAGATGAAACAATATTTGGAGTATGTGATGAAACATATTCAAGAAATCAAAATAATGAATTAGTATGTAATATGCCAGTTAATAGTGTTGATTATAATACTGAAAAAACAAATTATTATAAATTATTAGTTAATTTTCCAGCTGAATATGATGATTCAATATATTCTGGTTTAGTTGATTATATTAATTTAGAAATTAAATCATGGCAATTAGTAGAGGAGTAGTGATTTATTATTAAAATGATAAAAAAATATTTATTATTACTATTACTAGTGATTAGTTTTGGTTTTATATTAAGTTTGACTTATACTTTTGCTAAATATGTAGGCAATACTATTTGGGATTATTATTTATCTACCAAAGGTTTTTATTTGAGTAGTAATAAGTTGAGTGATGATACTAAACAAAATACCAATGATTATTGGGATAAAGAAAGAGTCTATTTTAAGATACAAAATAGTCAAAATGATTTATTAATTACAGATTATGATATTGAATATGAAGTTTCTTGTCGAATTATTGGTGATGCTTCTTTAAGTAGTAGTTGTTTATTAGAAAGCACTGATTTAAGTACAATAACGGGAGTCTTATCAGCAACAAAATTATGTGTAAATAATACCACAGATGGCATAATTGTTGATAATTATACCAAAACTCAATGTGATAATGGCGGATATAATTGGGAAAGTCAAATTACAAGTAAAGATTTATATTTTGATGTAGTATTTAATGATCAAGAACTTAGTGATGTAACAGCGGAAATAACTTTTGTAAGTATTTCTCCATATAAAAAGACATTAACCGGGCAATTTATATTAAAAAATAGTTTATTAATAGAAGATAATATAACTTTAAAATATGAAGATAATACTAATACGGGAAATTTGATTATAACAAATCCGGCTCTTAAATCAAAAATTGTTGAATTAAGTTGGAATACAAGTGAATTATTAATAGATAAAGAATCAAGCTATATCGATTCCTATGTCACTACTGATAATAAAATAAATAAAGTTTATTTAATAATGAATCCTAAAAGTAGTATAAATTTAATGTTTTATAAAGCTGCTGGTAATTTAAATATTAGTGAACAGAATTTTAATATTGCTATAATTAATGAAAATGATTATAAACCAGAAGCATTATTAAGAAATATGATTATAAGTCAAAATGGAGGATTAGAAATTATCGATGCTAAAGCATCTCCTAATTTTGCAGCAATATCTAATACTAGTGATACGGGAGTATATAAAATGGAAGATGATTATGGAAGTAGTTATTATTTTAGAGGCAATAAAGCATTATTAAATAATAATTTAATTTTTGCCGAGCATCAATGGAAAATAATAAGAATAAATGGTGATGGAAGTATCAGATTAATATATAATGGAATATGTTCTAATAATACATGCACAATTAACAGTACAGGAAGCAACACAAATATTATTACATCATATTGGAATAATATTATTAACGATAATAAATATGTAGGATATATGTATGGAGGAGCTTCAGAAGTAACATCAACAAGTATAAGTGAAGCAACAAAAAATCAAACCAATAGTAATGTTAAAACGGTATTAGAAGAATGGTAT
The DNA here is from genome assembly GCA_029004695.1 of Bacilli bacterium. GTDB lineage: Bacteria > Bacillota_I > Bacilli_A > RF39 > UBA660 > DUUS01. Next base: position 20,027 of record JAQVZB010000001.1, on the reverse strand, counting down.
AAGCAAAATATTTCTAATAAGGGAATTAATATCATAAGTAATATAGAAGACAAAATATTTTGTAATGATCGATTTATAAATGAAGAAAATAAGGGATACGGCTTATTATTAACAACCTATAATCCCAATTTAAGAATATTACAAAATAATACTCCTAATTTAAAATGTCTAGAAAAAAATGACCGCTTTACTAATAGTGATGCTAAATTAGGAAATGGAGCATTAACTTTTCCAGTTGGTCTATTAACAGTTGATGAAGCTAATATTGCTGGTAATGTTCCAAGTATTCAAAATAATATTAATTATTTATACACGCAACAAAATTATTGGCTTTTTAGTCCTAGTAATTTTGATGGACAATTCGCATATAATTTCATTATTAATAATCAAGGTTATATACTTAATGAATTAATAAATAATTCATATGGTATTAGACCAGTTATAAATCTAAGTTCTAGTGTGAGAGCATTAGGAAATGGCAGTATAGAAAATCCATATTTAATAAAAGTACAATAATAGACAAATTTTTCGAAATTAAATTGCTATCATAATATTTTTATGCTATTATTACAATAGGTGGTAAAAAATGAAGATATTAAAAGTAATCAAAAAAATTGTAATTGGAATTTTAGCAATTGTATTTTTCTCATTTGTAATTATTAATACTGTGTTATTGTTAAATATAAATAAATACGGTGTAACTCAATTTGGAGATCTTACAATCGTACCAATAAAAAATAAAATAACTTCTGATAAATATCAAAAAGGTGATATTGTTATAGTTGAACAAAGAAAGCTTGATAATATTTCAATAGGAAATGAAATATTTGTTTATAAAACTCAAAAAACCGGCGCACCAATTATTGATTTTGGTATAGTAGGAGAAGTTCATATTGAAGATCAAGCATTATCATTTCAAAATGGAGCAACATATTCTGAAGATCTTATAGTTGGAGAAGCTAATAAAGTTTATAATGATATTGGTACAGTATATAATTTTTTCCAATCAACCTGGGGATTCTTCTTTTTCATACTTTTACCAAGTTTCTTAATTTTTATATATGAATTATATGCTATTATTGTCGAAATTAAATACGGTAAAGAAGAAGCGTTATAAAATAGAATTTAATTCTATTTTTTTTGTTTTTGTCACACAATATATTTCGACAAAAAACACTAATTTGATTTACAAACCTTCTGTCTTTATGATAAAATGAATAGTAGAGTATATTAGGATCGGAAAGGGTAGTATGAAAATTAATAAAATAAACAATAAAAAAATTGTCGAAAAAATTATAAATATATTATTAAATGTTTTTATAGCAATATTTAGTGTGATTTTATTAGTAGCTACTTATACTGCTGTTCAAGTAAAATTACTAGGCCAAGAGTATAGTAACTTTTTTGGATATTCAATGTTTGAAGTTCAAACAAATAGCATGGAAGATACCATAAGTGCAGGGGATTGGATTTTAGTAAAATTAAATTCTAAAATTGAATTAAAAGATATTATAACTTATAAATTAGATAATGAATATATAACTCACCGTGTAGTTGAAATCCATAACAAAACTTATATTACCAAAGGTGACGCTAATAATGCTAAAGATAAAGCAGCTGTAGATCAAAATCAAATTGTTGGTAAAGTAGAAAAAGTAATTGGTAGTTTTGGTATATTAAGAAAAACAATTTTAAATCCATCAGTATTAATAATTCTAATTATTTCCTTATTTTTAATTGAATCAATAATTAAAGATAAAAAGAATATTGAAAATAAAAATAAATTTGATACATTTTATTATCAGTTAATAGATTTATTGAAAGAAAATCTTATCAAATTATATAAGTATTTAAATAAAAGTATTTCGAATATATCTATGATAAAAAATAAAAATGAAAAAATTGTAATTCCCGAAAATAAAGAAGAACAATTATTAAATGATGAACTTGTAGTCGAAAATAATGTATCTAATTCGGATATTATAGAAGTTAAAATAAACGAAGAAGAGGAAGAAAAAAATAATACTGTAGATTCAAATTCTGATTTAGAAATAGTAGATGACTCTTTAGATACCGAAGAATATCCAGAAGATTTAGAAAAAACCCAATTTTTTAGAATAATTCCGGTAGATACTAATGAATATGATAAAACGATGTTAGAAATAGCTAAATATGAAATGGATAATCAAGGTAAAGAATTAAAAAAAAATAAAAAAGTTGAAGTAAAAATTGAACCAAAGGATGAATTAGATGAAGATTTAACAAAAATCAATTTAAATCTTATAAAAGAATACAGTCGTAAAAACAAGAATATTATCGATGCTTTAATGAATATTAAAGCTGATGAATTAAATGAATTAGTCCAACTTATTACCGATGATGATAAATTGCAAGCAAACGAACCGACGATAAGAAATGCATATATTACAACTTATATACATGCTAGATATTATAATTATTTTAGTGAAAAAGATCTTAATTATAAAGGTAAGAATTTTCTTATTAAGGTTGATAAATTATTCAAAGCAGTTGGTAAAGAATTAAATGATAGTTACAAGGGCAATGATAGTAAATATTCAGAAAAAGTTGATAAATTTATAAATATTTTTAATATTATAGCTAGTTTAGATCAAGCTAAAGATTCAATATCAGAAATAAAAACCAAACAAGAATATTATAAAAACGAACTAATTAAATACCAAAATGAATTAGACGAAGATAGTATTTTAATTATCACAGAAGATATAATTACACTTCAAAAAACATATGGCGAAATAACTAAATATTTTCTTAAAAAACTAGAATCAAATACTTTTTATTTAAATATTGAAACAATTAAAAAAGAATTATATACAGTTACTCTTGAACATAATCTTGCGTTTAATAAAATTTATAGTAATTTTATTATTGATAAAACTTATGAAGAAGGCATTATAGCAGAAGATAAAGTGCCGGTTAAAATTACTTTATTACTAGCAGAACTATTAAAAGATATGGTTAATGGTGATTTTAATAAGAAATATTTTATAATGCTTCCAGATACTTTATATAATAAAGAAAAGAAAATATTACGGGTTACCAAAATGTTCGATGATGAATATGCTAAAAGTCATATTACAATATTTATTGATTTTGAAACGTTATTAGCAAATAAAAAAATAATTAAAAAATTAAGAAAATCCGGGTATAAGTTTGCAATAGGATTTAAAAATCTTAATAATCTTCCTCCAAAAGAAAAAAGTAGTTTATATATGTCAAGTGTATTTTTTATAAATAAAGAAGATGCTTTATTTGAAACATTAGAAAAATATATTCCAAGTGATTTAAATGATGATATTATATATTATAATATCTATGATAAGTTTTATAGTTTAGAGGGTGAATAATAATGGATACATTTTTCAGATTTTTATATGAATTTCTTTCAGTATTTTTTAGTGGATTTATGGATATTATTTCTGGTTTTGGTAAAGGAATATTCAAGATGGTTAATTATAAAGATTATAAAAGTATATTAGAAAGTTACCAAGACAATTTTAATGGAACAGAATGGATATTTGTTGGTTTAGCAATAGCATTAGTAGTAATAATTATTTTATCAATTACAATTTTAATTATTTTTGGAATTAAAAAACTTATTCAAATTGGAAGAACAAGAGTTAATCAAGAAGATTTACTTGATGAAATTAATAGCTTAAATAATCAAGTAAATAAATTAATGAAAGAAAAGAATGAAATAATGGCAATGAAAGTTTCGCAATTAGGATTAAAACCTGGTGAAGAAATAAATGACTTAAGTGAAGAAAGTGAAGGAGAAGAAGAAAGTGTTATCGATACTTCAAATTCACGTTTTGCAAAACTTACAATGATTGATGAAAAATATGAAACTTATAAAGTTAAAAAATATGCAAATAATTATACATTAAAAGAAATAGCAGAAAATTTCAGATGTTTTAATGCTAGTCAATTAAAACTTTATTATGATATATCACTTTTAAGGAGTTTTATTGCTGGATTATCTTGTGGTAAATTAGTAATTCTTCAAGGTATATCTGGAACTGGTAAAACATCACTTGCATATGCTTGGGGAAAATATATTAATAAAGATTCTTGTATAGCTTCAGTAGAACCATCATGGAGAGATAAAACTGAATTATTAGGTTATTTTAATGAATTTACTAAAAAGTTCAATGAAAGTGATGTTTTAGCAGAATTATATACTTCTGGTTATACTGATGATATTCATACGATAATTCTCGATGAAATGAATATAGCACGTGTTGAATATTACTTTGCTGAAATGTTATCAATATTAGAAATGCCATCTAGAGATGAATGGGTAATTGAATTAGTTACTAGTGGTTGGGATGATGATCCTAAATATATTACAAAAGGTAAACTTAAATTATCGGGTAATTTATGGTATATTGGGACAATCAATAATGATGACTCAACATTTATGGTAACTGATAAAGTTTATGACCGCGCAATGCCGATAGATATTAATACTAAAGTTGAACCATTTAAAACCCGTGATCAAGAAGCAATTGAAATAAATGCGAGCTATTTAGAATCATTATTTGAAGATGCAGTAATTAATTATCCGATATCTAGCGGTAATCAAAAAAAGATTAAAGAATTAGATGATTATGTTATAAAACATTTCCGTATCGCATTTGGTAATCGTATTTTAAAACAGTTAAATACTTTTGTACCAGTTTATGTTGCTTGTGGAGGTTCTGAAGTCGAAGGAATTGATTATTTTATTGCTAAAAAGATATTACGTAAATTCGAACAATTAAATATTTTATTTATAAGAGATGAAATTGATCCTTTTGTTAGTTATTTAAATAAGACATTTGGTAATGGCAAAATGGCAGAATGTATTGAATTTGTAGAAAGAATTAAAAAGTCGGCATAGTAGAAAGGAAGAATATATATGGCTAAATTAGAGTTAAATAAAAAATTAAATGATAAAAGTGATACCTTTATTCAAAAGTTAAGCTCTGAAATGTTTTATCAAGCAGATTTTTCAAGTAATTTTCTTGAATTTAAATGGATTGATGAGATCGAGTACGCATGCCCATATATAGATAACATTTTTACCAATCCGAAAGTTGCTTTAGTAAGAGAAGAAGATGTTGTTAAAGTAGAGAGAGCTAAAAAAATTAGTGTATCTAGTATAAAAGATCTATCAAGACATACCCATTATATAGAAAAAATAGATGAAACCACTCAAGAAGTAACACCATCGAAAATTTTAATTGAAAGATCAGAAGAAACTTTTAATACTTATGAAAATAAATTTATTTTTACCCTAATATATAACCTATCTCGTTTTATAATGAAAAAAGAAAAAGAATTAGAAAATATTAAAGTAAAAGATGAAAAAGTATTAGAGTATGCAGCTACTACTCATAATGGCGAAGAAAAAATTAATATTGAATTGAAAATAACTGCTAATGAAGTGCCTGATTCTGAAAAAGATCGAAAAAATATAAAATCTATTGAAGAAAAATTAGAAGAAATAAATGAAAGATTAGAAATTATTAATAAATTTATATTTGGATGGCAAAGAAGTGAATTATATGAAACTTTAGATAAAGCTAATATAGCCAAAGTAACCTCTCCAATAAAAAGAACAAATGTAATTCTCAAAAATCCTAACTTTCAAGCAGCAGTTAAATTATGGGACTTTTTACAATCATATGAAGAGTCAATTAAAGAAAATAAAAAAGAAGGACTTGATACAACTGGTGACGGTTTATTAAAATCAATATTAGATGATGCATTTTTAATGGAATATTTTGTATTAGATTCGATATCTTCTTCGAAAAGAGAACAGAAGAAGAGAATATCAGAATATGCTATTATCCTAATGCATCAACAAATTAAAAGAGTTATTTCGATGTTACTAAGCAATGGTACAATAATATCGGAACAAGAAATCTTAAATATAATAGCTGAAGAATTAAAAAAAGAAAAAAATAAAACTGAAATAGACGGATCAGAAATTAAAAATAAATTTAAAAGCGCTATTGACGAATATTTAGAAAAAGCTCAAAATTATTTGTAGAAAAGGAAAAATATATGAAAAAATTAAAAGAATTAACTAATAATAAAGGATTAAAAATATTAATAAATATAATAAACATTATATTTGTTATATTCGTTGTAGCATTTATAGTAACTGTATATTTACAACGATTTAGTGATAATAAATTATCATTCTTTAATTATCGGGTATTTACCGTTGTAACTGCTAGTATGGAGCCTGAATATAAAATAGGTGATGTATTATTATCAAAAGAAGTAGATCCTTCGACTATTAAGCCTGGTGATGATATAAGTTATTTTGGTAGAACGGGAGATATTAAAGGTAAAATTGTAACCCACAAAGTAATTAGTGTAGAAACTAATACAAGAGGAGAATATTTTTTTAGAGCTAAAGGTTTAAGCAATATAATAGAAGATCCAACTATTTATGAAAATCAATTATTAGGTGTTGTAACATATAAAATTAATTCATTATCATTTTTTTATAAAATAATTGCAACAGATACAGGATTTTATTTATGTATTATTGTTCCACTAGTAGGAATTATTGGATATGAAATTGCAATTACAATGTTTAATATAGAGGAAAAAAAAAGAAGTAAAAAAATTAACGAAAATAACTGATTGAAAAAAATTAAATGAAGGGATGTGACTGATAATGGAGAAACGGCACAAAACATACTTTAAATTAAATTTTGTATCATTATTATTTATGGCTATCTCATTCATTTCAGCCACATTAGCTTGGTTTGCATATAGTGGAATAGCAGGAGTATCTACCGAAGTAAATGTAAAAGCCTGGAATATTGAGCTTTCTAAAAATGGTACGGCTGTAAAAAATAGTGTCGTTATGTCACTTTCGGAAATATATCCTGGAATGGAACCAGTAACAGAACTAATTACTTTAAGAAATTTAGGAGATTCAGATGCCGAAATTAATTATGACATTATTTCTGCAAGAATTTTAGGAGATCCTAATGATTTTTTTCAAATCGATGTAAATGGAGTAACTTCAGAATATATGGAGGATTTAATTTCTCATGAGTATCCTTTCAATATTAATATAAATTTAAGTAAAAATTATATATTATCAAACGGAACTGAAGAGGTATTTGAAATAGCAGTGTCTTGGCCTCTTGATTCTGGTAATGATGAATTAGATAGTTTATGGGGTAATAAAGCTCATGAGTTTCAAGAAGGGGAATTATTAAAAAAACAACAAGATGAAAATTATCAAATATTACCATCAGTCCAAGTAGAAATTAGTTTATCTGCACAACAGTATTTAGATATCGACTCATCTAGTGATCCAAGGTATAATTTAGGTGATGAAATATTAATTGATGTAATTAATAATAATGAATGTTTTACTATAAGTGATACGTGTATTAAAACTTATGTAATAGATGAAAATAACACCTTAGGAGATACTAAGGTTACTTTACTACTTAATCCCCTTAGAACTTATGACCAAGTCAGCTATAATAATTATGTTACTATTTTTAATACTTATGTAAGTTCATGGCATGTTACAACAAGATATTTATTAGTTGAAGATATAATGAAGATAATTTCTAATGATATTAAAAATTCTCAAATAATAATTAATTCTTATTCAGATAAAGTACTAGGTTATATTAATTATAATAATCGTTTAAACACTTTAATTACAAATACAATAAATAAAAATGGTTTCTTTAGATTTATGAATGATAAATATAATTTCTTATCTTCAAATAATTGTTATTGGACTCAAAGCAGTTATGGTGAATTATCTGGATTTGCTTTGGTAAAAATAGATGATACTTATTCTAAAGTCTATGGAAATTTAAAAGAAAGTACCTGCAATGTTATTCCGGTTATTGAAATAGATAAAAGCAGATTATAAAAAAGACTTTTATTTTTACTAGATAGAAACATAAATTAATAAAAAAACTAAAAGAACAGCATTTGCTGTCCTTTTTTTGCACTAATTTCTAAGTTGTATTTTGGAAAGAGGTTTTTGCTAAAGTGCATTTTATATATTTATTCTATTATTTGCTCAAATGTTATATTAGCATTCATTTCAAGAACTGTACTTTCATTAACGGCTAGGGTTCCAATAGTTGTATCAGCTTCATCATTCATTGTTTCGTTAGTACCTTCGAACCATTCAAAATATATTCTTATCGTAAACGGATTAAATGTAAAACCAACTTCATTATTATTGTATAGTAATGAATTAGTTATATTATTATTAAGTATTGGTATAAATTCAAGGGTATCACCTTCAATATAATTTTCTGGTAATATAGCATATTTACTTATTATCAAGTCAGGTATATTTTCATTTAAAACACTTAAATTGATATTGTAATTAAATGACACATCGACATTTGTAGGATCAATTATGATGTCAAAATAACCTTTAGAAGATGGAGCAACAGTATCGGAAGCTATAAATTGATTTTCTTCAATTATTGGGGTTATATTGACACTAGATTGGCTATTGCTAGTAACATCAATGCTATCAACTAAAATTTGCCATTTAGAAAATTGGGCATTAATATCACTTTGAGCACTTGCCACATATCTAGAATAAGTGCTACTCATTAGCCCTAAACAGGTAATTAAACATATTATCAATAAAAGAATTTTTATTTTTTTAAACACTGAGTAGACACCTCGCTTTACATTTTAATTATAGAATAAGAACGCATATTTTACAATTTATTATTGTCAAATATTGACTACTTTACAGTTGTTTTTATGTTTAATAGTATTAGTAATTTTTTAATAACTTGTCCCATATAATTTAAGCGGAGGATTAGTTATGGAATTTAATGGTTTAACTGACGCAGAAGTAATTGAAGCAAGGGAAAAGTATGGCGGTAATAATATTGAAGCTAAAAATGAAAATCATTTTTTTAAATTATTTATAGAATCTTTTGGAGATCCGATTATAAAAATTTTATTGATAGCTTTAGCAGTTAAAGTTGTTTTTTTATTCAGGGAATTTGATTGGTTTGAAACACTTGGCATTTTTATAGCAATTTTTTTAGCATCATTTATTTCTTCAATAAGCGAATATGGTAGTGGGAAGGCATTTAATAAATTATTAGAAAAAAATAGTGAAATTTATACTCGAGTGAGAAGAAATAATAAAATTGCTAATATTTTAGTAGATGATTTAGTAGTTGGTGATATTGTTATGTTATCAGCTGGAGAAGCAGTATCAGCTGATGGAATTATTGTTAAAGGAGAAGTTACGGTAGATGAATCATCTTTAACAGGCGAAAGTTATGAAGTATCTAAAAAAGCCGTAAATAATCAGGCGACAGAAAAAAACAAATTATATAAAGGTAGTATCGTTTATTCAAAAGAATGTATTATGAAAATAACTCATGTTGGGAATAATACTTTATATGGAAATGTTGCAAAAGAATTAGGAGAACAAAATCCTGAAAGTCCACTTAAATTAAGATTAAGACATCTAGCAAAAGTCATTAGTAAAATGGGATATATAGCTGCTGTATTAGTGTTTTTTTCTTATCTTTTATCAGTAATAGTTATAAGTAATGATTTTGAAATAAAAGCTATCTTAACGACTTTAAATACTCCGATATTAATTATTGATTATGTTATTTATGGTTTAACATTGGCAGTTACGATAATTATTGTTTCTGTACCAGAAGGCTTGCCAATGATGGTTGCTTTAGTACTTTCTACTAATATGAAAAAATTATTAAAAGATAATGTTTTGGTTAGAAAATTAGTTGGAATTGAAACCGCAGGTTCTTTAAATTTACTTTTAACTGATAAAACAGGAACATTAACTAAAGGTGAGCTTTCAGTACTAGGAGTATGTGATTATTATGGAAGAATTTTTAATAATGAGATTGAATTAATGAAATATCCTAAATATTTAAATATCATATCTAAATCAATTAACATAAATAATTCTAGTGAAATAGTTGATAGTAAAATAATAGGGGGTAACACTACCGACCAAGCTTTAAAAAAATTCATTACATCATATGAAAAAGAAGAAATAATCACCAAAGAACCTTTTGACAGTAATTTAAAGTATTCTAGTGCCACAACTAAAGAAAATTTTTATATTAGAGGCGCAAGCGAAGTAATATTACCTAATTGTAAGTATTATTTGGATAAAAATAATAAAAAAGAATTATTAACTAATCCTTTAGATATTGAAAAAATGATTAGCAAATATACTCAAAAAGGAATGCGAGTTATAATGCTAGCTTATAATGATAAACCCAATGATCATGAATTAATTTTTATTGGAATAGTTATAATTCAGGATGAAATAAGAGATGATGCTTATGATGGAGTAAAATTGATTCAGGATGCGGGGATAAAAGTAATATTAGTAACAGGAGATGCTCTTGATACATCATTAGTAGTAGGTAAATCATTAAAAATTTTAAATAATAATGAAATAGCTCTTACTAGTAATGAATTTAATAATTTAAATAATGATGAAATAAAAGTAATATTACCAAAATTAAAAATAATCGCAAGAGCTAAACCAATTGATAAAAGTAGGTTAGTTAAAATAGCTCAAGAATTAAATTTAGTCGTTGGTATGACTGGTGATGGAGTTAACGATGCACCCGCACTAAAAAAAGCCGATGTTGGCTTTTCAATGGGAAGCGGAACTGAAGTAGCTAAAGAAGCAAGTGATATAGTTATTTTAGATGATAATATAAAATCAATAAGTAATGCCATTCTTTTTGGACGAACTATTTTTAAAAACATTAGAAAATTTATTATCTTTCAATTAACTGTAAATATATGTGCTATGACTTTGTCGATCATTGGTCCTTTTATTGGAATAAGTACTCCAGTAACTGTTATGCAAATGTTATGGATAAATATGATAATGGATACTTTAGCTGGGCTTGCTTTTGCTTATGAAGGATCAAGTGTTGAATTTATGAAAGAAAAACCTAAAGACAAAAATGTTCCAATCATAAATAATTATATGTATGGGGAAATAATTCTAACGGGTTTTTATTCAGCTTTACTTTGTCTTCTTTTTTTAAAAATCCCTTTATTTAAAGATATCATAAGATATGATGTTAATAATAATTACTTTATGACCGCTTTTTTTGCTCTCTTTATATTTATTGGTATCTTTAATGCTTTTAATGCTCGAACTAAAGCTAGAAATTTATTTTATAATCTAACTCAAAATAAAGTTTTTTTAATTATTTTTTGCTTAGTAAGCCTTATTCAAATATATTTAATTTATCATGGGGGAAATATCTTTAGAACTTATGGACTTACTATTAAAGAATTATTTTTAGTAATTGTTATAGCTTTTTCAGTAATCCCATTTGATTTAGCAAGAAAGACCTATTTAATCAAAAAAAATAATAAGGAATATTTATGACCTTATTATTTAATAAATCCATTATGAACATATGTAGTTTCATTAGCTATAATAAAAGCTGAACTATCAATTGATTTAATTAATTTTTGTAATTCTTTTAAATGTTTTTTATCGATTTCTATTAATAACATTGATTTATCATCTTGGGCACTAATTATTGATACTCCAAATCCTTGATCTTTTATTAAATTAATATTATCTTGATTTATTTTTGAAGATATTATATTAAGTGTTAAATGACCTCCAATTAATTTTTCACTTAGAAAGATTCCAATATAAGTACCAGTTGCATATCCTCCAGCAAATGATATTGGGATAAACCAGGAATCAAAAACAGAATTTATAGCTTCTCTAGCTACTAAAAACCAAATTGTAACTTCAACAAAAGCAATTACTGTAGCCGTAAATTTACGACCTTTAACGATATTTACGGTTCTTAATGTACCTAAACAAACATCAGTCATTCTTGCAAAAAAAATTTTAAGACAAGTTAATAATAATAGCATATCGATATCACCGATATTATAATATCATTTATCTTATAATAAGTAAAATTAAAAAAGAATAAAAATATTAAATATAAAATGAAATATTAAATAATGAAAACGCCCTTATCTAAAAGGGCGTTTTACATATTATAAAATGGAGGAGATAAAATGTACAAAGAATATATAGATGAATTTTTATTAAAAGATTACTTTAATTTGAAGAAAGATAATGGGATTTTAACCCCGATTGAAGGGTTAACAATTGGTAATTTATTTTATGATTTATATAGTCCTTATAAAAATTATCAGCCTAGAGAATTAAAATCTGATAGTCAAAAAGGTTGTTTATTATTAAGAATTCAGTCATTATGTTTAGCAGTTAATGATTTAAATCTATATTTAGATATATATCCTGAAGATCAAGAAGCATTTCAATTATTTAAAAGTTATATATCGGAATTAGAAAATCTAACTAAAACATATTCAGAAAATTATGATGTATTAGATTTATGTCATGATGTAGGTCAAAATTTTACATGGTATAAAAAACCATGGCCATGGGAGGTAAAAGATGTATAAATATGATAAGAAATTACCATATCCAGTTGATGTAAAGAAAAAAGATATTAAAATGGCTAAATTAATTATTACTCAATTTGGAGGTCCAAATGGTGAATTAGGAGCTTTTTTAAGATATTTCTGTCATAAATTTAATATGCCAACCCCAGAAGGAGCTGCTTTATTAAATGATATTGCAACTGAAGAAATGGGACATTGTGAAATGATATGTACTATGGTTTATCAATTATTAAAAGATGTTTCTTTAGATGAATTACAGCAACATGGTTTAACTGCAAATTATGTTGAGCATGGTAAAGGTATATATCCTAGTGATAGTTTTGGGATCCCATTTAATGCAGGTTCTTTACAATCAACGGGAGATCCCATTACAGATCTAGCTGAAGATATGGCTGCTGAAGAAAAAGCAAGATCAACTTATGAAAATTTAATTGATATGACCGAAGATCCTGATTTAATTAATCCATTATTATTTTTAAGACAAAGAGAAATTGTTCACTTTGCTCGATTTAAAGAATTACACGATAAATATAAGAAAATGGGATATTAATGAAGAATAAATTTCTTCATTTTTATTTTATAATATGATATACTTTAATAGTAAAGGAAGAGTGAAAAATAATGAACAAAAAAAAATATATCCAATTATTTTTATTATTATTGGGAATAATTTTAATCACTATTGCAGCTAGTAATCTTTATCGACATTATTTAGAAAATCAAATAAATAATAGTTATATCTCTAAACATGTTGCTAATATAAAATATAACGAAGTTCAAAATGCGATGCTTGAATTTAGTAGTGATACTTTTTTATACATTAGTTATACCGGTGATTCAAATATTAGAGATCTAGAAGTAAAGCTAAAAAAAGTTTTAAGAGATAATGATTTGATTGATAATATGGTTTATTTAAATATTAACGATTTAATGGAAGATGAAAATTATATTGATAAATTAAATAAAATTCTAGGCTTAAAGGAAATTAAAATTACTAATGTGCCGGCTATAATTTATTTTAAAGATAATAAAGTAATCGATTTAATAGATAGTAAAAATTCACAAATTGATATCGGTAGATTTGTTCAATTATTAGAAAAATATGAAATAATTAGTGAAACATGATAAATATTGTTCTCCATGAACCACTTATACCTGGAAATACTGGAAATATAATGAGAACTTGTGTTGCAACTAATGCAAAGCTTCATTTGATTAAACCATTAGGTTTTAATTTAGATGAAAAAAGTATTAAAAGAAGTGGTGTTAATTATATTAAAGATTGTTCTTATAATCTTTATGAAAATATTGATGACTTTTTTAATCAGAATAAAGGGAAGTATTATTTTTTAACTAGGTATGGGAAAAAACCACATACTAGTTTTGATTATAGTAATAAAGAAGATAATATCTATTTTATTTTTGGCAAAGAAACAACTGGTATTCCTAAAGAAATATTACGACCTTTTCTCGATAAATGTCTTAGAATTCCTACTACTGATAAAGTTAGAGCTTTAAACCTATCTAATTGTGTTGCAATAATGGTTTATGAAGCTTTAAAGCAACAAAATTATCCTAATTTGTTATTTGAAGAACCTCATAAAAGTGCTAATTATTTAGAAGAAAATTAAAAATGATTAAATGAAGTGAACCATAAATAGTTCACTCTATGAAATAAAACATTATACTTTTTTGATAAAATTTTACTTCTACAAAAATTGTCGCTTAAATATTCTTCAACAGTTTTGTTTTTAAATTCATTATTATATTTATTAAATTTTTGTTCACTTGAAACCATAAAAATAACACCTCACTTTCATGAGATGTTATTTTACAATAAAGTTCTTTTTTATTAAAGTGTTAAAAATAGGGTTCACTTCATTTAATTCTTTTTTTATTATTCAGTTATAATTATTGCTCCAGTAGGACACATACTTGCAATGTTAATGACTTCATCATTAACTATTTGTTTAACAATATCACTTTTGCCATTATCATCATAATTAAAAACTTCATTATTCATTTGGATACATAATCCACAAGAAATACAAGAGTCTTTTATTATTTCAACTTTCTTCATAAATCCTCCATAAATATTATAACGACTTTTATGTAAAGAAATCAAGATATATTCCATTTGTTTACATTTTATGATATTATAATTTAAAGTGGTGATATTATGAATTCTCGTATGGATAAGTATGAATTTGATACTCCTGAATATAAAAAAAGAACGGAATTAAAAGCTGATTTATACCAAAATAATGAAATTGAAGATTATAATAAGATAGATTTAAACTCTAATATATCGATATTAAAAACTGATAGTAAAAATATTGATGTAGATAAAATTAGAGAAATGCTTGATAAAAAATATCGAGATAATATGCCGAGAAGAAAATCAATTGCTTTAGATTATGAAACTGAAGAAGTTAAAGAAGAAGAAGATTTATTTGATACTAAAGAATATGATATTAATGAAATAATTGCTAAAGCTAAATCAGAACAATCAGTTGATTATTTACAAGATAGGTTAAAGAAAATTAATAATACTAATAATGATATATTAGAAAATTTGAATATTAATTCGAAATCAGATTTTAAGAAACATGATGAAGAAAATGAATTAATGGCTTTGATTAATACAATTACCCAATTAGAAATCGAAAATCAAGAAAAAGTCAAAAATGCTGCTGCCGATTTACTTAATTTAAATCAAACCGAACAAATTGATTCTGTTACTGCAGAAAGTACTTTTTTTACAGGTAATATGATAGTTCAAGATAAAGATTATGAAGATTTTAAAGATATTCAAAAAGATATAAAATCAAATTCAATCTTAATAAAATTATTGGTGTTTATCTTTATTATTATAATTATTGCTTTAATAGTATTTTTATTAAATGATTATTTAAATTTAGAACTATTTTAATATAGCTCTTTTTTTGTCATATACTTAAATATGAAGAGAGTAAAATATAAAAAAAGAATTAATATAAAAAAAAAGCGAATTATTTTTGTCATTATTTTAGCTATAGTAATTAATACAATCTCTTTTCTTATGATATTTATTACTAAGTTTAGTAGTGTAATTGAAGAAAGTGCCAAAAAAGAATTAAAAGAAATAACTACTAATATTGTTATAAAATATTTAACTAAAGAAAACTTAATGAAAGTTTCGATGGAAGAATTAATTGTTATTAATAAAGATAAAGAAGATGTCATAAGTCATATTGATTTTAAATTAGATAAAGGTTATGAAGTTATATTAAATATTAAAGAACAAATTGAAAATGAAGTAATAGATTTAAAAAATGGTAAACTTCATTCACCCGCTATAGCAATTAATGATAATTTAATAATAAAAGTACCTTATTATGCCTGGTCTGATAATATATTATTAATGAATTTAGGCCCTAAAATATATATTAAAATAAATTTACTCGAAAATGTAAGGGGAGATCTTTATACTAAAGTAACCGGTTATGGTATTAATAGTTTGCTAATAAATTTATATATTACGTTATATATTAAGGAAAGCTTATTATATCCTGCTAGTTCTGAACAAATAGAATATAAATTTGACATGTTAGTAGCTTCAAAAGTTATTCAAGGAAAAATACCTGAATTTTATAATGGTATTTTAGAAAGTAAAAGTAGTGTAATCAATTTAAAATAATATGGTATGTTATTTATTTTTGTGATATATTAATAATAGGATGGTAATTACCATGAAAGTATTTATAAATAATGCAATTCATAATGGAATTATTAATTATTTAAATTATATCGAAGATAAAGCCATTGATAAAATACATATCTTCGAATTTTCTGTTGTCCAAGTACTTGTTTCAGTATATGGAGAAATAAATATTATAAATCCTTTTAAATTAGGAAAAGAAGAAAGTTTTAAAAAAAATCTTTTACTATATGGTTTAAAAGAATCTGAAATGGAAATGTTTATTAAATATATGAGAGATTATGATAGTTGGTTAAATAGCTTGCATGAAGAAACGAAAACAAAATTACTTACCCAAATTGAAACTATTATGATTAATATGGTATTGCTTAAAAGCAATTTCCACAAAATAACGGAAAAAGAAATCGAGAAATATAATAATTTTTTTGATCCAACCGATGGAGATATAGTTAAATTACAAGATTTAATTGTTGAAGATAAAACTTTTATATCTGGTCTTTGGAAAAGGAAAAGGTTTCAATTAAAAGCAGATATTAGTTTAGAAACTATTCAACCTGAATTATTATCGCCTGATATTTACCAAAAATATGGATTATCAATTGATGATGTTAAAAAATTATCAAATATCAAAATAAATGAAATAAATGAAAAAATTGAAAAAGAAGAAACAAATAATGAAGGTGATAAACCGAAATTTGATCCGAAAAAGCTTGTATTAACAAGCGGAAGTGGATTTGTAGATACTATAGTATTATTAAGTATTATGGCGACTGAAATAATGGTGGGTTTAGTAATAGCATTTTCATTTTTAAGGAGTTAATATGCAAGGAATTACATTAGATAATAATAAATATAAACTAATAGTAAACTATCGTGATGGTTTTGATTTAGAAGCTTTAAAAGAAAAATATACGGAATATTTTTATCCTTATGATTACATTTTAGGTGATTGGTCATATGGTAAAGTAAGATTAAAAGGATTTTATAAACCAGAAAATAAAAATTGTACCGATATAAATAATTTTAAAAATCATGAAACTTATTTAAAAGATAATTGTGCTTATGAATGCAGACATTTTATAATTGAAAAAGTTGTTGAATAAGCCTTTTTTTTATGATATGCTTGTTATAGAATAGTGAGGTAATAATATGAGTAACATTCAAGTTAAATTGTCTAGTGGTGAAATTATTCCGGCTGAACTTATTAGTTCTTTTGAATTAATTAATATTGGGAAAAAATATATATTTTATACTAAAAATGAAGTTGTTGAAAATAACTTAATTAAAATGTATGTTGCGGAAATAATGGATACTAATAGTCCTATTAGTGTTGGAGAAAAGATGTCAGAACAAGAATGGACTAATTTAAAAAATGTAATGAAATCTATTTTAACTGGTAATGATAATTCGAATGTAAGATATATTAATATAGGAGGTTTATAAATTGGAAAATGTTATAAATGTTAAAGAGCCAAATGTAATTGCAATAGATGAGGCTAAAAAAGTAAAATTTAAAGAGAGTTTTGAATCAGCAATAAAAAATAATGATCTTCAAAACGCAATTATTAAAGAAAAATCAATTCAATCAGTTGAACCTAATATTTCAACTCCGGCTGAATTACTAGCTAATGAACTTTCAGAACCAAAAATTGAGGAAGAAGTGAAAGTAACACCTAATGATGTTTCAATAGAAGAGGAAAATGTTAATAATATTACCGATCAAACTCAAATTCAACAAGAAGAAAGTTTAAATAACATTGGGAATGATTATGTTTTAGGAATTATAAATAAAATTACCAAAATTCAAGGGGATCTTGATTCAATTGGAGAAGATGTAATTAGATTATCTAATATATATCAATTATCTAAAGAAGAAACTGTTAGTAATGTAGCACCTCAAGTAGAAAAACCAATCGAAAATATTGCTGAACCAGTCGAAAATATTGTAGAAAAAACCTTAACTAATGATAGTGAAGTACCATTAATTACAGAAAACTTAAAAGAAATATCTCCATTTAGTATTGATCCAGGTTCAACTAATATATTTGATGAACCAGAACAAAATAAAGGCCT
Organism: Bacilli bacterium; assembly: GCA_029004695.1. Lineage (GTDB taxonomy): Bacteria > Bacillota_I > Bacilli_A > RF39 > UBA660 > DUUS01. The sequence goes on along the minus strand of JAQVZB010000001.1, from coordinate 1,732 downwards.
AGCAGCTTAAGTATAAAACTTAAGCTTTTTTCATATTATTAAATATGGAAAATATAATTAATTATTATTACAATTTATATCCTAATGAATTGCATAAAATGTATAATGGATTTTATTTTGCAATTAATGGATATAAATTTTTATTAATTGAATTAATTTTATCTAAAAATTATATTTTAGACATTTATGAAAAATTAATGAAAAATAATATTGGATTTTATATTATTATCTTAAATAAGGATAACAATCCCGTAAGTGATTTTGATAATAAAGAATATATTCTTTTTCAAATAAATGGTGATGATAAAGAAGTATTAAAGTTTGAAGAACAAATATATATTCCTAGTAAATCTGATGTTAATTGGGCTAAACTATGGAGCGAAAGAATTGATTATTATGAAATACAAATAAATGAATTAGCTCAGGATAAAAAAATTATCTTACAAAGTATTTATTATTATATCGGTCTAGCCGAAAATGCCATTTATATAGCTAATAAGTATAAAAATATTAATGAAAATGAAAGTATTATCCAACACTATCGAATGAATGTCCCAATTAAAAAAGGTGATTATTTTAATCCCGGTAATATGTTATCTGATGCATTTGTAAGAAATATAGTTGAGTATATAAAAAGCTCTTTTTATTGTGAAAAAAAAGAAGACGAATATTATTTAGAATATATAAATAGTTTTAATTACACAGAAACATCTGCTAATTTATTATTAGCTAGATTATTATATCCATCTTATTATTTTGATATTTTTGATGAAATTATTTTAAATGATAAAGATGAAGCTGAATTAATATTAGTTATTAATCTATGTTATGACTTTGAAAATCTAATCATAAAGATTTATAATTTATTACAAAAAAAATATCCAATTGTTAATATCAATTGGATAAGAAAAAGAACTATAGATCTACCGCAATAAGTTCTTTAATTTCAGGAACTTCTGCTTGAAGAGCTCTTAATAAACCATTTTGTAATGTTTCATTTTGATGAGGACATGAACTACATAAGCCGGTTAACTTGATATAAACCACGTTATCTTCATATTTAATAAAATCAATATTTCCACCATGGCTATTCATATAAGGTCTCATTTTTTCTATTACTTCTTTAATTTTATTTTCCATTTTTATCACCTAATTAAATTATACAAAAAATTAATTATTTAGTAAAGACTATAACATGTTATAATAATATTAGAGGAGCTTTGAAATGTATAAAAAAGGTGATATTGTAAAGGGAAAAGTAAGCGGAATTGAAGATTATGGAATATTTATTAGTTTAGATAATGAATATAATGGTTTAATTCATATTTCAGAAATAACTCAAGGATATGTGACTAATCCTAATAAATATGTAAATATTGGTGATGTTATATATGTATATGTTTTAGATGTTAATGAAAAGGATAAACAATTAATATTATCAATCAAAAATATAAATTATAAATATAATGATGATAAAGTTTTAGTCAAAGAATCAATTAGGGGATTTTTACCTTTATATGAAAAATTAAATGATTGGACAGCAGAAAAGTTAAAAGAATTAAATAAATAGTAATAAAAAACATGTTAATTTAATTTAAAAAAACTAAAAAGTCTTGATAAACTAAAAAAAATAGGTTATACTCTAATAGTCTTAATTATTTAAGACAAAGTGCCTGCCCGAGTGGCGGAATAGGTAGACGCACAGGACTTAAAATCCTGCGAGGATTAAACC